>JBBRGO010000010.1:0-25319 GCA_038224055.1 Actinomycetales bacterium
GAGCGCCTGCAAGCCGGGGATGGTCGGCGACGGCATCCGCGCCGACTTCACAATCACGGGGACGGCCACGAAGGGCAGTGCAGACGCGCAGGTCGCCAAGGCCATCACCGACTACCGCGCCTACGTGGCGGGGGAGGCGGACGAGCTCGTCACGCGGACCGGGACGTTCGTCGCCGCGGTCAAGGCTCTCTACGCACCAGCCCGGCACCCCTGGGAGACGATCGAGCCCGTCGCCGAGAGCTTCGGCGATCTCGACCCGAGGATCGACGGACGCGAGGACGTCGCGCGCGGCCAGGAGTTCACCGGCTACCACCGGCTCGAGAAGGACCTGTGGATGGACGGCCTCCAGCCGGACTCCGACGCCGTCGCCGACCAGCTCCTCGCCGACGTCACGGAGATCGCTGCCCGGAGCGCGACCGTCGAGCCGACCGCGTTGTCCATCGCCAACGGCGCCAAGGCCCTCCTCGACGAGGTCGCGACCGGCAAGATCACCGGCGAGGAGGAGCGCTGGTCCCACGCCGACCTCTGGGACTTCGACGGCAACCTCGAGGGATCCCGCCAAGCACTCGCGACCCTGCGGCCGGTCATCACCGAGCGTGACCCCGCGCTCCAGAAGGCCCTCGACGCCCGCTGCACGGAGCTCAGCTCCGGGTTGGCCACACACCGCACCGCCGAGGGTGGTTACGTCAGCTGCACCGCCCTCACCGCCGCCGACCTCAAGGCGCTGACCGTCTCGCTCGACGCCCTCGCCGAGGAGGTCGCGAAGGTGCCGGGCGCGGTGGCGTCGTGACGAAATCCATTGCGGCCCGGTCGGGTCCGAGCCGTCGCCGCGTCCTCGCGACATCGGCCGCGGCGGTGGTCGGGGTCGGCGCGACGTATGCCGCCGGGCGGGCCAGCGCACCCGCGGAGGCCGCGGCCTCACCGGACGGGTTCGAGACCCCGATCGACTTCCACGGCATGTACCAGGCCGGAATCGTCACCCCGGCCCAGGACCGGATCCACTTCGTCGCGCTCGACGTGGTGACCAAGGACCGGGACGAGCTCGCCGCCCTCCTGCAGGTGTGGACCCGAGCCGCCGAGCGGATGACGCTCGGGGCCGAGGCCGCGCCGGGGGGACTCGTCGGGGGCGGTCTGAGCAGGGTGCCCAGGACACGGGCGAGGCCTACGGGCTGTCGCCGGCCGGGCTGACCGTCACGATCGGCTTCGGTCCGTCGCTCTTCGACGACCGCTTCGGCCTCGCCGACCGCAGACCGGCCGCGCTCGAGGACCTGCCGGCCTCCACCGGTGACCAGCTCGAGACGGCTCGGAGCGGCGGTGACCTGTGTGTCCAGGCCTGCGCCGACGACCCTCAGGTTGCCGTTCACGCCGTGCGCAACCTCGTCCGCCTCGGCTTCGGGGTCATCGCGGTGCGCTGGTCCCAGCTCGGCTTCGGCCGGACCTCCTCGACGTCGACGTCCCAGGCGACCGGAAGGGGCCGGACGGGGCGCCGGCCATCCCGGCGACCGCCCACGTCCGCCTCGCCCACGCGAGCGGCCTGGGCGGCATACGCATCCTGCGGCGGGGCTACACCTTCACCGACGGCACGGACGGCGTCGGTCACCTCGACGCGGGCCTGTTCTTCATCGCGTTCGTGCGCGACGCCGGGGCCCAGTTCGTGCCGATGCAACGCGCGCTCGCGCAGGCCGACGGGCTGAACGAGTACATCGAGCTCAACGGCTCGGCGGTCTTTGCCTGCCCGCCCGGCACGCATCCCGGTCAGTGGTGGGGCCAGGCCCTCTTCACCTGACGCCGACGACACGAGCGCCCAGGTTGGGCCCGGTGCCGCCCATCGGGGGAGGGCACACGTGCACCCGGCGTCGAGTGGCGGCTGACGCCCCACCCGACGCCGGGCACCCGGCTCAGCGGCCGCCGAGGGCGTGCTCGACGCCCAGCTGGTTCAGCGCGACGAAGGCGTAGCCGGCCTCGGCCACGGCCTCGACGTCGAAGTCCTCGAAGGTGGCGGGGTTCGCGAGCAGGTCAGCCAGGCTCTCGCCCTCGCCGAGGGTCGGCTGCGAGAGCTCACCCACCCGGCTCGCCTCGAACGCCGCCTGCACCTCGGGGTCGGCCCGGTAGGCGAGGGCGCGCTCCTTGAGCAGCAGGTAGGTGCTCATGTTGGCCGCGGCCGACGCCCAGACGCCGTCCATGTCCTCGGTGCGCGAGGGCTTGAAGTCGAAGTGGCGCGGTCCGTCGTAGCGGGGACCGCCCCCGACGAAGCCGTTCTCGACGAGGTCGACGGTGAAGAAGGCCGAGAGGAGGTCGCCGTGCCCGAAGACGAGGTCCTGGTCGTACTTGATCGAGCGCTGCCCGTTGAGGTCGATGTGGAACAGCTTCTCGGCCCACAGGGCCTGGGCGATGCCCGTGGTGTAGTTGAGCCCGGCCATCTGCTCGTGCCCGACCTCGGGGTTCACCCCGACGATGTCGCCGTGGTCGAGCTCGGCGATGAAGGCCAGGGCGTGGCCGACGGTGGGGAGCAGGATGTCGCCGCGGGGCTCGTTGGGCTTGGGCTCGACGGCGATCTTCATGTCGTAGCCCTTCTCCTTGATGTAGGCGGCGACGGTGTCGATGCCCTCCCGGTAGCGGTCGAGCGCGGCCTTGACGTCCTTGGCCCCGTCGTACTCGGCGCCCTCGCGGCCGCCCCACATGACGAAGGTCTCGGCCCCGAGCTCGGCGGCGAGGTCGACGTTGCGGATCACCTTGCGCAGGCCGAAGCGCCGCACGTCGCGGTTGTTGGAGGTGAACGCACCGTCCTTGAAGATCGGGTGGCTGAAGGTGTTGGTGGTCATCATCTCGACGACGAGGCCGGTATCGTCCAGGCCCTTGCGGAAGCGGGAGAGGATCGCGTCACGCTCGGCGTCCGAGCTGCCGAAGGGGATGACGTCGTCGTCGTGGAAGGTGACCCCCCAGGCGCCGAGCTCGGCGAGGTGGTGGAGCGACTCCACCGGGTCGAGCGGCGGGCGCGAGGCGTCGCCGAACTGGTCGCGGGCCTCCCAGCCGACAGTCCACATCCCGAACGAGAACTTGTCCTCGGGGGTGGGTGTGCGCGTCATGGCTTCTCCTTGGGCGTTGGGACCGCGGCGTCGGTCTGCTCGAGGCGGCGCGGCATTTGTTTGTTGAACAAACATATTGCCTCGGACCGACTAGGGTCAAGGGGTGGACGACATCGCTGCGCCGGACCCCGCGGCCGAACGGCCCCTGCGCGTGGGCGCCGGTGCTCGGCAGGCGAGCCTGCGCGAGCACAACCTCGCCCTCGCCCTCCGGCAGGTCGTCGAGGCCCCCGAGCCGACGACGCGGGCTCGGATCGCGGCCGCGTCGGGCCTGACGCGAGCGACGGCCTCCGACCTCGTCGAGCGCCTCATCGCCGCCGGCCTGGTCCAGGAGCTGCGGCCCCAGGCCTCGACCGGTGCCGGGCGACCGGGGATGCTCCTCGCGCCCGCCGCGGCGACGGTCGTCGGTCTCGGGCTCGAGATCCAGGTCGACCACCTGAGCGTCCGGGCCACCGACCTCACCGGCGCGTGCCTCGAGGAGACGCAGGCGGAGGCCGACCTGCGCGACAGTGACCCGACGGAGGTGGCCGGGGCCCTCGCCCGCCTCGCCGGTCCCGCCATCGAGCGACTGACCCGACGTGGCGTCGCGGTCGCCGGTGCATGCGTGAGCATCCCGGCCGTGCTGCGCGCCGGGGTCGGACCGGTGCGCCTCGCTCCCAACCTCGGCTGGCGTGACGTCGACCTCGTCGCGCTGCTCGAGCGCTGCCCCGAGCTGGCCGGCATCCGCTGCGAGATCGGCAACGACGCCGACCTCGCCGCCCGTGCCGAGACCCGGTCTCGGGCGGCTGCCGGACACCCCGGTCAGAGCTTCTTCCTCGTCTCGGGGGAGGTCGGCATCGGTGGTGCCATCGTCGTCGGTGGCCGCCTGTCGACGGGCCAGCACGGGTGGTCCGGCGAGATCGGGCACGTCGTCATCGACCGGTCCGGACCCGTCTGCGGCTGTGGTGCGCGTGGGTGCCTCGAGGCGTATGCCGGACTCGACGTCATCGTGCGGGGGGCCGAGCTCCCGGTGACCGCGGGGATCCGGGCCCTGCTCGATCGGGCCGGGCGGCCGGGCGCCGCGCGGCGGTCCCTCGAGGCGGCGGCCGACGCGATCGGCACGGCAGCGGCCACGTCGCTCAACCTCGTCGACGTCGAGCGGGTCGTCCTCGGCGGCGTCTACGCCGACCTCTTCGCCCATCTCGAGCCGCGGGTGCGGCGTGTCGTCCGGGAGCGGGTCCTCGCGGCCCGCTGGTCGGACGTCACCGTCGAGCGGTCCGTGGCCGGTCCCGACGCGGCCGTGACCGGGGCCGGCCTGCGCGTCCTCGACCGGATCATCGACCACCCCGCGGCCTGGATCGAGACCCGTCGGGCCGGGTCCGGGGTCGCAGGGGTCTCGTCGGTCGCAGGGGTCTCGTCGGTCGCGGGGGCCGCCGGGACGCAGGGGATCAGGTCTGGCTGACCCGCACCGTGAGGACACCGGCACGCACCGTCGCGGTGACCTCGGTGGCCTGCCCGATGACGTCGCCGTCGATCTGCACAGGCTGGGGGCGGTCGGTGCGGACCCGCACCTGCTGGCACGTCTTCTGGTCGAGCGTGGGGTGGCCCTTGCGCTGCCGCGTGAGCATGCGCGTGGCGACCGGGACCCAACCGACGACCCCCCGCGGAGAGGCGATGACGACGTCGAGCCGGCCGTCGTCGATCCGGGCGCTCGGCATGAGCACGAGGCCGCCGAGGAGCTTGCCGCAGTTGCCGATGACGAGCATCCGGGCCCGCCGCTTGAACTCGGGGCCGTCGTCGAGGGAGATCGTCGTGCGGAACTCGGGCGAGACGAGGTGCTTCGCGCCGGACACCAGGTATGCCGGCCAGCCGACCTTGTCCTTGAGGTTCTGACTCGTGCCGGCCATGATCGCGGCGTCCATCCCGATGCCGCCCATGACGAGGAACTCGTGCCGGGTGGGAGCGGCGGGCTCGGTGACGACGAGCTCGCCGACGTCGATCCGGCGGTTGCGCCCCGTGAGGGCGACCGTGACCGCGGCGTCGAGGCGCTCGACGGGGAGGCCGAGGTTGCGGGCGAGCAGGTTGCCGGTGCCGGCGGGCAGGATCCCGAGCGGCATGTCCGTGCCGATGAGGGCCGTCGCCACCGCGCGCACCGTCCCGTCGCCGCCGAGGCTGCACACGACGCTGGCACCCGCGCGGATCGCCTCTTGCGCCTGGCCGTGGCCGGTGTCGGCGGCGGTGGTCTCGTAGAAGAGCGGGTCGCCCCACCCCGCCGCGTGGCAGGTCGCCGTGATCCGCTCGCACACCATCGGCACGTCGGCGAACTTGGTCGGGTTGACGATGATCCCGGCTCGCTTCAGCTCGACGGGGGCCTCGTCCCCGGGACGGAAGTGGTCCCGGCTCGGGCGGGCGCGGCGTCGGCGGGCGGCCGTCGCCGCCGGCGTCGTGCGGCTCACGACGAATCCGGTGACCACCAGCGCCACGACGATCAGGCCCGCGATGATCCACGGCAGGTAGTCCTTGAGCACCGCCTCACGCTATCGGAGGTTTCGCGCGGCCCCGACCGCTTCGTGGTCTGCCGCCGTCGCGGGGCGGCGCCGACGCCTACGCTGGGGACATGGGCGAAGCAGCGGACGGTGTGGCGCCGACGGACCCGGTCGATCCGGTGGACCCCGGCCCGTCGACCTCCGACGGGGCCGACTGGACGTGGGTGCTGGCCCGTCCGTGCCCCGAGTGCGGGTTCGACGCCTCGGTCATCCGGGTGGACGGGGTCCCCGGGATCCTCGTCGACGCCGCGAGCCGGTATGCCGCCGTGCTCGACCGCGACGACGTCCGCGCCCGCCCGGCCGACGGGGTGTGGTCGCCGCTCGAGTACGCCTGTCACGTCCGCGACGTCTGTGACGTCATGCGGGGTCGCCTCGACGAGATCCTCGACGGCGGAGGTGGTCTCGTCCGGTTTGCGGACTGGGACCAGGACGCCGCCGCGGTGCAGGGGGCCTACTGGCGCTCCGACCCGGTCACGGTCGCCGGCGAGCTGGACCGCGCCTTCGCGGCGGCCGCGGCGTCGTTCGCCCTGCCGACGTGGGACCAGTGGGCCTGGCCGGCCCTGCGCAGCAACGGTTCGCGCTTCACCGCCGAGACACTGGCGCAGTACTTCCTGCACGACATCCACCACCACCTCTGGGACGTGAGCGCATGAGTCTCCCCGCACCCCGCACCGCCGACCCGCAGGACGCCCCGCCGATCCGGTGGGGGATCCTCGCCCCCGGCGGCATCGCGCACACCTTCGCGACGGCGGTCGCCGTCGGGACCGCGTCCTCGGTCGTCGCCGTCGGCTCGCGAAGCACCGAGCGGGCTCAGGCCTTCGCCGACGACCACGGCATCGCTCGCGTGCACGGCAGCTACGAGGACCTCGTCGCGGACGAGCAGGTCGACGCCGTCTACGTGGCCTCGCCCCACTCGGCCCACCACGAGCACGCGCTGCTCGTCCTCCGTGCCGGCAAGCCGGTGCTCGTCGAGAAGGCCTTCACCCGCAACGTTCCCGAGGCGCGCGACGTGCTCGACGCGGCGCGTTCGGGGGGACTGCTCGTCGCCGAGGCGATGTGGAGCCGCTACCTCCCGCACTACGACGTCGTGCGCCAGGCCGTCGCGACGGGGCTGCTCGGTGACCTCGTCCACGTCAGCGCCGACCACGGGCAGCTCCTCCACCCGAACGGCCCGGCGCGGCTGGCCCAGCCGGAGCTCGCGGGGGGTGCGCTCCTCGACCTCGGGGTCTACCCGATCTCGTTCGCGGACATGGTGCTCGCGGCGAGTGGTGCCGGCGGGGTCTCGACCACGTCCGTGTCGGCCACGGCCACGCTCACGGACCTCGGCGTCGACGCCCACACGACGGTCGTCGTCGCGAGTGACTCCGGGGCGCGCGGCGTGCTCACGTCGACGATGAGCGCGGCCACCCCCTGCGTCGCCGTCGTCGCCGGGACCCGCGCGCGTCTCGAGCTGGACCGGACCTTCTACAACCCCACCCGCGTGCGTCTCGTCTCCAGCGACGGCACGGTGCAGGAGGAGTTCGACGGGCGGTTCGAGAAGGAGCGCGGCTTCTCCTACGAGGCCGCGGAGTTCGCCCGGGCGCTCACGGCCGGGGAGTCCGAGACCGCGTCGATGCCCCATGAGGCGACGATGCGGGTCATGGCGGTGATGGACGAGGTGCGGCGCCAGGTCGGGGTGACCTACCCCGGCGAGTGAGCGGCATACCTTCTCCTCGTCCGAGGTGATCGCGGCGGTGCGAAGCCCCCGCCCTCCCCTCGAACCGTCGGCCCCGGGCGGCTACTGGCTCAGGCGGAGGTCGAGGCGGTCGAGCAGCGCCTCGAGTCCCTGCTCGAACTCGGCTCGGGTGTGGTCCTCGGAGAGCTGGTCGCGCAGCTCGCAGACGATCGGGAAGTCGGCGAGCTCGAGGTCCTGGTCGCCCGGGGTCGGCTGCGCGCCGCTCTCGTCGAGCGGCTCCTCCACCGGCGCCGTCGTCGCGCCCTGGTTCACCGTCTCGAGCAGCAGGTGCCCGAGCAGGAAGGTCGTGAAGCTGCGGTAGATCCTGACGGCCTGGGCGGGCTCGACCCCACGGGAGATGAGGGCGTCGAGGAACTCCTCGACAACCCGGATGCTGCGCAGCGGGGGTCGCAACCACGGCGCGGCCGGGTGCCGGGTCGCGATGAGCGGGAAGAGCAGGGGGTGGGCCAGGGCGACGTCGCGCACCGAGTGGGCGAACCACTGGAGGTAGGACTGCCAGCCGTCGAGGGGCTCGAGCTCACCCCCGGGGTCGACCGCGATCTGGTCGACGAGCTCGCCGGTGACCGCCTCGAGCAGGTCCTCGCGGCCGTTGACGTGTCGGTAGAGCGACATCGCCTCGACGCCGAGCGACTGGCCCAGGTGGCGCATCGTCACGGCGGTGACCCCTTCGCGGTCGGCCATGGCGATGGCGGCCGAGACGATGAGCGTCCGGCTGAGCGGACGACGGGTCGAGCCGGGGGTGCTCGCCGCGTTGATGGTGGTGGCGTCCATCGATCCTCCTGGGTGGGTCAACGATATGGGAAAAGATGTTGGAAACCGCGCTTACAGGGTAAGCATCCAGAGGACCGCGGGCATTTCGTGTGCGCGGGCAACGCATATCACAAGGCTTAGGCAGTAAGCCAAGTGCTTCCTCCTCAACCCGAAAGTCATTCACATGTCAGATGCACTGAACGACGCCCTGCGCTCCATCGCGCTCTTCGTCCCGAAGCTGTTGGCGTTCATCGTCATCCTCGTCATCGGCCTCATCCTTGCCAAGCTCATCGGCAAGGCCATCGACGCGGTCCTCGAGAAGGTCGGCTTCGACAAGGCTGTCGAGCGCGGCGGGATCAAGAAGGCACTCGCCAAGAGCGAGTACGACGCGTCGTCGATCGTCGGCAAGCTCGTCTACTACACCCTCATGCTCTTCGTCCTGCAGCTCGCCTTCGGCGTCTTCGGGCCCAACCCGATCAGCGAGCTGCTCGCGGGCATCATCGCCTTCCTTCCGAAGGCGATCGTCGCGATCATCCTCGTCGTCATCGCCGCGGCCGTCGCGACCGCCGTGCGTGAGCTCATCTCCAACAGCCTCGGCGGCCTGTCCTACGGCAAGACGCTCGCCAACATCGCGGGAGTCTTCATCCTCGGGCTCGGCATCATCGCCGCCCTCAACCAGGTCGGTATCGCCACCACGGTCACCACGCCCATCCTCATCGCGGTCCTCACGGCAGTCGTCGGCGTCATCGTCGTCGGAGTCGGTGGCGGGCTCGTCAAGCCGATGCAGTCGCGCTGGGAGGACTACCTGACCAAGGCCGAGGCCGAGGCCCCCAAGCTCAAGCAGGAGGCGGCCAACGCCCCCAGCGTCAAGGAGCAGGCCCGTCAGGCCAAGGACACGGCGAACGTCCACCTGGCCGCCGACGACCACGACCACGACGACGACGACACGACCCCCCAGGGCGGGTCCACCGGACAGGCCGGCCAGGTCTACGACCAGGGCGCGACGCAGTCGTACTCGATCAACGACCTGCCCGACGCCGACCGGCGCGGCCAGCAGTACTGATCCCGGGCGCTCGAGCCCGACCGGCTCGAGCCGGCGGGGCGGAGCCGCTCCGCCCTCCCCACCCCCACCGGCGCGGTGGGTCCCTCACCCGGGACCCACCGCGCTCGTGCGTCCCGGGTGCGTCCCGGGTGCGTCCCGGTGCGGGCTCAGGCGCCGGTGACGTTCGGGTCGCGCCAGCGGCGCTCGAAGGGCAGCCGCCAGGTGAACGGGGCGACGAGCTGGTGGATCTGGTTGGGGCCCCACGTGCCGGGGTCGTAGGGGCGCACGATCGGCGGCTGCTCGAGCAGCGGCTGGCTGATCTCCCACAGGCGCTCGATGCCGTCTGCGGAGGTGAAGAGGGTCCGGTCGCCGCGCGCCGCGTCGTAGATGAGGCGCTCGTACGCCTCGAGGACGGCGCCGGCCCAGTCCGTCTCCTGCATCGAGAACTGCATCGAGAGCTTGTCGAGCTTCATCCCCGGGCCGGGCCGCTTGCCGTAGAACGACAGGGACATCCGGGCCTTGTCGGCGAGGTCGAAGGTGAGGTGGTCCGGGCCGTTGTCCCCGACCCCGGAGCCGGGGGGGAACATCGAGCGCGGGGGCTCCTTGAAGGCGATCGAGATGATCCGCGCACCCTCGGCCAGGCGCTTGCCGGTGCGCAGGTAGAACGGCACGCCGGCCCACCGCCAGTTGTCGACGAAGCACTTGAGCGCGACGAAGGTCTCGGTCTGGCTGTCGGCCTTGACCCCGGGCTCGTCGCGGTAGCCGACGTACTGCCCGCGGACGACATCACTCGGCTGGACCGGTGACATCGAGCGGAAGACCTTGTTCTTCTCCTCGCTGATCGCGTAGGGCTCGAGCGCGGTCGGCGGCTCCATCGCGGTGAAGGCGAGGACCTGGAAGAGGTGCGTGACGACCATGTCGCGGTAGGCGCCGGTCGACTCGTAGAAGTCGGCCCGCTGCGACAGGCCCAGGGTCTCCGGCACGTCGATCTGGATGTGGTCGATGTGGTTGCGGTGCCAGATCGGCTCGAAGAGGCCGTTGGCGAAGCGGAAGGCGAGGATGTTCTGCGCGGCCTCCTTGCCCAGGAAGTGGTCGATCCGGAAGATCTGCTCCTCGGCGAAGACCTCGTGCAGCTCGGCGTTGAGCGAGCGGGCGCTGGCCAGGTCGGTGCCGAAGGGCTTCTCCATGATGATCCGGCTGCGCTCGACGAGGTTGGCCTCCGCCAGCTGCTTGACGACGGCGAGGGCGGCCTTGGGGGGAACGCTGAGGTAGTGCAGGCGGAAGGCGTCGTCGCCGAGGATCGCCTCCGACTCACCCACGGCCTCGCGCAGTCCCTCCGGTCCGGCGCTTCCCGGCACCCAGTGGATGCGCTCGGCGAACTCCCGCAGGTCGTCGTCGCTGACGTCGTGGCTGCTGTGCTCGCGCACCGAGGCGAAGGCGACGGCGAGGAACTCGTCGCGGCTGAGGTCATCGAGCGAGGTGGCGACGACGCGCAGCCCCTCGATCAGCTGGGACTCGTGCAGGTGGAGCAGGCCCGGCAGCAGCTTGCGCTTGGCGAGGTCACCGGTGGCACCGAAGAGGACGACGGTCGTTGCTGGCATCCCCCCACCCTTGCGCAGATCCGGCGTCATGGGGAGGGGCGCTGCGCCATCTGCCCTCAGCAGGTCTCGACCCGGACCCGCCCCTCGGCGACGTGCCACCGGTGCGTGAGACGGATGCCGCTGAGCAGGCTCTCGTCGTGGCTGACGACGAGCACCGTCCCCGAGAAGGCGGAGACGGCAGCCTCGAGCTGCATGGTCGCGTCCACGTCGAGATGGTTCGTCGGCTCGTCGAGCACGAGCGTGTTGACCTCCCGGGCCTGGAAGAGCGCGAGCACCGCTCGCGTCCGCTCGCCCATCGACAGGCTGTGAGCCGGTCTCTCCACGTGGGCCGCCCCCAAGCCGAACTTCGCCAGCAGCGTCCGGACCTGCGCCGGCTCCCAGGCGACGCCGCCGCGGGGCGAGCCGCGGAGGGAGTCGAGCACGACGTCGAGCAGGCGCGCGTCGGTGTCGAGCAGTGCCCGCTGCTGGTCGAGGAGACCGACCGAGAGCCGCGTCCCCGTCGACCGGCGCCCCGCGGCGAGGGGGAGCTCCCCGAGCAGGGCCCGCAGCAGGGTGGTCTTGCCACTCCCGTTGTCACCGACGAGGGCGATCCGGTCGCCCCGACCGACGACGAGGCTGACGGGCCCGAGCCGGAAGCCGCCGCTACTGACGACCGCGCCGTCGAGGGTCGCGACGACCTCCGCGGAGGGCCGACCTCGAGTGATCGCGTAGCGCAGCTGCCACTCCCTGCGCGGCTCCTCGACCACGTCCAGCCGGTCGACGGCCCGCTCGAGGCGGGCCCCCTTGGCGGCCTGGCGGTCGGCGCGGGCGCGGTGCCTCTCGCGGAGGTGCTTGTCGGGCTCGCCGCCTCGGGCGACGTTGCTGCGACCCCGGTCGGCCCACGCGTGCCGCTGGCGACTCTGCGCCAGGAGCCCGTCCCGCTCGGCGGCATACCCCTGCCAGGCCTCCTGCTCCTGGGCTCGGGCGAGCGCACGATGGGCCTGGAACGCGCTCCAGCCGCCGGGGTGGTGCCGGACCTTCTGCTGCGGTAGATCGAGCTCGAAGACGGAGGTCGCGACCGCATCGAGGAAGCTCCGGTCGTGGCTGGCGATGAGGACCGGACCGTCGTGGGAGCGGACGAACGCCACCATCAGCGCGAGCCCGCGCGCGTCGAGGTCGTTCGTCGGCTCGTCGAGCAGGAGCACGTCGTGCCGGCTCAGCAGCACCGCCACAAGACAGGCCCGCGCCGCCTCACCGCCCGAGAGCGACCCGAGGGGCCGGTCGGGGTCGACGTGCAGGCCGACCCTGGCGGCGACCTCGGGCAGGCGCTCCTCGAGGTCGGCGGCGCCGAGGGAGAGCCAGTGCTCGAGGGCGGCGGCGTACCGGTCGTCCGCGCCGGGCCCGTCCCCGCCGAGGGCGGCGGCCGCCGACTCGAGCTCGCGGTCGGCCGGGTCGACCCCGGTGCGCCGACGGGCGTAGGCCAGCAGGCTCTCGCTCGGGTCGGGCGGGACCTGGGGGAGCCAGGCGACCGTCGCGTCGGCCGGGGCCAGGCGCACGGTGCCCGACTCGATCGGCAGGTCACCGACGACGGTCCGCATCAGAGTGGACTTGCCCGAGCCGTTGGGTCCGACGACCGCGGTGACGTCACCGTCGGCGAGGGTGAGGTCGAGGCCGCTGAAGAGGGTGCGTGCGCCGAAGGTGACGTCGAGGTCGGTGATGGTGAGGGTGGTGGGGGTGGTGGACATGGTGCTCCTGGGTGACGGGCTCGGGGGGTGAGGGCGTCAGGAGGTCCACATGGCTGCGACGGTAGGCCGTCGGGGCCGACCCGGTCCACCGGATTTCCCGCGATCCCCGGCGCCGCGGGGTATCAGGGACGGGGCCCTGGCCCTCTGACGGGTGGAATCCATCCGTGTCCCGGGAGGTCGTCATGACCGTCAGCATCGCCGCATCACTCACCTACACCTACCGCCGGGCCGAGCTGGTCCTCACGTCGCCGGAGCGTGACCCCGACAGCGCCGCCCTCGCCCGCATCGACGGGCTCCTCGCCGCCGCCGCGACCGCCTACCGGGAGCGGCGCTACACCGACGCCGTCGACGCCTACACGCGTGTCCGGGGCCTGCTCTGGACCCAGCTGTTCCCGCTGACCGTCCTCGACGAGGCCGTCGCGTGGCGCACCGCGCTGCTCACGCCGCTCGTGTCGTATGCCGCGGAGTGGCTCAACGTGCTGCCCGTCGAGCAGGCGGACGGCGGGGTGCGTCCCCGGGAGACCGTCGCGGTCGACCTGCCGGTCCTCGGGCTGCTGAGCAGCGCCACCGGCTCCGTCCAGACGGCTGCGCTCGCCGACTACGAGCTCTCGACCCGGCTCGCCGCGAAGGGCAACACCGAGGCGGCGACGTTCTTCGTCGACCGGGCCAAGGCCAACGCACCGGACCTCATCGAGAAGGTCAGCGCGGCCACCGTTCCCCACCGCGGCATCGGTGACACCCGCGACACCCCGCTCGCCTCACCCGTCGCTCGGTTGGGCCGCATCGACCTGGCGTCCCTCAAGATCGGGCGCCTCAATCCGGGCGGTGCCCTCATCGACCTCACCCCCGTGACGGTGCCGCCCGCCCTCACCGTCGAGAAGCGCACGTATGCCGCACCCGTCGGCGAGCGCGTCGTCACGCTCACCTGGCCGACCGGGTCCGCGCCCGCGACCGACACGGTGCTCAAGATCTACGAGGCTCGTCGGGGCCTGACGATCCTGCCCGACGTGCTGATCAGGCCGACCCGCCCGGCCGACGTCGCGATCGGACTCGCCCACGCCTGGTACTACGAGACGACCCTCGGGCTCGCCGAGTGCCACCACGCCCTGGGGAGCTACGGCCAGGCCGAGACCTGGTACCTCCGCGCCGCCGGCTACGCCTACCTCAACGCCGAGCTCGAGGCCCCCTACGTGTGGCACCGCCTCGCCGCCTGCTACCTCGAGTGGGGCAACGCGTTCTTCCGGGACGACGACCCCGCCTCGGCCCTCCCGATCTACGAGAAGGTGCTCGGCAGTGACGGCGCCGTCCCCGCGTCCGAGCTCTACACCGTCCCGGGGCTCACACCGGCCGCGGACGCCGCCCGGACCCTCATCGGCTCCCTCGGCGACCCCACGGCCGTGGCCGTCAACCCGGCCATCGCCGCGGTCGTCCTCGACGTGCAGGCGCAGCTCGCGAAGATCTCCGGCGGCCTCGACTTCTGGGGCCACTGGGCCCAGAACGTGCCGATCTGGACCTTCGACTACCTCCAGTCGGTCGCGGTCAACTTCACCCAGCTCGCCATCGGCGCCGAGCGCGACGCGATCTCCTTCTGGGAGAAGGCCGACAGTGGTGAGCTCACCCGCACGCAGCTGAGCCTCAACGTCGGGGTCAGCCAGGCGGAGCTCACCGCCGTCCAGCGGCAGGTGGATGCGGCGAGGGCCGAGTCGAGCGCATACGAGGCAGCGCGTGACGTGGCGAGGCTGCGGGCCCGGAACGCGCAGGCCAACGCCGACGAGTACGCGACGAAGTCACGCCAGTGGATCATGCACTCCGCGCTCTCGAGCCAGCTGAGCGGTGGGGAGGACGGCGACGCCTCGCAGCTCAACGGGCTCGCCGACCGGATGACGAGCGGCTCCTACTCGCTCAGCGGCGACCGCGGGACGCTCGCGGCCGCCGAGTCCCTCAGCGCCGCGCGCATCCAGCGCGAGTACGAGATCGACACGATGCGGCGCCAGGTCCGGGAGCTGAACGCCTCGGTGACCCAGGCCGACCAGGAGGTCGCCGCGGCGAAGGCCCGCGTCACCGCCACCCAGGCCAGTGCGAACGCGGCCGCGGTCCGGGTGGGCGCCGCGAAGGCGCTGCTGCAGGCGTTCGACGAGCAGCGCTTCACCCCCGACGTGTGGAACGCCCTCGGCGAGCGGATGAGCGCCCTCTCCCAGCGTTACCTCGTGTGGGCGCTCGACGTCGCCAAGCGGATGCAGCGGGCCTACAACTTCGAGAACGACGTGCTCCTGCACGTCGTCCGGCCCGACTACTCCTCCGACGCGGTCCACGGGCTGCTCGCCGCCGACTCGCTGATGGCCGACGTCCAGTCGTTCACCTTCGACCTCGTCACGTCCACGGCCCCGAAGGCGCAGCCGCTCAAGCAGACGGTCTCGCTTGCGACGCGGGCACCGTTCCTCTTCGAGAGCCAGCTGCGGGCCACCGGCACGATGGACTTCCAGACCGACCTCGACGACTTCGACTCCGTCTACCCGGGCACGTATGCCGGTCGCATCGAGAACGTCGAGGTCGCCGTCGACGGGATCATCCCCGCCCGTGGGGTCAGCGGCACCCTCACCAACGCCGGGATCTCCCACTACCGGACACCCTCCGGCTCGGGGGGCGCGGTCAAGCACCGGGTGCAGCCCCGCGAGACCCAGGTCATCTCGGACTTCGACCCTCGCGTCGACGCCCTCGTCCACGAGTCCGACCGGCGCCAGCGCCGGGTCTTCGAGGGCGCCGGGCTGGCCTCCTCCTGGACCCTCTCCTTCCCCCCGGAGGCCAACGAGCTGGACCGGAACACGCTCGTCGACGTGCGGCTCACCTTCACCTACTCGGCGAGGTACGACCCGGACCTGCGCGACACCGTGGTCGGCGAGCTGGCCTCGCGGCCGAGCATCCACGAGCGGCAGCGGCCGTTCCCGCTGCGGTGGCTCTTCGCCGACGCCTTCTTCGCCTTCTACGGTTCCGGGGTGCTCGAGCTCGAGCTGGGCCGTGGGGACTTCGCCGCGACGGAGACGCGCCCGGTACTCACCGAGCTGGGCCTCGTCTGCGCCGCGACGCCGCACGACCGGGTTGGCGGGATCGTCCTGCGGGTGACCGCCCCCGGCGCCGCCCCGGTGGCCGTGACGACCACGGCGGACGGGGTCGTCGACAGCGCCGACCTCGCAGGCGCCGTGACCGGCCAGTCCGCCCTCGGCGCCTACCGGATCGAGCTCACCGCCGCGGACAACCCCGGGTGGGTCACCGGCGGCGCCCTCGACCTCGACCCGATCGACAACATCGCACTCGTCGTCGGCTACTCGTTCACCCCGCGTTCGTAGCAGGCTCGTAGGACGTCCGTAGCAGTTCCGTAGAAGGAGGAGGCCATGAGCCTCGACATCGGCTTCGCCAGCCAGGCGCCCTCCCTCCCCTCCGGGGGCGGGGTGGGTGGCCTGGGTGAGACCTTCGCGCCCGACCTCTCGACGGGCACCGGGACCTTCGCGGTCCCGCTCGACCTGCCCCACGGCCCGAACGACTCGCGCCCCCGCCTCGCCCTGCACTACGACTCCGGCAGCGGTAACGGCGTGCTCGGGGTCGGCTGGAGCCTGCCGCTGCCGCGACTGCTCCGCTCGACGATGGTCGGCCGTCCCCGCTACGACGACTCGGACACCATCGTGCTCGAGGGCGCGGGTCCACTCGTGCGGGCCGACGACGGCTCACTGCACCCCGAGGTCGACGCGGGCGACTGGCGGCTCGTCGCGGACGGGGGCGGCTTCGTGGCCACCGACCGGGCAGGCACCCGACACCGTCTCGGGGGGGACGCCGCGAGCCGCATCCCCGGGCTCGGGGGCGAGACGTGGGCCTGGTTGCTCACGGAGTCGGAGGACAACGTCGGTGAGCGCACGACGTACCGCTGGCGCGCCGCCGGCCCCCAGCGCTACCTCGACGGCATCAGCTGGGGGCCCTTCGAGGTGCGCTTCCTGTGGGAGGCGCGTCCCGATGTGATCCGTTGGGGCAGAGGTGGTTTCCTGCTCGATACGGCGGAGCGCTGCGCGGGTGTCGAGCTCCACCTCCCGGCCGAGCCCAGCACCCTCGTGCGTCGCTGGGACCTCACCTACACCCAGGCCGTGGGCAACGGGGCATCCCTGCTGGCCGGGGTCACGCTCACCGGTTTCGGCGCCGACGGCTCGAGCCTCACCGCGCCCCCGCTGTCGCTCGGCTACGCCGCCGACGAGCCCGTCACGCTGCGCCGGCTCGACCCGATCGACGCGCGGTCGGCCCCGCCCGGGCTCACCGGATCCGGTCGGGTCGAGCTCGTCGACTGGACCGGGACCGGGACGGCGGACGTCATCGAGTTCGGCGCGGACGGCGCGGCCCGCGTCTGGCCGAACGAGGCCGGTCGCCTGGGTCGCCCGGTGTCGGCCGGCACCGTGCCTGCCCTCGGGGGTCCGTTGTCGCGGTCCGGGCTCGTCGACGTCGACGGGGACGGGGTCGCCGACCTCGTCCGCGCCGACGTGCCGCTGGCCCGCTACCAGAGCCGGACGGCCGACGGCTTCGGCCGGACCCGCACCCTCGGGGCGGCTCCCGCCATCGCGCCCGGAGACCCCCGTGCGCGCCTCGCCGACTTCGACGGGACCGGCGCGGCCGGCCTGCTCTGGGGGGTGCGCGACGCGCTCGTGCTCGCCCAGCGTGACGAGGACGGCGACTGGCTGCCGCGGCTCGACGTGGTCCCCGGCACCCCGGACGGACCTCCGACCGACCTCACCGACCCGCGGGTGCACTGTGCCGACATGACGGGTGACGGCACGCCCGACCTCGTGCGCGTCGACGGCGCCGGGGTCTCCTACTGGCCCTACCTCGGGCACGGCGTCTTCGGGGACCGGGTCGAGGTGGCCGACGCGCCGCGCCTCCCCGCGGACTGCGACCCCGCGAGCGTCCTCGTCGTCGACCTCGACGGGGACGGCTGCGCCGACGTGGTCCACCTCGAGCGCGGCACCCTGCGGGCCTGGGTCAACCAGGCCGGAGCACGCTTCGGCGCGGAGCGACGCGTCGAGCACCTCCCCACCGGGTCGATGGCGAACGTCCGGGTCGCCGACGTCCTCGCCACGGGGCGCCCGGCGCTCGCCTGGTCGACCCCGCTCGCCTCCGGTCGCGGCCGGTGGTTCGCCCTCGACCTCGGCGTCACGGCACCCCTGCTCACCCGCATCGACAACGGCGTGGGTCGCTCGACGGCGATCACCTGGACCACCTCGGCCCGGGAGTCCGAGCGCGACCGCGCTGTCGGGAGCCCGTGGACCACGAGGCTGCCCGTCGTCCTCCCGGTCGTCGCCGAGATCGCCGTGGACGACGTGACGACCGGCTCGGTCGCGCTGACCCGCTACCGCTACCACGACGGACGCTACGACGGCGTGCTCCGCGAGGTCTGCGGCTTCGGCAGGGTCGACACCGAGGAGGTCGGCGACGAGAGCATCCCCACCCTGCACACGACGCGGTGGTTCCACACCGGTCGCGCCGCCGACGGCTCCGAACCGACCTCGGCGGCGGCCCGGCGCCGCTCCCGAGCCCTGCGCGGGCGGCTGCTGCGCCAGGAGCGGGTGGGCCCGGGGGGTCACCTCTTCGACCGGTTCGAGCAGGAGTGGCGCGTCGACCCCGGCAGCGTGGACGCCACGGTCACCCCACGCCTCGTCGCCACGACGACGTCCGTGCACGAGGGTGCGGCTGACCCGGTCTCCTCCATCGTGACCGAGCAGCACGAGTGGGACGCCGACGGCAACGTCACCCGAGCCGTCGAGCGCAGTCTCGAGGGCCCCACCCTCGACCACACGCTCGAGACGACCACGACGTATGCCGTCGACCCCGCGGGCCGCTACCGGTCCCGCGTCGCGCGCGTCCTCCAGGTGGACGGCACCGGCGTCGTCCTGTCCGACCTCCGCACGACCTACGACGGCCTGCCCGAGGGGCAGGTCGGCGGCCAGGGCCTGGTCACCGGCCGGTCGGCTCTCTGCCTCACCGACGACCGGGTCGCCACCGTCTACGGGGCGGATCCTCCGGACCTCGCGTCGCTCGGCTACGCCCGCCGGCCCGGCACCGACGGCTGGTGGGTCGAGCTCGGTGCCTACGAGCGCACGGTCGACGCGTCCGGCCTGCACGGGCGCACCGTCGGGCCGCGGGGCGGCGTGAGCACCCTCGACTTCGACCCGGCCGGGTGCTACCCCGTGCGGGTCACCGATGCCGTCGGCAACACGCTCACCGCCCAGTTCGACCTGCGCAGCTACCAGCCGACTGCGGTCGTGCACCCGTCCGGCGCGACGACGACGGCGGCATACGACGTGCTCGCGAGGTTGACCGCCACCGTCGAGCCGGGGGACACGGCGGCCGAGCCGACGCGTGACCTCGCCTACGAGACGGGCGCGAGCCCGCTCTGCGTGACCGAGACGCGGGCCACGTCGCCCGGGCTCGGGCGACGCGTCCAGCGGCAGTTCATCGACGGCGACGGGCGCGTCGTCCAGCAGCGGATCCGCGACGAGTCGGGGGAGGTCGTCACGGTGACGACCGACTACGGTCGGCGCGGCGTCGTGGCGCGGACCTACCTGCCGTTCCGGGCGGCGTCACCGTCCTTCGAGACCCCGAGCCCCGGTGCCGCGCACGCCACCGTGACCTACGACGCGCTCGGCCGGGCGCTCGCGACGACCCGGCCCGACGGGGCGGTCGCCGCCGTGCGCTACCTGCCCGGTGCCGTCGAGGAGAGGGACTTCGAGCAGACCCGCACCGACCCGGGTGCACCTCACGCCGACGCCCTGACCCGCCGGCTCGTCGACGCCTCGGGACGGATCCGGCAGGTCGAGCAGGTCCTCGACGGTGCGACCGTCGTCACGAGCGACACCCACGACGTCAAGGGCGCCCTCGTCGAGCACGTCGACGCCGTCGGTGCCACGACGCGCTTCGTCCACGACCTGCTGGGGCGTACCCTGCGCATCGAGCGTCCCGAGTCGACCCAGGTCGTCGTCGTCGACGCTGCGGGTAACGTCGTCGAGACCCGCACCGGCGCCGACCGCGTGCTGCGGCGCTACGACCTCGCGGCGCGACCCGTCGAGGTCCGTCACGGCGACCCGGCGTCGGCGCCGGTCGCCCGCTTCGTCTACCACGACGACGGCCCCGCGCCGGCGGACGCCGGAGCCCACACGAGCGGTGGGCGACTGGTGCGCGTCGAGGACGAGGGCGGCGTCTGCACCCTCGACTACGACGAACGAGGACGGCTCGCCCGCAAGGCGATGACTCCCGTCGGGGGCTCGACGCTGGTGCTCGAGCTCGAGCACCGGTCCGACGACCTCGTCGACCGGATCACCTACCCGGGTGGACGGCTGCTCCGCTACCGCTACACCGCGGTCGGCTCTCTCCGGGCGATCGACGGGATCATCGAGCGGATCGACTACGACGACGTCGGCCAGCGCACGAGGGTGGCCTACAGCAACGGCACCGCGGAGGTGACCGACCACGACCCGGTCACCGGTTGGCTCACGGGCTCGGTCCTCACCGGTCCCGGGGGCGCCCTCCGCGAGGTCCACCACGGCCACGACCTCGTCGGCAACCTCATCTCGGTGACGAGCCCGGACCTCGCGCTCGCCTGGCAGTACGCCTACGACGACGGCTACCGCCTCGTGTCCGCGACGTCGGCCGCCGCGGCGGTGGGCACGCTGGCCTATGGCTATGACGCCGCGGCCAACCTCATCTCCTCGAGCGGGCTCGGTGCGCTCACCTACGGTGGGGGCGGGGCGGCTGCGAGCGCCCTCACGGGTGCCGGCGGCGACAGCTTCGGCTACGACGGGCGCGGGCGCCTGACGTCCGCCCCCTGGGGGACGCACGGCGTCGACGCCGAGGGCCGCGTCCGCCGGATCGACCTCGTGGGTGGCGGCCGTGACGAGCTCACCTACGGCCACGGCGGCGCCCTCGTCGCCCGGGTGACGACGTCGGCCACCGGCGAGTCGCGCACGGTGCTCAGCCCCGACCCCCTGATCCGCGTCGAGGACGGCGAGGTCGTGCTCCAGGTCAGCGATGGCGACCGCGTCGTCGCGCGGGAGACGACGGTCGGGCGGGTCTGGCTGCACCACGACCACCGGGGGTCGCTCGTCCTCGTCACCGACGCGGCCGGCGCGGAGACGCTGCGCATCACCTACGACCCCTACGGCCAGGTCCTCTCGCGGACGGGCCCCGGCGCGGCGCCCCAGGGCTTCGGCACCGGCCAGGACGTCGGTCACGGCCTCGTCCTGCTCGGGGAACGGTGGTACTGCCCGCGGATCGGTCGCTTCCTCGCGCCGGACCCGGTCGTCGGTGACTCCGACGACCCGATGGCCTGGAACGCCTACGCCTACTGCCGGGGCAACCCGACGAGCTACGTCGACCCGAGCGGGCGCTCCTTCTGGAAGATCTTCGCCGCGGTCGTCGCGACGATCGCCATCATCGCGGTGGCCGTCATCGTGACCGTCTGCACGTTCGGCATCGGCACACCCGGAGCCGTCGCCCTCACCGTCGGCGGCCTGTCGATCACGTGGGGGGCCGTCTTCGCCGCAACCGTCGTGGGCATCGTCGCGGGCGGCGTGATCGGGGGCATCGCGGCCGCGCGGGCCGGTGGCGACGCGGGGGACGTCTTCCTCGGCGTCGTCGTGGGCGGCGCCGTCGGCGGGTGGGCTGCCTTCGGCGGCGCCTTCGCCGGCATCGCGGTCGGCGGGGCGCTCGGACTGACGAGCGGCACCGTCCTCGCGGGAGCCGTCGTCGGCGGCGTGAGCGGGGCGATCAACGGTGCCGCGATGGGCTTCGCCTCCGGTTTCGCCGGAGGCCGCAACAAGGGCATCGGCGACATCATGACGAAGGTGCTCGTCGGTGCCATCGTCGGGTTGGCGCTCGGCGCGGCCCTCGGTGCCCTGAGCGGAGCGGTCACCCCGAAGGACTCGCTCGGCGACGCCCTGGCCAAGGGCTCGAGACCCGACCCCGGGTCGGTCGGGGCCGGCGCTCAGGGCGCCCCGGCAGGCGGCGCGTCCGGAGCGTCGGGCGCGGGCGGGTCCTCGATCTCGAGCGTCGGTGACGCGGCGGCCAGCGTCGGCGGAAAGCTGGCGGGCCACTACGCCGGGATCGCGGCGCCGTATGCTGCCGCCTGGGCGGCGCCTGCGGCCGGCAACGCGTGGGTGCAGGCGATCGTCGTCGACGCGGGGTCTGCGGCGGCCTCGGCGCTCTTCGACGACCTGCAGGACTACGTGCGGACGCACAACGTCGACCTCGGCCCCTTCGACTTCATCAAGGGTGACTTCTGACGGGTTGCCGGGGACCTGGGCCGGACCGACCGGTCCGCGAGGGTGCGCGTGTCGCTCAGGGTCCGGTCAGGGTCTGCTCGGGGTGGCCCCTCATGGCCGGGGACCCGTCCCGGCCGGGAGGCTGGGACCCATGATCACAGTGGAGCGACTGACCAAGAGGTACGGCCCGTTCACGGCCGTCGACGATGTCTCGTTCGAGGTGAAGCCCGGTCTCGTCACGGGCTTCCTCGGACCCAACGGCGCCGGCAAGACGACGGCGATGCGGGTGATGGCCGGTCTCACCCCCGCCTCGTCGGGACGGGCCACCGTCCTGGGGCGTCCGTATGCCGCCCTGCCGAACCCGGGCCGTCACGTGGGGGTCCTGCTCGACGCCTCGGCCCAGCACGCGGGCCGGACCGGCCGGGAGGTGCTCACCCTCGGCGCGATCCTCATGGGCGTCGACCGGGGTCGGGTCGATGAGATGGTCGAGCTCGTGGGCCTCAGCGACAAGGAGGCCTCGCGCCGCGTCCGCAACTACTCCCTCGGGATGCGCCAGCGCCTCGGCATCGCCCACGCGCTGCTCGGTGACCCCGAGGTGCTCATCCTCGACGAGCCGGCCAACGGCCTCGACCCCGCGGGCATCCGGTGGATGCGCGACCTGCTCCGGGGCTACGCGAACCGGGGCGGGACCGTCCTGCTCAGCTCGCACCTGCTGGGCGAGATCGAGCGCGTCGCCGACGAGATCATCGTCATCGGGCACGGCCGGATCGTCGCCCAGGGCACGAAGGAGGCGCTGCTCGCCGGCGCGGGCACGATCGCCCGCTCGACGGACGACGACCACCTCGCCGCCGCCCTCACCGCGGCGTCGATGACGACCACCCCGGCCACGGGTGGGGGCCTGCAGGTCGAGGCCGAGCCGCTCGCGGTCGGGCAGGTCGCCGCGGCCGAGGGCATCGTGCTCACCGAGCTGCGCAGTGGTGGCAGCCGCGGTCTCGAGGAGATGTTCCTCGAGCTGACGGCGGACACCGCCCGCGAGGAGGTGGCGGCATGAGCACCACGACGACACAGCCGAGCTCGGGTGCCGGGCCGACGTCGAAGCACGCGGAGTCGGCGCTTCCGACGACGGCCTCCGTGCCGGGCCGGATCGCCGGTGAGCGGCCCACGGCCGGAGTGCCGTTCACCCGGCTGATCCGCGTCGAGACCCGCAAGCAGCTCGACACCCGGGCCGGCCGCTGGCTGCTCATCGCGATCGCAGCAATCATCGCCACAGCGCTGGTGATCATGTTCTTCAACAACGGCGGTGAGCACCCCTTCGGCGACTACCTGCAGGCGACGACGATGCCCATGGCTCTGCTCCTGCCGGTCGTCGGGGTCCTCGCCGTCACGTCCGAGTGGTCCCAGCGGACCGGTCTGGTCACCTTCGCCCTCGAGCCGCGACGGATGCGGGTCGGCTGGGCCAAGCTCGTGTCGGCGCTGCTCGTCGGGCTCACGGCCTTCGTCCTTGCCGTCGCCCTCGCGGTCGTCGCCCACCAGGCCGCGATCACCGTCCGCGGCGCCGAGGGCGACTGGGGGATCGCCGGCCTCGCGCTGGCGGGTGCCGGCCTGTTCGTGCTGCTCGGCGTCGCCCAGGGGGTGGCCTTCGGGATGCTCCTGCGCAACACACCGGCCGCGATCGTCCTGCTCTTCGTGCTGCCGACGGCCTGGGGCATCCTCGGCTCCCTCGTCGACTGGGCCGCGTCCGCCGCACGCTGGCTCGACCTCAACGTGACGATGCAGCCGCTCTTCTCCGGGTCGCTGACCGGGGAGCAGTGGGCCCAGCTCGGCACCTCGGTCGGGGTCTTCGTGCTCCTGCCGCTCGCGGTCGGGCTGTGGACCCTGTCGCGCGCCGAGGTGAAGTAGCCCGTCCCGGGAGCAGGAGACCGTCGGGTCCTGGGCACTCGACGCGGTAACCCCGTCGAGTGCCCAGTTTCCGACGCCGAGGTCGCAGGTCTGCGCACCCCCGACAGCGGTATGCCGCCCACCCCAGCGGGGTGGGCGGCATACCGCCGTGCGTGGTTCAGTCGGACGTGTGACGCCGGGTCAGTGTGCTGCCTGCGTGTGCTGCTCGACCATCGGGTCGTTGACGACCTTGGCGTCGTCGGCGTCGCCACCGGGGTTCGGGGCGCCGTTGCGGGCCTTGACCGCCTGCTCGATCTTGGCTCCGGTCTCGGCGTCGACGCTCTTCCAGTAGTCGAAGGCCCGCTCGAGCACCGGGGACTTCACGCCGCCCAGGAGGTGACCGGCGACCGTCTCGACGAAGGCCTCACGCTGCGCGTCGTCCCAGACCTCGCGGACGAGGTTGCCGGCCTGGCTGAAGTCGTCGTCGTCCTCGCGCAGGGTGTAGGCCTGCCGGACCATCGCGCCGTCGGCCTCCCAGCCGTCCTCGACCTCACCGACGTTGTCGGCGTAGCCGCGGCCCTGGCTGTTGGGGGCGTAGACCGGGGCCCCGCCGTTGTGGTCGAAGGCCATCGGGCCGTCCTGGGTGTAGGTGTTGAGGTTCTCGACACGAGGACGGTTGACCGGGAGCTGGAGGTAGTTCGGGCCGATGCGGTAGCGGTGCGTGTCGCTGTAGGCGAACGCACGGCCGAGGAGCATCTTGTCCGGGCTGAAGCCGATGCCCGGCACGAGCGCGGACGGCTCGAACGCGGCCTGCTCGATCTGCGCGAAGAAGTTCTCCGGGTTGCGGTTGAGGGTCATCGTGCCCACCTTGATGAGCGGGTAGTCGCCGTGCGGCCACACCTTCGTCAGGTCGAACGGGTTGAGGTGGTAGTCCCTGGCGTCGTCATAGGGCATGACCTGGATGTGCAGCGTCCAGCTCGGGAAGTCGCCCTTGTCGATCGAGTCGTGGAGGTCGCGGCGGTGGTGGTCGGCGTCCTGGCCGGCGATCCGCTCGGCCTCGGCGCCGGTGAGGCCGACGACTCCCTGGTTGGAGAGGAAGTGGTACTTGATCCAGTGCTTCTCCCCGGCCTCGTTGATCCAGAGGAAGGTGTGGCTGCCGTAGCCGTTCATGTGGCGGAACGTCTTCGGGATGCCGCGGTCGCCCATCAGGTAGGTGACCTGGTGAGCCGACTCCGGGTTGAGGCTCCAGAAGTCCCACTGCATGTGGTTGTCGCGCAGGCCCGAGCCGCCGAGGCGCTTCTGGCTGCGGATGAAGTGCGGGAACTTCATCGTGTCGCGGACGAAGAACACCGGCGTGTTGTTGCCGACGAGGTCGTAGTTGCCGTCGGTCGTGTAGAACTTCAGCGAGAAGCCGCGGGGGTCGCGCCACGTGTCGGGGCTGCCCTGCTCGCCGGCGACGGTCGAGAAGCGCGCGAGCATCTCGGTCTTGACGCCCTTCTGGAAGAGCGCCGCCTTCGTGTACCGGCTGACGTCCTCGGTGGTCTCGAACTCACCGAACGCGCCCGAGCCCTTGGCGTGGACGTTGCGCTCGGGGATGCGCTCGCGGTTGAAGTGCGCCATCTGGTTGAGGAAGTGCACGTCGTGGAGCAGGATCGGGCCGTCGGCCCCGAGGGTGAGCGAGTTGCGGTCGCTGG
>JBBRGO010000011.1:0-25168 GCA_038224055.1 Actinomycetales bacterium
CCGTTGATGTTCAAACACCCACACCCGAAACGAGCATGAGCAAACTTTGAACCCATGAAGGGCTCGAAAACCCGGCAGAAGCCGAACAACCAGCCCATAAAAATGAACTTGTCATCCGATTCAACCAAAGGATAATCATCCTAGAACCAACCCCACCCAAACCAAAAGGCCCAAGCAGAAGCCAGCCCCAAAACGAGGTAATTGGCATCGATTTATTTGACACGCTGTTGAGTTCTCAAGAATCGGACACACACCATCACACAACCCTACAGGCCATGCTCCGGGGCAACCCTTCAAACTTACTTGCCAGTCGCGACCGAGTCAAACCGGTTCCCGCTCCATCGGAGCGGACCTGCCTGACGGTCACCGTCTGACGATGACCCACACTCGTGCGGGCCGGCGAACCGGCTTCACGACCGTGGGTGCCAACCCCGGGACCGGCCAACTTCGCCAGCAATCGCTTGCTGCGGTGGCGTCCGTTCCTCCCTGTCGGGCTGACGTAGAGAACATTAACCCCTGCCCCGCCTCGCTGCCAAATCGACTCCCCTGTCGCACCGCCGCACGGCGCTGACCTGCGGCGATGCGCTACCTGGCGGCGTCAGCGGGCGCCCGGCCCTGCCGTGTCCGGGGCGCCCTCAGGCGATCCGGTCGATGACGATGGGCGGCAGGACGGGTCGGGAGCCCTCCGGCGCGATCGTGTACCCACCCTCCAGCGCGGCCAGGGCCCGCTCGAACCGCTCGGGGGTGTCGGTGTGCAGCGTCATCAGCAGCTCTCCCCCACGGACCGTGGCCCCCGGCTTCGCGTGGAGCTCGATGCCGGCGCCCGCCTGCACGGGGTCCTCCTTGCGCGCCCTTCCCGCACCCAGACGCCAGGCGGCCACCCCGACCGCGAGGGCGTCGAGCCGAACGAGCACCCCGTCGGCCGGGGCGAGCACCTGGTGCGTCTCGCGAGCGACCGGGAGGTCTGCGTCCGGGTCTCCGCCCTGGGCGCGCACCATCCGGCGCCAGACGTCCATGGCCCGTCCGTCGGCGAGCACGTCGGCCGGGTCGACGTCCGTGCGCCCGGCCCCCTCGACCATCTCGCGCGCCAGCGCCAGGGTCAGCTCGACGACGTCGGGGGGCCCGCCGCCGGCCAGCACCTCGACGGACTCGCGCACCTCGAGGGCGTTGCCGGCGGTCAGCCCGAGCGGGGTCTCCATGTTCGTCAGCAGCGCGACGGTCCGCACCCCCGCGTCCGTGCCGAGGCGCACCATCGTCTCGGCGAGCTCGCGCGCCTGGCCGACCTCCTTCATGAACGCGCCCGAGCCGACCTTGACGTCGAGGACGAGCGACCCCGTGCCCTCGGCGATCTTCTTGCTCATGATGGAGGTCGCGATGAGGGGGACGCACGAGACCGTCGCGGTCACGTCACGCAGCGCGTAGAGCTTCTTGTCGGCCGGCGCGAGACCGCTCCCGGCCGCGCAGATCACGGCGCCCACGTCCTCCAGCTGGGCCAGCATCGCCTCGGTGGACAGGTCGGCACGCCAGCCCGGGATCGACTCGAGCTTGTCGAGGGTGCCCCCGGTGTGGCCGAGCCCGCGACCGGACAGCTGGGGCACGGCCACGCCGCAGGCCGCGACGAGGGGAGCGAGCGGCAGCGTGATCTTGTCGCCGACGCCACCGGTGGAGTGCTTGTCGCTCGTCGGCCGGGACAGCCCCGAGAAGTCGAGGCGCTCTCCGGAGCGGATCATCGCGTCCGCCCACCGCGCGATCTCCCGGGGCGTCATCCCGTTGAGGTAGATGGCCATCGCGAGTGCCGCCATCTGCTCCTCGGCCACGGCCCCCCGCGTGTAGGCGTCGATGACCCAGTCGATCTGTGGGTCGCTCAGCTCCTCGCGGTCTCGCTTGGCGGCAATGACGTCGACGGCATCGAAGAGTTCGCTCACCGGACCATCATGGCCCAGCGCACCCCCGCCCAGCGGCATACCAGGTCCGTGGCGCAGCCGCTGCGGGTGCGCCACGCCGGACGTCACCCGCCGAGGGACTCGAGGTCGTGCGCCCCGAAAGCCTGCGGGAGCAGCGCCGACATGGGCAGCACCCCCTCGGGGGTCATCACGAGGCAGTCGGGACCGCCGTTCTCCCACAGCAGCTGCCGGCAGCGACCGCATGCCATCAGGGGCTCGCCGTCACCCCCGACGCAGTAGACGGCGACGAGACGTCCCCCGCCCTCGGCGTGCAGCTGCGACACCATCCCGCACTCGGCACAGAGGGCCACCCCGTAGGCGGCGTTCTCGACGTTGCACCCGGCGACGACCCGACCGTCGTCGACGAGGCCGGCGACCCCCACCGGGAAGTGGGAGTAGGGGGCGTACGCGCGCCCCATCATCGCCACAGCGCGTGCGCGGAGCGGCTCCCAGTCGATGTCGGATGCCGCTGGGCCGGGTCCCCGGGCGGTCTCGTCCACTACGACGCCTCCCCCTTGCGGTAGACCAGTCCGTCCGCGGCCGGCATGCGCAGGCGTTGCGAGGCGAAGGCGAGCACGAGGAGCGTCGCGAGGTAGGGCGTCATCCCGGTCAGCTCCTTCGGGAAGGTCGCGGTGAGCAGGAACCACGCGAAGACGATGAGTGACATGACGACCGACAGCACGCCGATCATCGGCTTGCCCGCCTTGCGGCGTCGGAACTGCCAGAAGCCCCACACGAGGAGGAAGACCGCGAGCGGCAGCAGGTAGGCCCGCACGACGTCGCCCCCACCCCGGAGGTTGATCGCGTCGGCGTAGCCGAAGAGTCCCGCGCCCGCGGCCAGTCCGCCCGGGCGCCAGTTGCCGAAGATCATCGCCGCGAGACCGATGTAGCCGCGGCCGCCGGTCTGACCCTCGCGGTAGAGGTTGGACGCGACCATCGCGAGGAACCCACCCGCGAGCCCGGCGAGGCCACCGGAGATGAGGACCGCGACGAACTTGTAGCGGTAGACGTTGATGCCCAGGGTCTCGGCGGCCACCGGTGACTCACCGCACGATCGGAGACGGAGCCCGAAGGTCGTCCGCCAGAGGATCCACCACGTGAGCACGAGCAGGACGACCACCAGGACGGTGACGATCGACAACCGGGTCGTCAGGGCCCGGAGGATGCTCGCGAGGTCGGCGATGAGGAAGGTGCCCCCGTCCTCGACGGACGCGAGCCAGTCGGACAACGGCGTGATCGTCAGGCGGGGCAGGTCCGGCAGGCTCGGGGACTGCGTGCCGCCCGTGCTTGTGAAGGTGCGGACGGCGAGGTAGGCCGCCGCGCCGGCGCCGAGGAGGTTGATCGCGACCCCGGAGACGATGTGGTCGACGCCGAAGACGACGGTCGCGAGGGCGTGGACCGCGCCGCCCACCATCCCCATCAGGATCGCGCCGCCGAGCCCGGCCCAGGGGCCGTAGTTGAAGCCGAAGAAGCCCGCTCCCCACGTCCCCATGATCATCATGCCCTCGAGCCCGATGTTGACGACGCCCGCCCGCTCCGACCACAGGCCGCCGAGCCCGGCGAGGGCGATCGGTGCAGCGAGGGCCAGCGCGCTGGAGATGGCGCCGGACGAGGACATGTCGTCGGCGCCGCTGATCACCCGCGTCAGGGAGATGGCGAAGAGACCGACGGCAGCGAGGAGCAGGGTGCGGCGCCAGCCGGTGATCCCGCTCCACCGGCTGGTCGTGGCCTCCTCGGGCGACCGCTGCTTCACGGGCGTGGCGACCTGGCTCATGCCGGCGCTCCTTCCGGCGTCGGGGCGTCTCGCTTCTCGAGCGCCTGGGCGACGGTGCGCTGCTCGATGCGGACGTTGGCCCGGCGGATCAGCTCGTAGGCGATGACGACCGAGAGGACGATGACGCCCTGGATGATGAGGACGAGGCGGTCGCTGACGCCCGCCGTGATCTGCAGGGCGTTGGACTGCTGCTCGAGGAAGCCCCAGAGCACGGCAGCGAAGGCGATGCCGATCGGGTGGTTGCGTCCGAGCAGGGCGATCGCGATGCCGGCGAAGCCGAGTCCCGGCTGGAAGGTCGACCCGTAGGCGTAGTCCTGGCCGAAGAGCAGCGGCATGCCCACGAGGCCGGCGATGACGCCCGAGAGGACCATCGAGGTCAGCACCATCTTCTTCACCTTGACGCCGCTGGCGACGGCAGCCGTCTCGGACCCCCCGGTGGCCCGCATGTCGAAGCCGAAGCGGGTCCTGCCGATGACGAACCAGTAGAGGACCCCGACGACCACCGCGAGGGCGACGAGGCCGTAGACCTCGCGGGTCACGTCGGGGAAGAGCGTGAAGCCGGGCACGCGGGAGCTGTCCGGGATCGGCGTCGTGCTGACGACGTTGGAGCCGCCTCCGTCGGCCGCCACCTTGCGAAGCAGGAAGGCGACGAGGATCGTCGCGATCGCGTTGAGCATGATCGTCGAGATCACCTCGGACACGCCGCGGTAGACCTTGAGCAGACCGGCGATACCGGCCCACAGCCCGCCGGCGAGCATCGCCACGACGAGCCCGCCGAGGATGTTGAGCGGTCCCGGCAGCCACGCCTGCCCGGCGAAGACGGCGGCTGCGAACGCGGCGATGCGGTACTGGCCGTCGACGCCGATGTTGAACAGGTTCATCCGGAAACCGATGGCCACCGCGATCGCGGAGATGTAGTAGACCGTCGCCGAGTTGATGATCGCCACGACGAGGCGCGGCTTGGGCACCGAGAGGATCGTGCCCCACACCTCACCGACGGGGTCCTTGGCGAGGACGAGGATGAGCGAGGTCACGACGAACGCGACGACGAGGGCGAGCGCCGGGGCCGCCACCGCCAGCCCGATGCGTCGCAGGTCGAAGCGCGAGGACATCAGGCGGCTCCCTCTCGGGTCTTCGGAGGCGCCGCGACGGCACCGGTGGCACCGGTCATCGCTGCACCCAGCTCTTCCTTGGTCACGTGGTCGGGGTCGAACTCCCCGGAGAGCCCACCGCGCAGGATGACGCGGATGGTGTCCGAGAGGCCGACGAGCTCCTCGAGGTCGGCGGAGATGAGCAGGACGCCGAGCCCCTCGCGGCGCGCGTCCTTGATGTGGTCCCAGATCGCTGCCTGCGCGCCGACGTCGACACCGCGGGTCGGGTGCGCCGCGACGAGCACCCGGGGCGCGCGGCGCATCTCCCGGCCGACGATGAGCTTCTGCTGGTTGCCGCCGGAGAGCGACCCCGCGGTGACGTCGATCGACGGGGTGCGCACGTCGTACAGCTCGACGATCTCCTCGGTCTCCCGCTTGGCCGCGGCCGTGTCGATGAGGATGTTGCCCGGCCCGGTGAGGTTGGCCGCCTCGGTCTGGTGACCGAGGATGACGTTCTCCCAGAGCGGCGCCTCGAGCAGCAGTCCGTGGCGGTGGCGGTCCTCGGGGATGTAGCCGACACCCGCCTCGCGGATCTCCCGCACCTCCCACGCCGACGTGTCCTGCTCGCCGAGCAGGATCCGACCCGTCGTCGGCTCCCGCATGCCCATGATGACCTCGACGAGCTCGGCCTGGCCGTTGCCCTCGACACCGGCGATCCCGACGATCTCCCCGGCGTGGATCGTCAGGTCGATGCCGGTGAGCAGGTCGCGGCCGCCCGCCGGGTCGCGCAGGCTCGTGCCCTCGACCGTGAGGACCGCGGTCCTGGTGACCGTGGACTCCTCCGTCGAGGGCGAGGGCAGCTCGGAGCCGACCATGAGCTCGGCGAGGTCACGGGCGGTCACCCCGTGCGGGTCGACCTCGGCGACGGTGGTGCCCCGGCGGATCACCGTGATCGCGTCGGCGACCTTGAGCACCTCGTCGAGCTTGTGCGAGATGAACATGACGGTGAGGCCCTCGGCCTTGAGCCCGCGCAGGTTGTCGAACAGCTCGTCGACCTCCTGGGGGACGAGGACCGCGGTCGGCTCGTCGAGGATGATGATCTTCGCGCCGCGGTAGAGCACCTTGAGGATCTCGATGCGCTGCCGGGCCCCGACCCCGAGGTCGGCGACGAGGGCGTCAGGCTGGACGTCGAGGCTGTAGGCGTCGGAGATCTCCCGGATCTTGCGGCGGGCCCGGTCACCGATGCCGTGCAGCTTCTCCGCGCCGAGCGCGACGTTCTCGAGCACCGTGAGGTTGTCGGCGAGCTGGAAGTGCTGGAAGACCATGCCGATCCCCGCCCCGATCGCGTCGGACGGGGTCTTGAGCGACTGCACGACGCCGTCGATGGTGATCGTGCCCTCGTCGGGGTGCTGGACCCCGTAGAGGATCTTCATCAGCGTCGACTTCCCGGCGCCGTTCTCCCCGACGATGGCGTGCACCGTCCCGCGGTCGACCGTCAGCTCGAGGTCCTTGTTGGCCACGACCCCGGGGAAGCGCTTCGTGATGCCGTGCAGCTCGACGGCCGGGGTGCCGTGGTGGGTGATGCCGCGCAGGCCCTGTGGGCCGTCGGAGTCGTCAGGGGCCGCAGAGGCAGCCCCGGCGACGGCTCCGTCCGCCTCTCGCGCCGCGTCGGACCCTCGGTCGCTGCTGACGATGACACACACTCCTCATCCGGCCCGCCGAAGCGGGCAACGACCGGGTACCACCCGGTATTGAACCATCCCGTCAGAACCTAACAACGCGCGGTCGACGGTGGGTGCCGAACGGCCCGGACGACGCGGGTGCGCCGGCCGGGCCGTCGGGTCGAGCGGGGTGGGTCGATCAGGCCTTGGGGACCGTGATCTCGCCGGCGATGATCTTCGCCTTGTACTCCTCGAGCTTGGGCTTGATGTCGTCGATCATGCCGCCGGTGGTGGCGTAGTCGACGCCGCCCGACTTGAGGTCGAAGACCTTCTCGCCCGCGGTGAAGGACTTGTCCTTGACCGAGGTGATGAAGTCGAAGACACCGACGTCGACCTTCTTGATCATCGAGGTCATGATGACGTCGCGGACCGCGGCGTCAGCCGTCAGCGCCTGGTCCGAGTCGACCCCGATCGCGAGCTTGCCCGCGGCCTTGGCCGCCTGGAACACGCCACCGCCGGAGCCGCCCGCCGCGTGGAAGACGATGTCGGCACCGTCCTGGTACATGCCGTCGGCAGCGGCCTTGCCCTTGTCGACCGAGCCGAAGCCGGAGTAGTCCGGCGGCTGCGACAGGTACTGGGACTTGATGACGATCGACGGGTTCACGGCCATGGCCCCCGCCTTGTAGCCGACCTCGAACTTCTTGATGAGCGGGGTCTCGACGCCACCGACGAAACCGATCGTGTTGGTCTTCGTCTTCAGCGCCGCGGCCGCACCGACGAGGAAGCTCCCCTCGTTCTCGGCGAAGGTCACGTTCTCGATGTTGTCGCCCTTGGAGTCGGTCGAGTCGATGAGCGCGAACTTGACGTCCGCGTTCTCCTTGGCGACCTTGGCGACGGCGGGCGCGTAGGCGAAGCCCACGGCGACGATGTTCGTGTAGCCGGCGTCGATGAGCTGCTGGAGACGCTCCTCGCGGGCGGACTCGGGCTCGCCGTTGGTCGCGGCGGCCTCCTTGCCCTCGACACCGAGCTCGGTCTTGGCCTTGTCGAGACCGGCGGCGGCGGCGTCGTTGAACGACTGGTCCCCGCGGCCACCCACGTCGTAGGCCATCCCGATCTTCAGGGCCTCGCCGGCCGGCGCGCCGGAGCCTGCTCCGGTCCCGGCGGGGGTGGTGGTGGTCGGGTCGCTGCTGCCGCATGCGGTCAGACCGAGCGCTGCGGCCGCAACGACTGCGGCGACCTTTGTTGCGTGACGCAAGGGGAGCTCCTTTGGCTTTCGACGGGCCAACGACGACATCGGCCCAGATGCACACGCACTGTAGTTGGACGGCCCGTGCATTCTGAGCCGGAAGCGGCATCTGGCGGGAAGTGTTACCGATCCGCGACCGCAGGAGAACGGGGTCTCGGGCCGAGCCAGCGCGGATCGGGCGCGGTCGACCGGGGGCCAGCCGGGTCAGTCGGCCGACGACGGCACGGCAGCCGCCCCGAGGCCCCGGGCGGCCGCGAGCGCGCACCCGGCCAGCGTCCGGGCCCCCACCGAGATCGCGGCCTCGTCGACGACGAGGTCCCCCCGGTGCAGGTCGAACGTCGCTCCGCCGGGCGTCCTGGTGCCGAGCCGGGCCATGGCGCCGGGGACGTGCGTGAGGTACCAGGCGAAGTCCTCCCCGCCGAGCGACTGTGGGGTCGGCGCCACCACGGCCCCGACGCCCGCGACGGCGGCGGTCATCGCCTCGATGCACCCCGCCTCGTTGACGACGGGAGGCACGCCCTTGTGGATCGAGACCTCCGCGGTCACGCCGTAGGGCGCGAGGACCTCGTGGACGACCTGCTCGAGGAGCCGCTCCACCCCCTCCCAGAGCTCGGCGTCGAGCATCCGGAAGGTGCCGAGGGCCCGGCCCGTCGACGGGATGACGTTGTGCGCCCCGCCGGAGTGGATCGCGCCCCAGACGAGCGCGGCACCGGCCCGCGGGTCGAGCCGCCGCGACAGCACCGCCGGCACGTCGGTGACGACCTTCGCGAGCGCGTAGGTGAGGTCCTGGGTCAGGTGCGGACGCGAGGTGTGACCACCCCGTCCGCTGACGACGACCTCGACCTGGTCGGCGGCCGCGGTGATCGGACCGACCCGCAGGCCCACCCGACCCGCGTCGAGGGTCGGGTCGCAGTGCAGCGCGAAGATGCGGTCGACCCCCTCGAGGCCGCCCTGGGCGACGACGTCCTCCGCTCCCCCGGGCATCAGCTCCTCCGCCGGCTGGAAGATGAGGCGGACCCCCGTGCCGTCGGCCCGCAACCGCTCCTCGATCGAGCACAGGGCGAGGGCCGCACCGAGCAGGGCCGTGGTGTGGACGTCGTGTCCGCAGGAGTGGCTCACGCCCTCGGTCCGCGACGCGAACGACAGCCCCGTCTGCTCGCGGATCGGCAGGGCGTCGAGATCGGCGCGCAGCGCGATCCGTCGCGCGGGCTCCGGAGCGCCGATGTCGGCGACGAGTCCGGTGCCGCGCAGCCGCCGGACGGTGACGCCGGCCCGCTCGAGACGCTCCGCGACGATGCCCGTCGTGCGCACCTCGCCGCGCCCGAGCTCGGGGTGCTCGTGCAGGTCCCGCCGGATCGCCACGAGCTCGTCCGCGCGGTCCGAGACAGCACGCACGATGGCTTCGAAAGGCAGGGACTCGGTCACGAGTACGGGAGTCTAGCGAGAAGATGGGCGGGCACCGCCGCCGGTGCCGGAAGGGAGGGCCAGCGATGAACGAGACCGACGTGTCCACCGTCGTCCACCGGATCGACCGCGCACTGCCCTTCCTCACCGTCGGGACGCTCGCCTCCTCACGGACGGTGTCGTGCGCGGGCATCGTCGAGCGCGCCGGTTCGGACCCGCTCGCCCCGTGGCGCTCGAGCCTTCGCGCGCAGCAGGAGGCCCAGAGCCTCGGCCCCGTCCGGCCCCACGTGCCCGCCGCGTTCGTCCTCCAGTGGTGGTGCGAGATCGTCGCCACCCCCATCGCGTATGCCGCCGAGCTCGGTCCGTGGTCCCTGCTGCCCGAGGCCGAGGGCCTGGGGTTCGAGCTGGAGCCGTTCGGCCACCCGGGACGGGTCGTCGTCGACCCCGCCCGGACCGTCCTCGAGGTGGAGGACGACGAGGGCCGGCGGGCGCGCCGGGGGCGAGCGGCATACGAGGAGATCGTCGGCGACGTCGTGCGCAGCTTCGCGCCCGGGGTCCGGATGGGATCGCGGCAGCGCTGGGGCGTCGTCGAGGACGTCTGGGTCGGCACGCGACGGCGCGCGCGGGTGGCCGCCGGCGGCGCGGTGGGGTCGGAACCGCGCCGGATCTCGTGCTGCTTCATCTATGCGCTGCCGGGGGCGCACGAGTGCGCGGCCTGTCCTCGGGGGGCGCGCCGCACCTCCTAGAGTGGCGCGCATGCCGACCCCTCGCGCCTGGGCCACCGATCCCGTCGTTGATCTCGTCGTCCACGAGGAGGTGCGCGAGGCGCTCGACGCCGGCCGCGCCGTCGTGGCCCTCGAGAGCACGATCCTCGCCCACGGGCTCCCGCACCCCGACAACATCGAGATCGCCGCACGGATCGAGCAGGCCGTCCGCGACGGCGGATCGGTGCCGGCGACCATCGCCCTCGTCGACGGCGTCGTGCACATCGGGCTCTCGCCGACCGAGGTCGAGCGGATCTGCACCGACCCCGACGTCGCCAAGCTCTCGATGCGCGACCTCGCCGTCGCCTCGGCCCTCGGGCGCACCGGCGCCACCACCGTCGCCTCCACGTCCTCGCTGGCCCACCTCGTCGGCATCCGGGTCTTCGCCACCGGCGGGCTCGGCGGCGTGCACCGTGGCGCGGCGGAGACCTTCGACGTCTCCGCGGACCTCGGGGTCATCGCGTCGACGCCCGTGCTCGTCGTCTGCGCGGGGGTCAAGTCGATCCTCGACGTGGCCGGGACGCTCGAGACGCTCGAGACCCTGTCGGTGCCGGTCCTCGGCTACCGGACCGACGCCTTCCCGGGCTTCTACCTGTCCGACTCCGGCCACGAGGTGCCGTGGCGCGTCGAGTCCCCCGAGGAGGCCGCCCGCGTCGTCGTCGCCCGCGACCGGCTGGCGACCGACCGCGCCGGGGTCGTGCTCGCCAACCCGCTGCCCGCCGACCGGCAGGTCGACCGTGGGCTGCACGACCGGCTCGTCGCCGAAGGCCTGGCGATGCTCGCCCGGGACGGCGTCCACGGCAAGGACGTCACCCCGCGGCTGCTCGAGTACTTCCACGAGAACTCCGGCGGGGAGTCCCTGCGGGCCAACGTCGAGCTCGTCCTGTCCAACGCCCTCCTCGCCGGCGAGGTGGCCGCATCGGTGGCTGCGCAGACGGCGGTCACACCCGAATGACGACCCGCCCGGTCGTCGTCGTGGGTGACGTCGGCCTCGACGTCATCACTCGGCCGTCTGGCGAGATCCACTGGCACTCGGACACGCCCGCGACCGTCGCGCTGACCCCCGGTGGGGCCGGGGGCAACTCCGCGTCGTGGCTGGCCTCGCACGGGGTGCCGGTCACGCTGCTCGCCCGGGTCGGGTCCGACGCCGCCGGTGAGACCGCGCGGCGTGAGCTCGAGACCGCCGGGGTGCGCTGCGCCTTCGCCGTCGACCCGGACCTGGCGACGTGCATGGTCGTCATCCTGCTCGACGCCCACGGGGACCGGACGATGTTCCCCGACCGCGGTGCCAACAAGGCCTTCTGCGTCGAGGACGTCGACCTCGCCGGGCTCGACCTGCCCGGCGAGCCGCTCCCCCACCTGCACCTCAGCGGCTACGTCCTGTTCGACGCGGGCTCGCGGGCGGCCGGGCTCGAGGCCCTGCGGCAGGCGGCGGCGCTGGGGTGGACGACGTCGGTCGACCCGCAGTCGCCGGCGCTCATCGCCCGCGAGGGTGTGCCCGTCTTCCTCGACTGGGTCGACGGGGTCGACCTGCTGCTGCCCAACGAGGCCGAGGTGGCCGCGCTCGGCGGCATCGACGTCATCCTCCGGCACACCCGCGAGGTCGTGGCGACCTACGGCCCCGGGGGCGCGCGGTGGGTCGGCGCCGACACCGACGAGTCCGCCGCGGCTCCCCGGGTCGAGAACGTCGACGCGACCGGGTGCGGCGACGCCTTCAACGCCGGTCTGCTCTCGGCCTGGCTGGCCGGGGCCGGGAGGCCGGAGGCGCTGCGGGCCGGGGTCCGTGCCGGCAGCGCCGTGGCGGCGACGCTGGGCGCGCGAGCCGGCTGAGCGGCATACGTCCGGCCAGGTGGAGACAGCGGAGATCTCCCGGCACCTGGCGCCGGAAGATCTCCTGTGTCTGCGCTCAGAAGGTCTCGTGCGGCTGGTAGGTGCCCCACACCTCCCGCAGGGCGTGCGCGACCTCGCCACCGGTCGCGCGCAGGGCCAGCGCCCGCTTCATCGGGTGGAGCAGGTTGCCGGTGCCGCGGGCCGTATCCCGCAGCTCGGCCAGCGCCACCTGCACCGCGTCGTTGTCGCGCTCGGCGCGCAGGGTCTCGAGTCGTGCGCACTGCTCGGCCTCGATGGTCGGGTCGACACGGAGCGGCTCGTAGCGCTCCTCCTGGTCGACGGTGAAGCGGTTGACGCCGACGACGATCCGCTCCCCCTCGTCGATCTCGAGCTGCACGCGGTAGGCGGAGCGCTCGATCTCGGACTTCTGGAAGCCCTGCTCGATCGCGGCGACCGCGCCGCCCATGTCCTCGACCTGCTGGATGAGGTCGAGGGCGGCCCGCTCGATGTCGTCGGTCATCGCCTCGACGACGTAGGAGCCGGCGAAGGGGTCGACGGTCTTGGTCACGTCGGTCTCGTAGGCGATGACCTGCTGGGTGCGCAGCGCGAGACGGGCAGCCTTCTCGGTCGGCAGTGCGATCGCCTCGTCGAAGGAGTTGGTGTGCAGCGACTGCGTGCCGCCGAGGACGGCGCCCAGACCCTGGAGCGCGACCCGGACGAGGTTGACCTCGGGCTGCTGCGCCGTGAGCTGCACCCCCGCGGTCTGCGTGTGGAAGCGCAGCATCATCGACTTGGGGTTCTTCGCGCCGAACTGCTCCTTCATGATCTTGGCCCAGATCCGCCGTGCCGCACGGAACTTCGCGACCTCCTCGATGAGCGTCGTCCGCGCGACGAAGAAGAAGGACAGGCGCGGCGCGATGTCATCGACCTCGAGGCCGGCGGCCTGAGCCGCTCGCACGTACTCCATCGCGTTGGCGAGGGTGAAGGCGATCTCCTGCACGGGCGTGGCCCCCGCCTCGGCCATGTGGTAGCCGGAGATGGAGATGGTGTTCCACCGCGGGAGCTCGGCGTGGCAGTAGGCGAAGATGTCGGAGATGAGCCGGAGCGACTCGCGCGGCGGGTAGATGTAGGTGCCGCGGGCGATGTACTCCTTGAGCACGTCGTTCTGGATCGTGCCGGTCAACCGGTCGGCGGCGACCCCCTGCTCCTCGGCGACGAGCAGGTAGAGCAGCAGCAGCGTCGAGCCGGGCGCGTTGATCGTCATCGAGGTGCTGATCTCCCCGAGCGGGAGCCCGTCGAAGAGGATCCGCATGTCGTCGAGGCTGTCGATCGCAACGCCGACCTTGCCCACCTCGCCGTGGGCGATCGCCTCGTCGGAGTCGTAGCCCATCTGCGTCGGCAGGTCGAACGCGACGGACAGTCCCCCGGTGCCGGCCCTGACGAGCTGGTGGTATCGCTGGTTGGACTCCTTGGCGGTGCCGAAACCGGCATACTGCCGCATCGTCCAGGGCCGCCCCGTGTACATCGACGGGTAGACGCCGCGGGTGAACGGGTAGCGGCCCGGCTCGCCCAGCGCCGTCGCGGGGTCGAACCCCTCCAGCGAGGACGCGTCGTAGACGGCCTCGATCGGCAGGTCGGACTCCGAGCGCGCACCAGTGCTGTCAGCCATGGGGCCGAGCGTATCGGCGGCACGCTCCACCGGACGCTACCGAGGGCAGAACGTCGCCCATCTCACGTCTGCCGCCCACTCCCTCATGCCCTCGAGTGAGCGCCCGATCCCACGCGTCACGGGACGCTCGGGACGAGGCGAGCAGTCGAGTGAGGACGCGACCCCGGCGCGGGTCGTGAGTAGCGTGGGATGCATGACGGCCGCGATCTCGGTCCACGCGCTGCGCAAGGGCTTCGGCGCGACGACGGCCCTCGACGGCCTCGACCTCACGGTGGCCTCGGGCGAGATCCACGGTTTCCTCGGGCCCAACGGGTCGGGCAAGTCGACGACGCTGCGCATCCTGCTCGGCCTGCTGCGCGCCGACGGCGGTGACGTGCAAGTGCTCGGGGGTGACCCGTGGAGGGACGTCGAGACCCTCCACCGCCGCCTCGCCTACGTGCCGGGTGACGTCGCCCTGTGGCCGACCCTCACCGGCGGCGAGACGATCGACCTGCTCTGCTCGCTGCGCGGCCCGGTCGACGAGGCGCGGCGGGCGTCCATGGTCGAACGCTTCGCCCTGGACCCGACGAAGAAGGGGCGGTCCTACTCGAAGGGCAACCGGCAGAAGGTGGCCCTGGTCGCAGCCCTCAGCTGCGACGTCGAGCTGCTCCTGCTCGACGAGCCGACGTCGGGGCTCGATCCGCTCATGGAGGCGGTCTTCAAGACGGCCGTCCGTGAGTTCCGCTCTGCCGGAGGCACGGTGCTCCTCTCAAGCCACATCCTCAGCGAGGTCGAGTCCCTGTGCGACCGCGTGAGCATCATTCGCGACGGGCGCAACGTGGAGTCGGGCAGCCTCGCCGACCTGCGCCACCTCTCCCGGACGACCATCGTCGCGACGTTGGCCCGACCGATCGACCGCGCGGACCTCACCGCCCTCCCCGGTGTGACGGATGCCGTCGTCACCGACGGCCTCGTGACGTGCGCGGTGGACTCCGGCGGCCTGGGGGCGGTGCTCGAGCGAATGGCCGCCCACGGCATCCAGACCCTGTCGAGCGCTCCCCCGACCCTGGAGGAGCTGTTCATGGAGCAGTACCGACCCCCGGACCCGGAGACCTCGAGGTGAACGGGTTCGGCGGCACGACGACGCTCCTGCGTCTCGCGGGCAGACGGGACCGGGTGCTCGTGCCCGTGTCGGTCCTCGCCCTCGCCGCCTTCGTGGCCGGGTCGGCCCGGGCCACCACCGAGCTCTACCCCGACACGGCGTCGGCTACCGCGGCGCTGACCACGACGCTGGAGAACCCGGCCCTCGTCGCGATGTACGGACCGATCAGCAGCGTCACGCTCGACGCGTTCGCCACCTTCAAGTCGGTGCTGCTCGGAGCCGTGTTCCTCTGCCTGCTCGCCTACGTGGTCGTCCGCCGGCACACGCGCACCGAGGAGGAGTCCGGTCGACTCGAGCTGCTCGGCGCCGGCGCGGTCGGCAGGCGGGCCGCGCTCGCCTCGGCGTCGCTGCTCGCCACGGTGGCCGTCCTCGCCACCGCGCTGCTCACCGCGGCCGCAGCCATCGCCGTCGGACTCGACCCCTCTGGCTCCGTGGCGCTCGGCGTCGCATGGACGATCATGGGACTCTCGTGGGTCGGCATCACTGCGGTCTCCGCCCAGCTGACCGAGAGCGCAAGGGGGACAGCGGGATTCGCGATCGGTGCACTCGCCGTGGCTTTCATCCTGCGGGCCGTGGCCGACACGGCCGGCGAGGACAGCCCGCTGCGCCACCTCGTCTGGCTCTCACCGCTGGGCTGGGGCGAACGGGTCGCCCCCTACGGCGCCAACCGCGTGGGCCTCATCGCCCTCGGCCTCATCGCGTATGCCGGGCTGCTCGCCGTCGCGTTCGGTCTCCAGTCACACCGCGACCTCGGGTCGGGCGTCCTGCCGGCCAGGGTCGGTCCGGCACGGGGGGAGCTGAGATCGGTGGGGGCCCTCACCTGGCGGTTGCTGCGCGGCACGGTGGTGGGCTGGGCCGTCGCCTTCGCCGTCCTCGGACTCGCGCTGGGCTCGATCGCGCGCAGCGTCGACACCTTCGCGGACTCCCCCCAGACCCTTGCGCTGCTCCGCGCGATCGGCGGCGACCGGAGCTCCGTCGTCGACCTGTTCTTCGCCGCCGAGCTGCACATCATCGCGGTCGTGGCGGCGGCCCTCGGCATCGTGCTCGTGACCCGGATCCGCACCGAGGAGGTCTCCGGGCATGCCGAGGCACTGCTCTCCGGGCCGGTCCGGCGGCTCACCTGGGCACGGGGCTTCGTCGCAGCCGCCGTCACGATGCCCGCCGCCGTGCTCACCCTCGCCGCCGGCCTCGCCGGCCTCGTCGACGGCGCACGCACCGGCGACGTCGGTGGGACCGTGGGCCGCCTCGTCCTCGCGGCCTGGTCGACGCTCCCCGCCGTGTGGGTCGCCGTGGCCGTTGCCGTGCTGCTCGTCGGCGCCCTGCCCGCCAGGTCGGGGCTCGCGTGGGCCGTGCTCATCGCCTTCTTCGCCGTCGGCGAGTTCGGTGACCTGATCGGTCTGCCCGCTGCGGTCCGGGGCCTATCGCCCTTCGCTCACCTGCCCTCCCTGCCGGGTGGCGAGCTCGAGCTCCTCCCCCTCGTCGTCCTGAGCGCGATCGCCGTCGGGGTCGGCGCCCTCGGCCTCGCTGCGCTCGACCGTCGGGACCTAGGGACGGGCTGACGCGTCAACAGGCCCGGTTCCGGATCGATAGCCTGTGCCCCATGAACGACGGTTCCCACATCGACGGCTTCTGGGCGGTGATCCCGGCCGGCGGCTCGGGAACCCGCCTCTGGCCGCTGTCCCGGCGCCAGTCGCCGAAGTTCCTCCACGACCTCACCAGGTCCGGACAGTCGCTGCTCAGGGCCACCTGGTCGCGGCTCGAGCCGCTCGTCGGGGACCGGGTGCTCGTCGTGACGGGCGCTGCGCACGAGGACGCCGTGCGGCGGCAGCTGCCGATGCTCGGAGGCGACGCCGTGATGGCCGAACCCAGCGGACGGGACTCCATGCCGGCCATCGGTCTGGCCGCAGCCCTGCTCGAGCGGCGCGACCCCGAAGCGGTGCTCGGGTCGTTCGCGGCCGACCACGTCATCACGCACACCGACGCGTTCTACCGCGCGGTGGGTGAGGCCGTCGCGCTCGCCAGGACTGGTGAGCTCGTGACGATCGGGATCGAGCCGACCTACGCTGCAACAGGGTTCGGCTACATCTGCCTCGGCGAGCCGCTGGGCGTGCCCGGCGCGCCGAACGGGCACCGGGTGGAGCAGTTCGTGGAGAAGCCCGATGCGACCACCGCACAGGCTTACCTCGACAGCGGCCGCTACCGGTGGAATGCCGGGATGTTCGTCGTCGGTGCCACCGTGCTGCTCGAGCTGCTCGCCGAAGGGCACCCCCAGATGGTCGAGCACCTCCGCACCATCGCCGGCGACCCCTCCCGCATGGAGGACCTGTGGCCGGCGCTGACGAAGATCGCGATCGACCACGCCGTGGCCGAGCCCGCTGCCGCGGCAGGACGCGTCGCCGTCGTGCCCGCCGACCTCGGGTGGGACGACATCGGGGACTTCGGCTCGCTGTCCGGCCTCATCGAGGACGCAGAGGGCCTGCCTGGGGTCAAGGTCATCGGCGAGCCCGGCGATGTCGTCGCCGTCGACGCGACCGGGATCGTCGCGACGTCCGGGCGCCTCGTCGCGCTCGTCGGGGTCGAGGACATCGTCGTCGTCGACACCCCTGACGCGCTGCTCGTCACGACCCGCGGCCGCGCCCAGGAGGTCAAGCAGGTCGTCGAGGCGCTCGCCCGCCGCAACCGGGTGGACCTGACCTGACCCGACCTGACCCGCCACCCACCTCGCGGGTCCGCCCGACGCCCGCGGGACCGGACGCACCGTTGACACTGCACACGCCCCGCCGTACCGTCTGACGAAACTTGCACAGTCTGCACGCAACTTTCGTCGAGAGGTCCGACCGATGCCGTTGTCGATCCCGGGTGCTCGTCGATGATCGCGGCGGTCCTGCGCGAGGTCGGCCAGCCACTCGAGCTCGAGGAGCTCCAGCTCGACGCTCCCCACGAGGGTGAGCTGATGATCCGCATCGAGGCGGCGGGCATGTGCCACAGTGACGCCCACTACCTCGCCGGAGATCTACCGGCCCGGTTGCCCCTCGTGCCGGGACACGAGGGGTCCGGCATCGTCGAGGCCGTGGGCCCCGCGACGACCGGCCGGCTCCGGGTGGGCGACCGGGTCGCGCTGCTGTGGCGTCCACGCTGCGGTGAGTGCGAGGCCTGTGTGCGGGGCAACCCGATCCAGTGCACGTTCGGGCGGGTCCTGGCCACGACGAACGGGCTGATGGACGGGACGGTCCGCCTCCACCGGGACGGCGCGGACGTCCACCACCTCATGGGCGTGTCCTGCTTCGCCGAACGGGTCGTCGTCTCCGAGTCCAGCGCCCAGCTCGTTCCCGACGGGGTGCCGCCGGAGGTGGCTGCCATCTCCGCGTGCGCGGTCATCACCGGGGTCGGCGCGGCGATGAACACCCTCGACGACGCGGCGGGGCGTCCCCTCGTCGTGATCGGGGTCGGCGGTGTCGGGATGGCCGCCGTCATGGGTGCCGCCCTCGTCGGCGCCGCCCCCGTCATCGCCGTCGACATCGATCCCTCCCGTCGAGCGCTCGCCGAGCGGCTCGGCGCAGCGACGACCCTCGCCGGTGACGACCCCGACCTCGTCGAGACGATCGTCGAGCTGACCGGCGGCGGCACGCAGCACGTCATCGACGCCGTGGGTAGACCGGAGACGATGCAGCGGGCCTTCGCGATGCTGCGTCCCGGCGGTACCCTCGTCGCCGTGGGACTGTCCAGCCCTTCGACGACCTTCGCCGTGCCGGTCAACGAGCTGGTCCAGCGCCAGAAGCGTGTCGTGGGCGCCCTGTACGGGGCGAGCAACCCCCGCATCGACCTGCCCCGCATCTTCGGGCTCTACACCTCGGGACGGCTGCCCCTCGACGAGCTCGTCGGCCGGACCCGCCCGTTGCTCGAGGTCAACGAGGCCGTGGACGACCTGCGGTCGGGGGCCGTCGGTCGCACGATCCTCGTACCGTGACCCACACGCCCGACACCACCCATCGAGAGGAACCCCACCATGGACGGTCTGCGCAGCAGCGAGTGGTACGGAGCAGAGGACCGCAACGGCTACCTGCACCGGGCGTGGATGCGGCGGGGGGTGCCCGCGGACGGGCTGTCGGGACAGCGGCCGCAGATCGCGATCGCCAACACCGCCTCCGACCTCACCCCGTGCAACCTCCACCTCGACGAGGTCGCCCAGTCGGTGAAGCACGGGGTCTACGAGGCGGGTGGGATTCCGCTCAACCTGCCGGTGGTGTCCTTGGGCGAGACCCTGGTGCGGCCGACCGCCATGCTGTGGCGCAACATGGCGGCGATGGCGATGGAGGAGATGTTCCGGGCGAACCCGATCGACGGGCTCGTCCTGCTCGGCGGGTGCGACAAGACGATACCCGCGTTGCTCATGGCCGCCGCCTCCGTCGGCATCCCCGCGGTCGTCGTCCCGGGCGGCCCGATGCTCAACGGCACCTTCCGCGGTCGCCCCCTCGGCTGCGGCACCGACGTCTGGCGGCTGAGCGAAGAGGTGCGGGCCGGGACCCTGTCGGAGGAGTCCTTCCTGCGCAGCGAGTCGTCGATGATCCGCAGCAAGGGACACTGCAACACGATGGGGACCGCCTCGACGATGGCCGTCATGGCCGAGGCCCTGGGCACGACGCTGCCGGGTCTGGCCGGGACGCCGGCGGCGGACTCGCGCCTGCTCGAAGGGGCCCACGAGTCGGGGCGGCTCGCCGTCGAGATGGTGCAGGAGGGCCGCGTGATCGGCGACGTCCTCACCGCGGGGTCGTTCACCAACGCGATCGTCGCGCTCGCCGCCGTCGGCGGGTCGACCAACGCCGTCGTCCACCTGCTGGCGATCGCCGGCCGTCTCGGCATCGAGCTCAGCCTCGACGACTTCGACCGGGTCGGGGCGGCGGTGCCCCTGCTCGTCAACCTCCAGCCCGCCGGGGAGTTCCTCATGGAGGACCTCTTCCGGGCCGGGGGCCTGCTCGCCGTGCTCACCCAGGTGCGCGACCTGCTCGATCCCACCCCGATCACCGTGACCGGCCGGCCCCTCGTCGACTATCTCGTCGACCAGCCGGTCTGGGACGAGACGGTCATCACCCCCCGGGACCGCCCGCTGCTGCCGGATGCCGGGATCGCGGTCCTGCGCGGCAACCTCGCCCCGCGCGGCGCCATCGTCAAGCCGGCCGCCGCGTCACCGCACCTGCTGCGCCACCGGGGCCCGGCCGTCGTGTTCGACTCCGTCGAGGACCTGCACGCCCGGATCGACTCCCCCGACCTCGACGTGACCGCCGACTCGGTGCTCGTCCTGCGCGGGTGCGGACCCGTGGGCTATCCGGGTATGCCGGAGGTCGCCAACCTCCCGCTCCCGCAACGGCTGCTGCAGGAAGGCGTGCGCGACATGGTCCGGATCTGCGACGGCCGGATGAGCGGCACCGCCTACGGCACCGTCGTGCTGCACGTCGCCCCGGAGGCCGCCGCCGGCGGCCTGCTCGCCCTCGTCGAGGACGGGGATTTCATCGAGCTCGACGTGCCGGGCCGGAAACTGCACCTCGACGTCCCCGACGACGAGCTCGCGCGCCGGGCCCCTTCCCGACCGCTCGTCGAGGGGTATGCCGCCCCCCGGCGCGGGTGGGAGCGCCTCTACGTCGACCACGTGCAGCAGGCCGACACGGGGGCCGACCTCGACTTCCTCGTCGGCGCCACCGGACCGGGGGTGGCCCGTGAGTCGCACTGACACCGTGGACGGTTCGCTGCGTCGCGTCGCCACGCCGGAGGGTCCCCGCTGGCTCGTGAGCGGACCCGACGGCGACCGCCTGCTGCCCGGGGGGCTGAAGGACCTGCTCGCGCTCTCGCTCGAGGACGCCCGCACGACGATGGCGGACGCCCCGCCCACCGACCTCGCCGGAGAGGTCCTCGCGCCGGTGGACGAGCAGGAGGTGTGGGCCTCCGGGGTCACCTACGCGCGCAGCCGCGACGAGCGGATGGCCGAGTCGGCGAGCGCCTCCGTCTACGACACGGTGTATGCCGCTCGACGGCCCGAGCTGTTCTTCAAGGCTCCCGCGTGGCGCGTCGTCGGACCGGGCCGACCCGTCGGCATCCGGGCCGACTCGGGTTGGGACGTGCCCGAGCCGGAGTTGGCGCTCGTCTTCACCAGCGGCGGCGAGCTGTTCGGCTACGTGCCCGGCAACGACATGAGCAGCCGCTCGATCGAGGGCGAGAACCCGCTCTACCTGCCGCAGGCCAAGGTCTACGACGACGCGTGCGCCCTCGGGCCCGCCATCGTGCCCGTCTGGGCCGCCGCCGAGCCGTTCGCCATCGAGCTCACCGTCGAGCGGGCCGGCGCGGTCGCCTTCCACGGAGCGACCGACACGGGGCAGCTCACCCGGTCGGCCGCGGACCTCGGCGCGTGGCTCACGGCCGCCATGCGCTTCCCGGCCGGTGTCGTCCTGCTCACCGGGACCGGGATCGTGCCGGACGAGAGCTTCTCGCTGAGAGCCGATGACGTCGTCACCGTGGCGATCGACGGTCTCGGCGCCCTGACCAACCCCGTGCAGGTCGTCGGCCGAGAGCTGCCAGACCTGCCCGACCTGCCTGCCCAGCCCGATGACGGAGGAACACGATGACGACGGTGACCACGGACCACGGCGACGACCCACAGACGACGCTCGACCCACTGCTGGAGGCGGCGGAGGCGGCCGCGCCCGTGCTCGCCGCGTCCGCCCCCAGCGAACGGGCCGGCTGGCTCCGCGCCGTGGCCGCGGCGCTCGAGGACGCGGGCCCCACCCTCGTGCCGCTCGCGCAGCAGGAGTCCCACCTGCCGGAGGCCCGCCTCACCGGTGAGCTCGCGCGCACCTGCTTCCAGCTGCGGCTGCTGGCCGACGAGATCACTCTCGGCAGCTACCTCGGGGCGACGATCGACCACGCCGACCCCGACTGGGGCATGGGGCCCCGGCCGGACCTGCGCCGGATGATGCGTCCCCTGGGGCCCGTCGCGGTGTGGGCGGCCAGCAACTTCCCCTTCGCCTTCAGCGTCGCCGGGGGCGACACGGCATCCGCCCTGGCCGCCGGCTGCCCCGTCGTGCTCGTCGCCCACCCCGGCCACCCGGAGCTGTCGGACGCGACGGCGCAGGTCGTCACCGAGGCGCTCGAGGGCGCCGGCGCCCCGGCCGGGGCCTTCGCGATGACGCGGGGCCTCGAGACGGGCCAGGCGCTCATCCAGGACCCGCGCGTCACGGCCGGCGCCTTCACCGGGTCACTCGGGGGTGGCCGGGCCCTGTTCGACCTCGCCGTCTCCCGACCGGTCCCCATCCCGTTCTACGGCGAGCTCGGCAGCGTCAACCCGGCCTTCGTGACCCGCGGCGCGGCGGACCGGCGCGCCGTGCAGGTCGCCGACGGCTTCGTCGCATCGATGACGATGGGGGCCGGCCAGTTCTGCACCAAGCCGGGCCTGCTCGTCGTGCCGCGGGGCTCGGCCGTCATCGACCTCGTCGCCCAGCGGGTGGCGGCCGTCGGCGGGGCCCCCCTGCTCAACGAGCGGATCCGCGACGGGTATGCCGCCTCCCTCGCCGCGATGGCCGGCCGGGACGGTGTCGAGGTGGCCACCGGGAGCACGAACGCGGGCGACGCGCCGGCACCGACCCTGCTCCGCACGACCGCGTCGGCGCTGCTGGCCGACGACCACCTGTCCGACGAGGTGTTCGGGCCGGCCGCCCTCGTCGTCGAGTACGACGACGACGACGAGCTGCGCAGGGTGGCCGCGGCCACGGCAGGACAGCTCACCGCGACGGTCTGCGGTGACCCGGACGACGAGGTGGTGGCGGATCTGCTGACCTCCCTCGCCGGGCGGGTCGGGCGGGTCCTGCTCGACGAATGGCCCACCGGGGTCACCGTCTCCTACGCCCAGCAGCACGGCGGGCCCTACCCGGCAACGACCGCGGTGGGCTCGACGTCGGTGGGGACGGCGGCCGTCGACCGGTTCGTCCGGCCGGTCGCCTACCAGGGCGTGCCCGACCCGCTCCTTCCCCCAGCGCTCCAGGACGGCAACCCGTGGGGGATCCCCCAGCGCGTGGACGGTCGACCGGCCGGACCGGTCTAGGTCCACCCGCCGTCGACGATCCAGCGCTGCGCGGTGCACGACCGGGAGTCGTCGGCGGCGAGCCACAGCATCAGCCGGGACACGTCGTCCGGCTGGAGCTGCTGGGGCAGGCACTGGTTGCGGGCGATCGCCTCCTCCGCCTCCGGCGTCACCCACTGGGTCAGCTGCTTCTGCGTCATGACCCAACCCGGGATGATGCAGTTGACCCGGACCTGCCACGGGCCGAGCTCGCGAGCCAGGGTCCGGGTGAGCCCTTCGATCCCCGCCTTGGCCGTGATGTAGCCGGGAAGGTCCACGAGGTCGATGTGGGCGCTGATCGAGCCGAGGTTGACGATCGACCCACCCCCTGCGTCCCGCATCATCGTCGCGACCGCCTGGGCGGCAAAGAAGTGATGCCGCAGGTTCACCGCCATCCGCTCGTCCCACCGCGCCTCGTCCATCTCCATGACGGAGTCGCGATGGTCGTTGGCGGCGTTGTTCACGAGCACCCGGACGGGACCGAGCTCGTCCGCGGCAGCCCGGACAGACGCCTGCAGGGCGGGGACGTCGCGCACGTCGCAGGGCAGGAAGCGCGCCGTGTGTCCGGCAGCGATGAGGTCGGCCTGGAGCGCGGAGCCGCGTTCGGCGTCGATGTCGACGAAGGCGACGTGGGCGCCCTGGACGCACAGGTGCTCCACGAACGAGGCACCGAGGCCGGACGCGCCACCGCTGACGAAGGCCGCGCGGCCCCGCAGGGACGGGTAGACGGCGAACTGCGAGCTCACGAAACCTCCGGGTTTGGTGGGTGCGAACGACAGAACACGCTCCGGTCGCGCACGAGGGGTTCAGCGATCGAGCCAGGTCTCCCGCGCCGGGAGCAGGAGCTCGACCTGCTCCCACACCGCGTCGGGGACCGGGAGCATCGCGAGCTGGAGCGTGGACGCGACGCGCTCCGGCGCCGAGACACCCACCACCGTCGAGTCGACGAACGGTGCCCGCAGCGACAGCTGCAGGGCGACCGCAGCGAGCGGCACCCCCGCATCCTCACACCGCTCGAGCATGGCCGCGGCCGCTCGGGCGACCCGCTCGTCGCGCTCGCCGTAGGCATATCTCGACTGCGCAGCCGGACCGCGGGCGAGCATGCCGCCGCCGTACGGAGCGGCGTTGAGCACCCCGATCCCCGCCTCGTGAGCGCCGACGAAGAGGTCGTGCGCCGACCGGTCGAGCAGGGTGTAGCGGTTGTGGACGAGCAGCACCTCGAAAACTCCGGTGTCGAGATACCGCTGCATCTCGGCCACGGGTCCTCCGGCGACGCCGAGGTGGCCCACCAGTCCCTCGTCGCGCAGCCGGACGAGGGCCTCGACCGGGCCTCCCCGGGCCGTCGCGTCCTCGAAGCGCAGCCGCTCCGGATCGTGTAGGTGCAACAGCTCGACCCGGTCGACCCCGAGTCGGACCAGGCTCTCCTCCAGCGAGGCCCGCACCCGGTCGCCCGAGAAGTCCCCGGTGGTCGGGTCCGGGTCGACCTTGGTGGCGAGCAGCGTGTCGGTCGGCAGTCCGCCGTTGGCGGCGATCGCGACGCCGATCCGCTTCTCGGCCTCCCCGTCATCGCCGTAGCCGTTGGAGGTGTCGATGAAGTCGATGGAACTGTCGAAGACGGCACGGACGGTGGCCACCGCGCGCTCCTCGGTGACGTCGTACCCGTAGAGCTGCTTCATGCCGGCCAGCGGGCTGGTGCCGACGCAGAGCGGTCCGACGCGGAGCCCGGTGCGTCCTAGCGGACGGGGCTCGAGCTCGGTCATGGCGCTCATGCCGCGGGCCGACCCGGTGCCCGTCCCGCGAACACTCCTTCGGCCTCGTGGTAGGCCGCGACGATCCGCGACAGCACCTCGTCGGTCTGCGCGTCGCCCTGGGTGGACTCGGGGTGGGCGCCGCGCCAGGCCGCCATCCTGCTGGCGGCGCGGTGGAAGGTGAGCCGCGGCGCGAAGCCGGGCACGAACGTCGCGACCTTGCTGGTGTCGAAGACGGCGCTGTGCCCGATGTCTCCCACCATCTCCCCGGACCAGAACCACTCCGGCGCGACGAGCGGGAACATCTCCGAGGCGACGTGCACGAGCTTCGCCTCGACCCCGAGGGCCTGCCCCATGATCGTGTAGATCTGGTCCCACGTGTAGACGTCACCGCTGGTGATGTTGAAGACCTCGCCGATCGCTCGGGGGTTGCCGAGCAGACCGACGAGGCCCTGCGCGAAGTCCTCCGCATGCGTCAGCGTCCACATCGAGGTTCCGTCGCCGTGGACCGGGATCTCGTCGCCGCGCAGCATCCGCTCGATCACGGTCCAGCCGCCGGGCAACGGGGGGTTGGCGTCGTCGTAGGTATGGGACGGCCGCACCACCGTCACGGGGAAGCCCGTGCGACGGTGCGCCGCGAACAGGGCCTCCTCGGCACGGAGCTTGGCACGCGCGTAGTCGAGCGACGCGTTGGGCGCGACGGGTGTGGATTCGGTGATCGGCAGCTGCCGCACCGGCTTGGCATAGATGGAGCCCGAGCTGATGTGGACGTACTGACCGGTCCGTCCGGTGA
>JBBRGO010000012.1:0-25133 GCA_038224055.1 Actinomycetales bacterium
CTAGGCGCTCGCTCCCGCAGTCGCCCACGCTCATGGGACGAGCCCGAGCCGGGCCGCAGGGCAGACGCAGCATGCCGATGTCGGAGTCACGCTCGTCAGCATGGCGCGAGGGGCTGCCGCTCCACCGGGTCGGACGGCCACCCGACAGGGCGACGGACGATGCCCTATCGAGCGCCGCGGACGCTTCTCGGTGGCGGGCGCCCGGCATCTTCCTGTGGCCTACCACGTGGACGTGGCGATACGGATGCCCGTGAGGCCCGACGGTTGAGCCGCGCGCGACCACGCGGTCCTTCCCCATGAGGCAGCGCACGCTGCCCCTCCGACGTCCCCGGTGACGTTTCGCGGTCTCGACGCGATCGGCACCATCGAGGTGAGCATCCCAAACAAGGAGGGCACATGCCGACCTACCTGGCACCCGGGGTCTACGTCGAAGAGGTCGAGGCCGGAGCGCGTCCGCTGGAGGGCGTGGGCACCGCGGTCGCCGCCTTCGTCGGCCTCGCTGACGACGGACCATTCAACGCAGCCACTCTCGTCAGCAACTGGACGCAGTTCACGTCGACCTTCGGCGGCTTCGTCGCTGGTTCCTATCTCGCGCAGTCTGTGTACGGGTACTTTCTCAACGGAGGCGGGAACTGCTACGTCGTCCGCATCGGTCAGGGCGCCAGCGAGGCGACTCCGCGCTCGTCCCGAGCCCGTGACATCGCGGCGGCACCTCAGGCCCAGATCGGGCGGTTGCGCATCCGCGCTGCGGACACGGCCGCCGAGCCGGGCACCATCTCCGTCGAGATCGCCCAAGCTGGCGGTGAGAACCCAACCGACGAGATGTTCAAGGTCGTGGTGAAGCATCACGGCGAGACGGTCGAGGAGTTCGACCGGGTGATCCTGGGCCGGGGCAAGGCGAATGTCGCCACTGTGGTCAACGCGACGTCGCAGACGATCCGCGTCGAGGAGGTGACGCCCGGACCCAGCGACGTCGTGCCCCACGGGGAGACCGCTCTCGCGGAGGCGCCGGCGCCGAGCGCCACGCCAAGAGAGCTGAGTACGGACGACTACGTGGGCGACGTGGCGGACCGCACCGGGTTCGCCGGTCTCGAGACCGTCGACGAGGTAACGATGCTGTGCGTCCCCGACCTCATGAGCGCCTACCAGCAAGGCGTCATCGACCTGGATACGGTGCAGGCCGTTCAGCTGGGGATGATCGCCCATTGCGAGCTGATGGGTGACCGGATGGCGGTGCTCGACCCGCCGCCCGGCCTCAACCCGCAGCAGGTCAAGGAATGGCGCGTCGACAAGGCCGGCTACGACTCGGCATTCGCCGCCCTCTACTGGCCCTGGGTCAGGGTCGCCGACCCAGCCACCGGGATGATGACGTCGATGCCGCCCTCCGGACACGTCGCCGGCATCTGGGGGCGCAACGACGAGGTCCACGGCGTGCACTGGGCCCCCGCGAACGAGGTCGTCAGGGGCGCGGTCGGGCTGGAGATGCAGATCACGAGGACGGAGCAGGAGCTGCTCAACCCGGTCGGGATCAACTGCCTGCGTTCGTTCCCTGGTCGGGGCACGCGGGTGTGGGGGGCCCGCACCCTCTCGTCCGACCCGGCGTGGCGATACGTCAACGTGCGGCGGCTGTTCAACTACCTGGAGGAGTCGATCCTGGGCGGTACGAACTGGGCGGTCTTCCAGCCCAATGACGACGCCCTATGGGCGCGACTGCGACGGACGATCAGCGCGTTCCTCGTCAACGAGTGGCGCAAGGGCGCGCTGTTCGGCCAGACCCCCGACGAAGCCTTCTTCGTCAAGTGCGACGGCGAGACAAACCCCTCCGAGGGCATCGACGCGGGGCAGGTCGTCTGCCTCGTGGGTGTCGCGCCGGTCAAGCCCGCCGAGTTCGTCATCTTCCGGCTCAGCCAGTTCTCCGGTGGCACGAGTCTCGTCAGCGAATGACATCGTCCTCACCCCGGCCGTGACGACCCACCAACCCCCGCTCAACACCCGAGAGGCAGCACATCATGGCACTACCTGATATGGACTCAGCCGTTGGGCACTCCTTCGGCATCGATGTCGACGGCCTCGTCGCCAAGAGCATCACCGAGATCTCCGGTCTCAAGATGGAGCAGGACGTCGTCGAGCTCAAGCAGAACGGAGCCGACGGCAAGTACAGCGTCAAGAAGCTGCCGGGCCAGTGGAAAGCCGGAGAGGTGACGCTGACGCGGCCGCTCACGGCTGACAAGAGCTTCGAGTCGTGGATCAAGGACTCGCAGTTCGGCAAGATGGGAGCCGCGCGCAAGGGGGGTGCCATCGTCGTCTACGACTACGAGGGCAATGCCGTCAAGCGCTACAAGCTCACCAACGCCTGGCCCAAGAGCCTGGAGATCAGCAGCCTCAAGGCGGGTGACACGTCGGTGCTGACGGAGAAGATCGTCATCACGTACGAGCGCCTCGAGGTGGAGTGATGCGTCGGGTTCTAGCGGCAGCGCCGCGGGGGGATGACGACATCGACCTCGTGGAACGCGCAGCACCCCAGCGCACCGACGGGGCCGCGACCTCCGCGGCCCCGCCTCGCCAGCCAGAACCCCTTCGAACAGAGTTCTCGTTCCTCCTACCCCGCGGGTATGTCGACGCCCGCGGCACCGTCCACCGTGAGGGGGTCATGCGGCTCGCTACGGCGCGCGATGAGCTGATCCCGCTGCGCGACGACCGCGTGAGGGAGAACCCGGCGTATCTCACCGTCGTGCTGCTCGGTCGGGTCGTCACGCGAATCGGCACCATCGAGGACGTCCATGCGGGCATCATCGAGAACTTCTTCGCGGCCGACCTCGCGTTCTTGCAGGACCTGTACAGGCGGGTCAACGAGGAGGGCAGCACCCGGGCGTCTGTCACCTGCCCCGAGTGCTCGGCGCACTTCGGGGTCGAGCTCTCTGGTGGGCGCCTGGGGGAATCATGACGTACGCGCCCGACCGGCTCTACCACGAGGTTGCGTACGTCGCGTTCCACTTCCACTGGGCCCTCGCGGACATCCTCGATCTCGAGCACGTCGAGCGACGCCGGTTCGTCGGCGAGATCGCACGTTTCAACACCCGCATAGGGCACGGAGGATGAGATGACCTGGTGGCGGCGGATCGCCCGCGAGTCGTCGGTCGGCTCGGCCCCCTCGGGGACCGACGGCCGCGCGCTCGTCACTCCGCTCGCCTCCCCCGCCCGCGCTCCGGCGCCGTCGGACTGGACTCGCCTCGTACCCCTTCAGCGCAGCCTGCACCCGATCGACGTGATCGCCCCCCTGGCGCCGTTCGTTGCCGGGCTCGCGACGCGCGGCGACCCCCGTTTCATCGCGCCCCTCGGCCACGCCCGTAACCCCGGCGCCCCGTCGGGAGAGGTCGACGTGGACGTCCAGGCCTCAGGCAGCCCAGATACCAGGCTGAGCGACCTCCCGGTGTTGACCGTGCCCCGAACCAGCCGCGGCGGCCCACCCGGGGCCTCCGTGCAACACGCCGTGACATTCGGCAGCCCCTCGCCACAGCCACGGCCGAGCAGGTCGGACGCAGCGGATGACGCCTCAGCCACCCCGTTGAATGCCGTTGCCGCGCAGAGGGCCTCGCTGGGCGGACCATCAACGGTGACGCCACTGTCCAGTACCGCCACTCATCCTCACGAGGAACCGCCCATCCCATCCTTCGACGCACCGGTCGCGGGGTCGACGGACCCGCCTCGTCCAGGAGCGGCGGAGGTCGGCTCCGGGGACCACGCCGCAGTCCTGCCGGTCGGGGCGCAGATGCCCGTCCCGCACCACGTGTCGCCACCGTCACACACCGCCGTCCCCACGCCGAACCTCGAGCCCTATACCCGGGTCGGGCCCGCCGCGCCCGTCCAGCGACAGGTCGTCACTCCGGACGAGATCGTATCGGCCTCAACCAGGCAGTTGCCTGCGATCAGCCGCACGCCCGGTAGCCCCATCCCCCAGACGAGCGACCTGAATCCCTCTGTTGCGCCGGCTCGGTCGCGCGAGGTCACCGACCCGGGACCCTCACCCCGGTCGAACGGGCACGACCCGGACCTCCCCTTCGAAAGCCTCGAGACCTCCGACACGGTCCGGGCCGTCGGGGCCGTCGGGGCCGTCGGGCCCCCAGTGGATGCCGAGGCGCCTGCCCACCCATCGACGTCCGAGCCATCCACTGCGTTCACGGCGGATGCCAGCGCCCCCACCCCGAGTCCATCGTCAGACGAACCCTCTCTCGATGGGCCATCACCCACAGCGGCCTCGATGCCCTCCACGGAGTCGACGCACGACCATGCGACCGGGCCGGGCTCATGGAGCTCCGACATGCCGCTCGGCGGCCGGCCGCTGAGAACCGCCCCGACCGGGCAACGCTTGACGGCCTCCGAGCCGAACGTGACGACCCGGCAACCCTCGACGGCCTCCGAGCCGAACGCGACGACCCGGCAACGCTCGACGGCCTCCGAGCCCACCTTCCACCTCCCCGTTCCAGTCCTCAACTCGAGCTCCGCCCTCCCCACCTCGTCGCTCACGAGCCCGACCAGTCCGATCCCGACTGGCAACCCACTTTTACCGCCCGTGGAGCGCACGAGCTCCTCGGAAGCACGCCAACAGCCAGTCCTGCAGCGTTGGCCCCGGGCCGCCCTCCCCGAGCTCGCACCACAGCCACCTGTCTCCCCGGGCCGCCGTGAACCGCCGCACCAGGCCTCGCCACCCCGACTCCCCGTTGTGCAGCGGCATATTCACCCGAAGCCATCCGAACCGGGGGGCGGGCCTAGTGGCCTCGGGCCGCGCCAGCCGGACGCCGGTCCCGGCGCCGAAGGGTATGAGCCGGCGCTCGTGCAGCGCCGCGACGACGCAGTTCCGGCCCGGCTTCTCGCTCGGGCGCCCAGCGTGCAGCGACCACTCGACGGTCCCGCGGTGCCAGGCACTCTTCCCGTGCTCGGGAGCCGACCTTCGCTCCTCGCCGACCGGCCGCCCGAGCTGGCGAGCCCACCATCACCCGCCGTAGTGACGCCCCCACGGCCCGGCGCGGAGCCTGGCGCACCCGTCGTGCTCCGCTCGACGGGCGGCCCGATCGTGCACCGTTCCCGGGAGGGCATCCCGCCCGAACCCCCGCGACTCGGCAGATCGGCGGCATCCGACCCTCTCGCCGCGCCGTTGGTCGGTGAGGTCTGGGACCCCGAGAGGGGTTTCCGGGCCGCGCCGGTGGGCGATGAAACGTCGACGACCCAGCCGATGGCCAGCCCGGCCGCTCCGTCGCCGGTACCCCTGCCCGCGCAGTGGTCGTCATCGACCTTTCCCACGGCGCCGGCCACGGGACGAGTCGGTGCGTCGGAGCCGGCTGCGCCTGAGGACCGAACCGGACCCGCCGGGCCCGTCACCGTGATGAGCCTTCAACGGATGTTCGAGCACGATCCCTCGTCAGCCCCCACTCCCTCCGCCGAGCCCGTCAGCCGCCTTGCCCCCGAGGCTGTCACGGCTGCCGATGCGCCATGGCCCAGCGGCGCAGTGCTGCAACGAGACTCCGAGACCTCCGAGCTGTCGCTTGGGGATCACAGCGCATCGATGACGGCCGCCGCGCCAACCGCGGAGGTGCCCGCCGCCCGGGGCGCCATCGACGTGGACATCGACGACCTGGCTCGCCGGTTGTTCGACCCGCTGTCGGCCCGGCTGCGCGCGGAGCTGTGGCTCGACCGCGAGCGGGCCGGGCTGATCGCCGACCTGAGACGTTGAGGAGGAGTAGTGGACGAGAGTGACGCACCCGTCAGCGTGTGCTGGGGCGTGAGTATCGACCGGAAGCAGCTCGGGACGTTCATCTCGTGCGAGGGGCTCGGGGTCGAGGTGGTGCTCGAGCAACGCGAGGAGGGTGGCAACAACGACTTCGTGTGGCAGATCCCGACTCGGCTGAAGTACACCAACGTCAAGCTCACCCGGCCCGTCTGTCGTGAGACCGACGATGTGATCCGGTGGCTCGCCAGCATGACGACCCGGGTGGCGCCCCAGACCGCCACCATCAAGGCAATGACGGCAGAGCGCGCCGTCGTCGCCGAGTGGAGCCTGTTCGGCGTCATCCCTGTCCGATGGACCGGTCCGAGTCTCAACGCCGATTCGCCCAAGGTCGCCACTGAGACGATCGAGCTGGCCCACCACGGCTTCGTGTCACCGAAGGGACCGTCGTGACCCAGCCCATTGCCCTGATGGCCGCCTCGACCGTGAAGGCGTCCGGCCTCGGTGCCCCCGCCCCGTCAGGTGACGGCAGCCGACCGCAGATGCAGCGCGCGGTGCTGCGTCTCTACGACCCCAGCCCCTCGAAGAGCGGGAGCGGCGGCAAGCCGGGCAAGTCCCGGGGGGAGGTCAAGTTCCAGTTCAACCCCAAGGAAGTCACGATCGCCAAGTCCGCCAAGTGGGAACGCAAGACGGCGAAGGGTGCCAGGAAGGCGGGGCCGCCCGAGTTCAGCGGGTCCGAGCCGTGCAAACTGACGGTCGAGATGTTCTTCGACGCCACGGGCAAGCACGACGGCAGTGTGGTGAAAGCGGTCGAGTCGCTCTTCGCCTGCTGCGTGCCGACGGAGGAGAGCTCGGGGCAGCAGAAGCCGACCCCGCCCCTCGTCGTCCTGCACTGGGGCAGCATCGCGAGCTTCCCGGCATTCGTCACGTCGGTGAGCGCGAAGTACACGCTGTTCGCCTCTGACGGCACCCCACTCCGGGCCGTGTGCAGCGTGGCCCTGGAGGAGATGCCCGACGAGCCCTGGCGGCAGAACCCGACCTCGGGAGGCCGGTCGGTCCGGCGGGCCCACCAGATGGTCGCCGGCGACTCGCTCGCGTCCGTCGCCTACGCCGAGTACGGCGACCCTGAACAGTGGCGGCGGCTCGCCGACTACAACGACATCGACGACCCACTGCGCGTGCGGGCGGGCACGGTCCTGCTCTTGCCCGCCGCGGCGGACCTGGCCTGAGGCGGACCGATGCCACTCACCAGCACCTTCATCGTCGAGATCAACGGTCAGCCGCTCCCGGCGGACATCGTCCCCCTGCTGACCGCGGCCTACGTCGACGACAGTCAGCGGCTGCCCGACCTGTTCGTCCTGCGCTTTCGCGACGGCGACCGCACCGTCGTGGCCAAGACCGGCGTGAAGATCGGCGTGCCGGTCACGGTGTCGGTGCTCACGTCCGACGCCGCCACGGCGCAGCCGCTCATCACGGGCGAGGTAACCGCCCTCGAGGCCGAGTTCGACGGCGGTGGCACGTTCACCGTGATCCGCGGATACGATCCGGCCCACCGGCTCTTCCGGGCCCGTCGTACCGAGGCGTACACGCAGATGACCGCCTCCGACATCGCCGCGAAGGTTGCGCAGCGGGCCGGGCTCGCGGTCGGCAAGGTCGACGCGACGACGACGGTCTTCGACCACGTGGGCCAGTTCGGGAGCACCGACTGGGAGTTCCTCGAAGGTCTTGCGCGCGAGGTGGGATACGAGATATCCGTCCGCGAGGGTCGGTTCACCTTCACCGCGCCGCAGCCGGCAGCCTCCGCGCCCGACCCGGGCGGGCGACCCGGGGCCGAGCCCCTCGTGATGCGGCTCGGGGCCGACCTGCTCCGCTTCCGCTCGGTCATCACAGCCGCCCAGCAGGTCGCCGAGGTGGAGGTTCGCGGGTGGGACCCCTCCGCCAAACAGGCGCTCGCGGCCACCGCAGCGGCTGCGACCAACAGCGCCGACCTCCCCGATGTGACCCCGAAGAAGCTTGCCGAGGTGTTCGGCAGCGCGCGGTACGTCTCCACCGATGTCCCGTACGCAACACAGGCGGAGGTCGACTCCGTCGCCGGGGCCCTGGCCCAGGAGGTCGCGGGGGCCTTCGCCGAGTTCGAGGGTGTCGTCCGAGGCAACCCTGCCGTGCGCGCGGGTGCGGCCGTGTCGCTACACGGTCTCGGCTCACCATTCGACGGCAAGTACGCGGTCACCACATCCCGGCACCGCTTCGAACCCGGATCGGGTTACACAACAACCTTTTCCGTCACCGGCCAGTCCGACCGGAGCCTCTTCACTCTTGCCTCAGGCGGCGGGTCGTCGCGGCGGACCCCGGGTGTGGTCACGGGTGTGGTCACCGACGTCAACGACCCGCAGAAGGGCGGGCGGGTCAAGGTGAAGCTGCCCTGGCTCTCGGACACCTATGCGAGCTCGTGGGCGCGCACCCTCCAGCCCGGGGCGGGTGACAAACGGGGCTGGATGGTCGTGCCTGAAGTCGGCGACGAGGTGCTCGTGGCGTTCGACCAGGGGGACGCCCGGGCGCCTTTCGTGCTCGGGGGGCTCTACAACGGCGTCGACCTTCCCGGGACGCGGTCCCCCGACCTCGTCGACAGCGGCACGGGCGCAGTCAACCGGCGCTCGATGGTGTCGCGTCTCGGTCACCGCATCGACCTCATGGACGACGTGGGCCACGATGACGGGGTCCTCGTCGAGTCCGGGGACGGACACCTGTCCATGCGACTCGACGGAGCGAAGACCTCGGTGACGCTGCACAGCGACGGCACCGTCGTCATCGAGGGGGCCAAGGGGGTCACCGTCGACGCATCGAGCTCTGACCTTGACCTCAAGGCCGGCTCCATCACGCTCACGGCCACGAACGGGGTGACGGTCGATGGCGGCGGGGGAAGCGTGAAGGTCAGCTCCGGGGCCGCGCTCGAGCTGACCGGCGCGACCGCGAAGCTCGAGGGCTCAGGCACGACCGAGGTCAAGGGCGGCGCGACGTGCAGCATCTCCGCCGCGATGGTGAAGATCAACTAGAGGGAGGGAGTCATCATGCCGATGGCAGCACGCATCGGTGACCCGACCGGTCACCCCGGGGTGATCGGTCCACCTGGCGTGCCAACCGTGCTCATCGCCGGGATGCCCGCCGCGACCGTCGGGACGCCACACATCTGCTCGTTCCCACCTCCTGCGGTGCACCCCCCGACCGCGATCGTGCCACCCGGGTGCCCGACGGTGCTCATCGGCGGCCTGCCGGCCGCGCGGGTCGGCGACCTCGCGGCCTGCGGCGCCCCCATCGTCATGGGCGCACCAACCGTCATGATCGGCGGCTGAGATGACCGTCGACTTCATCGGGGCGGGTTGGGCGTTTCCGTTGACCACGGACGCCACGGGCGGCATTGCCCTCGTGGCCCACGATCGCGAGCTGCAGGAGTCGATCCGGCTCATCCTCGGTACGGCCCGGGGTGAACGCCCGATGCGACCCGAGTTCGGCTGCCGCATCCACGACCGGGTGTTCGGGCCGGCCAACTCGGCGACAGCAGGGCAGGTGGTGTACGACGTCCGCGAGTCGCTTGAACGCTGGGAGCCGCGGATCGACGTCATCGACGTCATCGTCTCGTTCGACCGCATCGACGACGGCATCCTCTACATCGACATCGCGTATGCCGTCCGAGGCCTCAACGACCCGCGCAACCTCGTCTTCCCGTTCTACGTCATACCGCCCGAGCAACCGGACGGTGAGTGACGTGCTGCCGGCGCCGAACCTGGACGACCGTCACTTCCAACAACTCGTCGACGAGGCGAAGAGGCTGGTGCAGCAGAGGTGCCCGGAGTGGACCGACCACAACGTGTCCGACCCCGGGGTCACGCTCATCGAGGCGGTCGCCCACATGGTCGACCAGCTGATCTACCGGCTCAACCGCGTGCCCGACCGCAACTACGTGAAGTTCCTCGAGATGATCGGCGTAGCGCTGCGACCACCGGCTGCCGCTCGAGGCGAGGTCACGTTGTGGCTCTCCGCGCCGCAGCCCCAGGCCGTGCTCGTCCGGGCGGACACCGAAGTTGCCACTCCGCGCACCGACATCCACGCCCCGATCGTCTTCTCTACCACGACCGAGCTGTCCATCGTCCCGAGCACGTTCGGCCACAGCGCCGGTCACCCCGCGGGTGGTGACCCCGTGGAGACGACGGGAAGCCTCGGACGTCGCGGCTTCGCCTGCTTCAGCGCCCGCCCCGCTGTGGGCGACGCCTTGCTCGTCGGGCTCTCCGACGCCGTGCCGTCGTGCGCCGTGCTCGTCCGGCTCGTCTGCGAGGTCGCGGGCGTCGGCGTCGACCCCCGGCGGCCGCCGCTCGTCTGGGAAGCGTGGACGAGCGCAGGGTGGCGCCCGTGCGGGGTCGACCGCGACGAGACCGGTGGGCTCAACCGTCCGGGCGACATCGTGCTGCACGTCCCGGCGGGGCACCATGCCTCGGTCATCGCCCGCAACCGTGCCGGCTGGCTGCGCTGCCGACTGGTGGAGCCGGTCGACGAACGGCCCACGTACACGGCCTCACCGCAGATCACCTCGATCTCCGCCTGGACGATCGGCGGCACCGTGCCGATGGTGCACGCCGAGGTGGTACGCCACGAATACCTCGGTCGTTCGGACGGAACCCCCGGGCAACGAATGCCGTTGCAGCGTCACCCTCTCGTCCCCTCCGAGGAGCCGGTCCAGCTCATCGTGGAGGACGACGGTGTCCGTTCCGAATGGGCCCAGGTGTCACACTTCGCCGACTCGAGCCCCGACGACCGGCACTTCCGACTCGACCTGTCGTCAGGCGACATCCACTTCGGTCCTGCCGTGCGCACCCAGGCCGGGGGTCTGCGCCACTACGGAGCCGTGCCCCCCATCGGCGCCACGATCACGCTCTCCGCCTACCGCACCGGAGGCGGCAGGGAGGGCAACGTTGCCACCGGCGCCGTCCGCGTACTGAAGACGAGCGTGCCCTACGTCTCCCGCGTGGAGAACCGCGCACCCGCCATCGGCGGGGCCGACCCGGAATCCCTGGAGTCGGCCAAGATCCGCGGGCCCCTGCTGCTCCGCTCGCGCGGCCGGGCTGTCACCGCCGAGGACTTCGAGGAGCTGGCCCGGGAGGTCGCCCCCGACGCCGCGCGGGTGCACTGCGTGCCGACGATGACGGGAAACGATGCGGGCGGCATCCGGGTCCTCGTCGTTCCCCACGTGGCTAGCGACGAGGTGGGCCGCGTGCGCCGGGCCGACCTCGAACCGCCCGACGCGACGCTGCAGCGCATCACGGCCAAGCTCGACGAGCAGCGGCTGGTCGGCACGCGGTTGCTCGTGGCGCCAGCAGAATACGTGTGGCTCACCGCCGTCGTCAGCGTCAACGCGCGTCCACGGTTCGATCCCGAGGAGGTGCGCCTTGCCGTGTTGCGTGCCCTCTACCGTCTGTTCCACCCCCTCGAGGGCGGGCCGGCGGGCAGGGGGTGGCCGTTCGGTCGCTCAGTGCAGCTGCACGAGGTGCATGCCGCGCTCGCACAGATCCGGGGCGTCGACATGGCACAGGAGGTGGAAGCGTCGATCTACCCCGCCGTGCCGGCAACCGACCAGGGCGACCGGGCGCGTCGGCAGGGAGCGGTGCAGCGGCTCGACCTGCCCCCCACCGCGCTCGTGTTCTCGTACGAGCACCAGGTGCGGGTGCGATCATGACAGTCCAGCCCGAACGGCTGCGCAGCCCACACCCGCTGCTGCCCACCCTGCCGGGCCTCTACCGGGACGACCCACTTGCCCGGACCTTTTGCGAGGCCATCGACGAGGTCCTGGCGCCCGTGATCATCTGCCTCGACAACTTTGCCGCATACCTCGACATCGACCTGGCCCCCGAGGAGACGCTGGCATGGCTATCGACCTGGGTGGGGGTCGAGCTCGACCCGGGGCTTCTGCCCGACCGCCAGCGTGAGCTGTTGCGGGCGGCATCAGTTCTGCAGGGGTGGCAGGGGACGGCGCAAGGCGTGGCGCTCGCGGTGGAAGCCCTCGTCGGGTTCGAGGCCGAGGTTGTCGACACGGGCGCCGCCGTGTGGTCGCGTGACCCCAACGCACCGCTCCCCGGGGAGCCGCTGCCCTCGCTCGTCGTCACGGTGCGACCCGTCGACCCCGACGAGCTCGATCTCGAACGACTGAACGCTGTCATCCGGGCCGTCAAGCCCGCTCACGTCCTGCACCGGGTTGAGGTCATCGACAGCGAGTAGGCGGCCCGCGGGGCCTTCAGTACCGCGCCTCGAGCACCGAGAGGATGCGCTCGTGCTCACGCCGGGTGGTTGCAGCCGCCGTCGGCTCGCCGAGTGCCTCCTGGTGCTGCGCGAGCAAGAGCCAGCCGGTGTCGCGCAGTGGGTCCAGCTCGACTGCCCGCTGCGCGGCTCGACGGCCGTCGTCCGGCCTCCCCAGCTCGTGGGCCAGCCGGGCCACGTCGATGGCGACCGACGTGGCGAGCACTCGTAGCCGCGCGCGTTCGCCCACGACCCAGTCGGCCGGGCCCACCTCGGGCAGCAGCGGGCCGCCGTAGCGGGCCAGGGCGGCGAGGCCTCGCGTCAATGCGTCGTGGCCCTGGCCGAGGCCACGCGCCGTGGCCATGGCCCTCGCCTCGTTCTCGACATCCGCGAGGTCCGACCGCACGTCCTGCAGGTCGAGGCGGTAAGCGTCGCCATTGCGCCGCACGGGGGTCGCACCGCATCCCGAGAGCGTGAGCAGGCGGCGCACGCTCGACGCCGCGACGTGCAGTCGATGCGCGCCCACCTCAATGGGGGCATCGGGCCACAGCACGTCGATGAGCTCCTCCCGGTGCACGTCGTGGCCGTGGTGCACCGAGAGCACGTTAAGCAACGTGCGCGCCCGCGGCCGCAGAGAGCCGAGATCGACCGGCTCACCGTCGATGCGTAGCACTAGACCGCCCAGACACACCAGCTCGATCCGCTTCCCTTCGCCGACCGCGGCCAGGGCCGACACGACGGTCCTGGCATCAGGCGTGTCGCCGTGCGTTGTCACCTTCGTCGGCTCCGTCAGGAAGCCGAGGTCGCGCCCGGACACAGGTCGGTTCCACACGTCGACACCGACCACGCCGAGGCTCGCAGCGAGGGCCAGGACTTGACGGCACCGGTCGCGGCGCTCGCCGGAACAGTCGACCGGGCGCGCCTCACCCCTGTCGACTCCCTCTGCGTGGAGGGCCAGGGCGCTGGCCCACAGACCGACGACAGGGGCCCCCAGATCGGCAGCGGCCGCCGCCACGTCGCGCAGCACCGGAGACGCCTCCGCCCCCCTCCCCTGCCGCACCAGCGCGGCGCCCGCGACGAAACCCAGAAAGAGTCGACCCCAGTCGTCCCCGCCATCCCGAGCCGGGGTCGAGATGTCCGGGGAACCCGCATCCGAAGACCGGTCGGCACCGGCGGGGAGAACCCATGGGTGCATCCCACGACCGATCCTCGCCAGCCATGCGTACCCCTGCGCGTCGGCATGGAGGGTCAGCTCCTCCAGCTGACGGCTCGGGTCGCGGATCGTGCCGTCGATGACCCCGACGAGCACGATGAGCAGGCGCAACGCGATGCCTTCCCAGCCCGCGTCGGGCCGTATGCCGTCGGTCGCTCCGAGCGCCTGCCGGGCCTCAGGGATCCGGCCACCGAGCAGGTGCACGACAGCCCGACCGAGAGCCGTCGGCGCCGCCCCGGCCGCACCCGGCAGCGTCATGACGGTGGCCTGCCGCACGACCGAGGCGGTGCTCGCCTCGGACCACGCCTCCGAGCCGACCGAGCTCGCACTCACGGCGGCGTGATTCGAACTGACGAGTGCGTCGGGTGCCTCAGCCCCGAGTGCGTCCGTGGTGGGCGGTGTCCAGAGCCTGACCACGGTAACTTCAGCCTCGGCTTCGTGCCGCATCCTCTCGTCGTCTGCGAGGTCCACCGCACGCTCATAAGCCAGCGTGGCCGCGGCGAGGTCCCCGTGTCGGACGAAGCACCGAGCCTGGCTCAGCGCCATCCACGGGTCTTCACGCGAGAGAGGGGCAGCCCGACATCCGGGCGCATTCAGCACCTCGTCGACAGAGAGCCCCGAACGGCTGTCGCGCACCAGCCGGGCCACCGCTCCCCACTCCTGCGCCCGGGCATAGGCGCGCAGAGCCGCCTGCCCGAACCCGTGTCCCTCGAGGATCGTGCCCGCGCGGGCGTACAGCTCGAGCGCGGCCGCCTCGCTGCTTCGGCCGATGAGAAGCACCTCCAGGTGGCTGCGCAGAATCTCGTGATAGCGGAAAGTCTGGCCGTCGTCGGTGCTGGTGGTGAAGAAGTGGCCGCTCTCGAGGTCCTCGAGCACCGATAGCGACCCTGTGGTTTCGAGCAGTTCGTCACACAGTTGACCGGTAAGCACGCCCAGGGTCGAGGTGCTGACGAGGAAGTCGCGACGATCTGTCGGGAGGTCGGCGATGAGGTTGTGCGTCAGGTACGACCGGATGAGCCGCGACCTGCCATTGAGCTCGGCTACCGCCGACTCGCGCTCCGACCGCTCCTTGCCTGCGGTGGAGAGGTGAAAGAGCTGCAACCCCGCCGCCCAGCCCCCCGTGCGCCGGGTGAGGGCGGCTGCCGCCTCAGGCGAGAGTGGCTCGTCGTACACCCGCCGGTAGAGCTCTTCGACCTCCCACGACCGAAAGCGCAGGTCGTCGACGCCCAGCTCGACCAGCTCCCCGGATGCGAGCAGCCGTGGCGTGTTGATGTCGGGGGTCCGCCTCGAGCCCAACAGCACGCGCAACGACCTCGGCCGCAGCCGCACGAGCCGCTCGAGCGCCACCTCGGCCGGCGAGCCGGTTACCTCGTGGAGGTCGTCGGCGACGAGCGTGAGCGGCTGCGTTGCAGTCTGGAGGGCGAGGAGAAGCTCGTCGACCGACTCTGTCGACGCGTCGACCGCCGACGTGATCGACCCGAGCGCGTGGGCCAGGTGGCCCACGAAGGCGCTCTCGGACGCGTCCTCCGGGCCTACGCAATACCACGCCGTACGCCGACCCGTGAGGGCCGCCACCTGGGCGAGCAGCGTCGTCTTGCCCGAACCAGGGGGGGCAACGACGAGGGCCAGCCCGGCGTCCCGCGACCCGAGCAGGCGCTGCTCGAGCCGGGGTCGGGAGAGGCCCGCCGGCTCAGGTCGGCGGATCTTCTCTCCCACGACTCGTCCCGTCATGACACCGCGTCGTCAGAAGTGGTCGCCGATCGGTGGCGCATGGAGGTCCACGTGGGTCGGGTCGACGACGGGCGTACCGTTCGGCTCGTCGGCTCCGAGGCCTCGACCCAGGCCCGGGTCGGCGAGGTGGTCCGACGCCGAGCCCCCGACGAGCGGGTCCCGCCCGATCTGGGTCTCGAACAGATCGGTGAGACCATCGCCATCGGTGTCGACCTTCGTCGGATCGGTGCCCAGGCCCACCTCGAGTGGGTCCGACAGGCCATCGCGGTCCGTGTCGGCACTGTGCGGGTCGAGGTGGGCGATCTGCTCGTAGCGGTCGCTCAGCCCATCGTGGTCCGTGTCCACGACGGGCGTGCGCACGTTCTCGGCGAACTGCCCCACGCCCGAGACGCCTGCGATGCCTGCGAGGTGACCGGGATCCGTACCGCGCGCGAGCTCGAGCGCGTCACTGGCTCCGTCGTGATCGGTGTCGGCGCTGAGCGGATCGGTGTGAGACTCCAGGGCCTCGTACGCGTCGGTGAGACCGTCGTTGTCGGTGTCGGCCTTCTGGTAGCTCGTCCCAGCCAGCCGTTCGAACGCGTCGGTGAGCCCGTCATGGTCGGTATCCCTCATGCTCTCGGGTGACGCTCCCGCCCCGATCTGGTCGTAGGAGCCCGTGGACACCAGCGTAGATGCGGCCTGCGCAGACGGTGGAACGGCGGTGCGCGGCAGGCCGTCGCCTGCGTCGGCCACGAGCGGGTTCGTTCCGAAACGCACCTCCACGGTGTCGGTGAGGCCGTCCTGGTCGGTGTCCAGGGAGGACGGGTCGGTCCCCAGGCCGGCCTCCAGGGCGTCGCTCAGCCCGTCGTGGTCCGTGTCGCTTGCCAGCGGGTCGCTGCCGACGCGGCCGACCTCGAACCCGTCCGTCAGACCGTCCCTGTCCGTGTCGGCGTTCGTCGGGTCGGTGTGGTGCGCCTGCTCGCTGGCATCGGTGAGGCCGTCGTGGTCGGTATCGGTTTGGGCGCCCTGCACAGCTGGTGGGGCGGACTGTCCTCTCGCCGAGACGGTTTCGACGTCAGGCGTGGCGTCGGCGTCTGGCGTGGGAGAAACCCCGTCGCCCTCCAGGAAAGGCTGCGGGTTGACGGCCTTGTCGGGGCCCTTGCCTCCCTGACGGACCTCGAAGTGCAGGTGAGGACCGCTCGATCTCCCTGTCGATCCCGAGTACCCGATGATGTCGCCAGCCTTGACCTGCTGGCCGTTCTTCACTGCCAGCTTCGACAGGTGTCCGTAGATCTCGACGAGGTTGTCGTGCGAGTCGATCCGGATGTGTTGGCCAAAACCGCTCTGGTCCCACTCCGCGGCGTAGATCGTGCCGGAGCGGCTGGCGTGAACGGGCGTGCCCGTCGGCACCCCGAAGTCGATGCCGTGGTGCTCCCCGCCCCTCGTCGGGTACGGCCCGAAGCCCGCCGTCACCTTCGCGTCGCCGACCGGCAGCACCCCGTGGCCGGCCGTCTCGCCACCTCCGCCGACGCCAACGGCGGCCTCTCCGCTGCCGGCAGTGGCGGCTCGGTAGCCGTCGACACCCTTCCAGTCGCCGTGACCGCCGGTCACGGCCTCGACCCGGGCGAGATACGTCCGGTAGTCGTGGGCGGTGCCCTTGCTCGACTCGTGCGTCGTCGTCCACGGCCGGAGGTTGCGACCGTGGTCGGAGATCGAGAAGGCGGCCTTGGCGTTGATCAGCGGGTCGTTGAGCTCGCCCCAGGTGTTGCTGCGCACGTGGGGGTCGACGTTGATCTGCCAGAGCCCCACAGAGTGCTCGCCCATGGAGTTGAGCGCTCGCACGCGGCCGCCCGACTCGGCCAGCGCGATCGCTGTCCACGTCGTCGCCTGGTCATGCGAGAACCCCGCCGCCACGGCCGCGTCGTAGATCTGCTTGATGGAGTACGTCGTCATCAACGGCCCTTCGGCGACCCCCGAGACGGGCCGCGAATCGGTCACAGTCTACTGAGTTGTCGAAGCGCACACACCTCCTTTGGGAGGACGGGCGCGCCGGTCGGACGGCAGGCTCACGGGGCATGATCGTGGCCGCCACCGATGTCGAGGACGGGGGCGGAAACGCCGCGGCGGCTCCTCTGACTCGCACCGACGTACCTGCCCCGTGCGGCGTGGGAATCGACCAAGACGTAGACGGTGCAGTCGTGCCATAGTGGTCGACAGCGGCGTCTCCGCTCGAGCCGTCGTGGCAATCGAGGAATGCCAGGATCGACCGTGGCCACAACCTGCAGCACGTGCGGTGAGCAGAACACGCCCGATGCGCAGTTCTGCTCGTCGTGCGGCTCGTACCTGGGCTGGCAGGGCCCCCCGACGCTGGTCCGGTCGCCGTCGGTGCACCCCTCACCTGGGACGGACGGTCCTTCGGTCGAGGCGGAGTCGCAGGGCGAGACCCACCGACCTGCGCCGGGCGTGTCCGCCGAGCAGGAACCCTTCGAAGCCGTCCTCGACGCCACCGAGACGACGGTGACGCTCGAGGGCACCCCGGCGACCGTCATCGTGCGGGTCTCCAACACCTCTCACCTCGTGGACAGCTACGTCGTCGACGCCGTCGACGGACCGCCGTGGCTGGAGGTCACTGCCGGCAAGGCCGAGCTCCTGCCCTCGACGTCCGGCACTGTCGTGACGCAGATCCGCATCGTCTCGCGCCGGCTGGTGGCCGCCCAGCAGCTCTCCCTGGTTTTGAGGGTGAGCAACACGACCGGCCGCTCGGCGAGCCGCGACCTGCCTGTGACGGTCACCGTTCCGGTGGTGACGGCACCGATCAGGCTGCGCGCGGAGCCCCAGCAGCTGCGCGTGCGCGACGCCGCTCCCGGAGTGTGCCGCGTGGTCGTCAGCAACTCCGGCAGTAATCGATGGACTCAGGTGCGCCTCTCGGCCACCGACCCCGAGCAGGTGGTGCGAGCCACGTGGAGATCGACGCAGCTCCAGATCCCCCCCGGGGGCGAGGCGATGACGGAGGTGCGATTCGAGGCACCCCTTCCCGACCCTGGCGGTGAGGTGACCCGCGCCATCACGATCCTGGCCACGGAAGGACACCGCCGGGCCGAGACGGCGGTGGTGCTGACCCAGTCCGCGTCGCAGGCAGCCATCGACACAGTGGTCCTCGGGCTCGACCCCAGCGTGCTGCGGCTCCATGGCCGGCGCCGCGGCCGCATCACGGCTGTGGTCGACAACAGAAGGGGTACGGCGGCCGTGGCCCTGTCGCTGCGCGGCCGCGACCCGGAGAAGAGGCTGCGCTTCGCGTTCTCCCCCTCGACGCTCCGAGTCGAGCCCGGAGGCGAGGCCTCGGTCCTGGTCAGAGTCACGGCGCCGCGTACACCGTCCGGGCAGGAGGTGATCCGGCCCTTGACGATCGCGGTCACTGACGGCCACACCGAAACCCGTGCCGAGGGCAGTGTGATCCAGCAGGCCGCGTCGTGGCGTGGCCTGGCCCGGATCCTCCTCGTGATCCTGGGCGGACTCCTGATCTTCCTCGGCGCCACCCTGACCTTCGTGGCCGACACCGGATCCTCAGCCTTCCAGCTGACCGCGGCTGAGATCGCCGGCAAGCTGGCTTCGGCCCATCCGGAGCTCGGTATCCCGGACCAGCTCAACGCCGGAGGAGTCGAGAACGTCGTCTCCGTCGGCCTCATCCTGATCATCCTCGCGGGGCTCATGCTCTTCGGACTCACAGGGCGTTCAGGTCGGTTGACCCGGGTGGCGGCAATGACGGGTCTCGTCGTGGTCGTGGCGACGCTCGTCGGGTCGACCGCCCTGGCCACCGGGTCTGGCCCCGGTCCCGGGGCGGTCGTAGCCGGCCTCGGGTGCGTGATGGGTTACGTCGGGGGCCTCCTCGCCCGCCGCTGATACCCACGATGACCCGACGTGGCGCGGGCTTGAGCCATCGTCCTCAGCGTGAGCCACACCCACCGCGAGCGAGTTGCCGGGGAGCCGTTGTCACGGCACAAGAAGACTGCACCGCGTCTTCGCAAGCCCCAACCGGCGTCCTGCCACGCAGAAAGAAACCGACGGCTGCGCAGCCGTCGGCCTGCCGGCCACCTTCACACCGCGCCGCTGGAGCAGGGCCACGGAGGTGATGGCGGAGAGGTCGAGCCGCGATGTGCCGCCGGGAAGGTGGCCCTCCTGCCGGCCGGCGGGGAGAGCGGCGCGAGGCACTCCGCCCGCACGCCGTGCCCGGAGATCGTGCTTCCGCGACCATCCCGGCGACCACGCACCCCGCTTTGACCTCCGCGTTCGGCGAGGCCACGCTGAGCCGGTTCTGGAGCAGCTGCTGCAGCCCGGCCTGCTCGGCCAGCGGCATGATCGGCACCAGGCCGGCCACGGAACGGTGGGATCAAGGCTGAGCGGGACTTCGCTGCCGCCCTCTCTTCGACGCGTCGACCGGTCAGACGGGGTCGGTGAATGAGACCGGCTTGCCGGTCGCGTGCGCGCATGCGATCTCCCGGCTCGTTGAGTCCCCGATGTACCCGCCGGGGTTGACAACCAGAACCCGGTCAGCCAGGTCGATCTTCCGCAAGTGGAGGCTGTCCAGCGCGGTCTTCTGCTTGCTGGCGAGTTCCTCGTCTGGCTCGCGATCCTCGGGGTGGCTGAAGACGCCTGGTGCGACGACGATGACACCCGCGAAGGTGAGGTCACGGTTCGCCGCGAGCATCACTTCCACGAACCGCGTAGAACCGCAGATGCACACGATCTCGGGTCGGTCGGGCACGGCTCATGCCTTCGGGTCGAACAGCACAACCATCGCCGCGCGCATGGATACTACCGATAGATGCACGACTGGATCGCCTCCAGGACACCCAGGGGCCACGATCCACCCTTGTCGCTGCCCGGCCAAGGGTCGATCCGGCGCTTCCCTGCACCCAACCCCACCGGACGGCCAGACATGGTGCGGTCACTGGGCCGGCCATGCGTGGCTCCGGGTCGGTGTCCGTGTCGGAGTCGGTGATGATGTCACCATGACCGTCCGTCGCCTCACGAGCCAGGAGTCGGCAACCCTCCGCGACAGACCGCTCGCCGACGAGCCCGGCGGCGAGAGTGCGACCGCCGCGGGGCCAGCCGGCTACACCCGCCTTGCCCTGTCCACCATCTTGGTCCGCCGAGACTTCCAGGGTGCCGTCAGCGACCTCCTCACCTGGCGAGTGCACGAACGGGCCGGGCTGCGGGTGGACGCCTCGGACATCCCGCTGCAGATCGGGACGGTCACCCTCATGCGCTGGGGAGTCGGCCCGCTGTCGCTGACGATTCCGTGCCGCGTCGTGGACGTGTCCGACGACGCGCGGCGTGGCGGCTTCACCTACGGGACCCTTCGCGGGCACCCCGTGTCAGGCGAGGAGGAGTTCCTGCTCGAACATCGCGACGACGGGGCCATCGAGTTCACGATCACGGCGTTGTCGCGGCCGGCGTCGACGTTGGCCAGGCTCGGGGGTCCCCTCGGCCGGGCCGCTCAGCGCCTCATGGCCCGGCGGTATCTCGGCGCCCTGGACCGCCTCGACCAGCAGACCGGCGGAGGTCACGAAACCCCTCACCGCAGTCCAGGGCCCGAGGGTGGGTGAGTCGCCCGATATCCCGCGGTCTGCAGCGAGCCGACCGGGTGGGAGTGACGTGCCCTCGGCCGAGCCGGCCAGCCTGCCTACCGCCTCGCGGCCATCACAACGGTGCGTACGACCCCTACATCTCTCGCTGGGCGTCGCCGCCCCGCGCGACCAACCTCGTGTGGGCCTGGTCGCCACACGTTTCCTTTCCGGGATCCACCACGCTGCCGGGGCTCTACCCGGGCGACGCGTACGTCGACCGGGTCGCGGTCGACGTCAGGAGCGCCGGCGCACCATCTGCCACACGTTGCGGCCATCAGTGCGGGAGTAGCGCAGCACGTCGAGCACCGCCACCGCCAGGAACAGCCCGCGGCCGGCCTCGTCCAAGGCGTCGTCGGGCAGCCGGGCCCCGTCGACGACGTCGGCACTGTCGAGGTCGGCGAAGGCCTGTCCGTTGTCGACGAGCTCGGCCTCGAGGCGGTCCGGGAGGACCTCGAGCGAGAACTCGTAGACGACGTGCCCGGCCGGGCTACCGTGCTCGACGACGTTGCCGGCGATCTCGATGATCGCAGTCTCGAACATCATGAGGTCGTCGGGCGAGACGTCGGGGTGCTCGCGGGACACCCGCTCGAGCAGCTCGTGGAGGAGGTCCAGGCTCTCGGGGACCGCTAGCGTCGCTACTGTGTAGTCACCAGGCACGCGTGGCTTCCTCGATCTTGTCGTAGGGGTGCAGGACACGGTCGAGGTTGGTCAGGCCGAGAACGGTCCGGACCTGGGCGGTCGCTCCGACGATGCGCAGGTCCCCGCCGGCCTGCCGGGTGTCCTTGAGCCCGGAGACGAGGGCTCCGAGCCCGGAGGAGTCCACGAAGCCGACGTCGGTGAGATCGACCACCACACGCGGGCGTCCCTCGGTGATGGTCGCCGCGACGGCCGCCTTGAGCGCCGGGGCGGTGGCCATCGTCAGTCGGCCGTCGCAGCGGATGACCGTGGCGTCGGCTCCTTGTGGGGAGGTCTCGAGGTTCATGAGGCGGACGGCTCCAGTTCGAGGTCAGGGCCGCGGAAGCGGGCGGCCTGGAAGATGACTGAGAGGGCGACGAGGTCGTAGGCCACCCAGAGGACGTTGACGAGGGTACCGATCCCGGTGTTGTCCGCCCCCGTGACGAGCCGCGCGATGCCGACGACGGAGGCGAGGACGAGGACGATGCTCGCGACGAGCTGGGGCAGCACGAGCCGGACCGGGAACCTGCCAGTGGCCTGACGCGTCTTCGGAGTGACGACGAAGCCCAGCGGCGTCCCGAGCAGGACGTTGGCCGCGGCGGTCGTGCAGGCCCGGATCCACAGCGGGAAGAGGGCGATGCTGTACTGCTGCCCGCGCCACGTCTTGACGCCGCGCCCGACGACGAGGAAGAGGATCTGGTTCATCACGATGTAAGGCACGAAGTGCGCGATGAACTCCAACCCATAGGCCTTGACCGGTAGGACCCCGAAACAGAGGTAGAGCACCGGGGCCAGGAGGTAGACCACGGTCGTGAATCCGGAGAGGTAGCTCCACATCGTCGAGAAATACATGAGCCGCTGCCCGAGGCTCAGCCCGCGCTGGACGAGGGGGTTCTCCCGGAGCATCACCTGCATGGTCCCCTGGGCCCAGCGCAGGCGTTGCTGCAGCATGGTGCGCAGATCCTCGGGCGCCAAGCCGTGGGCGAGGACCTCGTGGTGGTACACGGACGACCAACCGAGTCCGTGCAGCCGCATGCACGTCGCCATGTCCTCCGTGACGGACACGGTGGCAAGCGGCATCATCGGCTGGGCCTCGTCGCCCAGGCCGACATCAACGGCCCGCATGAGCCCCGCCACGGCGGTCAGCGAGGCGAGCGGCGAGAGGTCCCTTGCGGCGAGCGCATCGAGGGCCTCGTCGTGGACGAGCACGGTGCCGGGGTCGCTCTCGATGCCCGCCTCGGTGAGCTCGCGGATCACGGCGAGGTCGGCGCGGATGGAGCGCAGGTCCTCGTCGACGACCGTGCGACTCGCGGCGTCGACGGCCCGCCGGAGGGCCCAGGTCACCTCGCTCACCGGCTCCCCGAGCCCCACCTGTCTGCGCGCCAGCGCGACGGCTGCCCGCACCTGTTCGAGGGCCTCACCGCCGGCGTCGGAGGTTGACGTCCGCGCAGCCTTGGCGAGCACGCGCGAGGATGTTCGCAGGGCCCGGTCGACGGCGTGCCTGACGTCGCGCACGTAGCCGACGATTCCGAGCTGCATGAGGGCATCGCGGCGCAGGACGGCGTTCGAGCCGCAGAAGAAGGCGGCGTTCCAGCCGTCCTTCCCCTGCTGGAGTGGGCCGTAGAACAGTGGAGCCTGGCTGCCCAGTGGGTCGGACTCGGTGACGTTGCTGAACCACTGCGGCGTCTGCACGAGCGCGACACGGTCGTCCCGGAAGTAGCCGAGGGTCCGATCGAGGATGCGCGGGTCGGGTACCTGGTCGGCGTCGAGGACGAGGAAGAACTCGCCCTCGGTCAGGAGCAGGGCGTTGTTGAGGTTGCCCGCCTTCGCGTGCCGGGGACGGTCACGCCAGTTCTCGGTGCGGGTGAGGTAACGCACGCCGGCCGCGGCAGCAGCGTCGCGCATCTCCGGTCGGTCGCCGTCGTCGAGGACCCACGTGGTGTGGGGGTGGTGGATGGCGAGCCCGGCCCGAGCCGTCGCCATCACCATCTCGACGGGCTCGTTGTACGTCGTGATGAACACGTCGACCGTCGCGCCGGGTGCCGGAGCCGCCGGGGCGGATCGCTCCTTGACCCGCCATACCGTCAGCCCGAACAGGTACGCGTCGACGAGGGAGTAGGTCTCGGCGACGACCAGCGGCACCGCGATCCACCATGCCGCCCAGTTGACCGAGAACCCCCAGCGCCAAACGACGTAGACCGTGCCGAACAGCAGCGTCAGGGTGACGAGGAGCCGCACGAGGGTCCGGGGCATCACCGACCCGTACGCCACAGTGCGAGGAAGGTCACGTCGTCGCTGGCCGCCCCCTGCAGAGCCAGATCGGCCATCGCCTGCACGAGATCCTCGGCCGATGTGGCGCGGGCCGCGATCTGCCGGAGGGCCATCCCGACCGAGCGGAGGTCTGGGAACAGGTCGAGGGTTCCGTCCGAGCTGGACACGAGCAGCTCTCCGGGGGCCAGGTGGTCCTCGTGCAGGGTCCAGCGGTCCCCCCGGACTGCTCCCACGGGCATCCCGCCGCCCGCCAGCCTCCGGATCGACCCGTCGGGCGAGAGGATGATGGTCAGGCCGTGGCCGGCATCGACGTACTGGAGCGTGTGCGACCGGGGGTCGAGCCGGGCAGTCCACAAGGTGGCGAAGGCTCCCGTCGCGGTGAAGTCGGCATCCATGCTCGAGCCGGCCCGGGCGATGGCCTCGTCCAGCTCGTTGTGTCGGGATGCGCCGCGCAGCAGGGAGCGCAGGCCTGCGGCGATGAGGGCCGCCCCCACACCCTTGCCCATGACATCGGCAATGGTGATCTGCAGGGTGTCCCCGACGGGGTACCAGTCGAAGAAGTCTCCGCTGAGAAGGCGAGAGGGCAGGCAGCGCCCGGCGACCTCGTAACCCGGCAGGTGGGGGACGGCATGCGGCAACAGGGCGTCCCGGACCTCACCCGCCCGAAGGACCTCGGCCTCCTCGACCAGCTCCTGCGAGACCAGGGCGGCGAGGTCGCGGAGCATCTCCTGCTCGCGCGCGCTCAGATCGCGAGGGCTCATGCCCCACACGCACAGCACGCCCACGGGATAGCCGCCCGGACCGACGAGTGGTTGGCCGGCGTAGAACCGGACCCCGTGGGCGACCAATGCGAGGTCACGGAAGCGCGCGTCCTTGCTGGCGTCGGTGACGATCATCATGGTCGGCTGCTGGATGGCGGTGCTGCAGAAGCTGGCTTCCCGGGGGATCTCGCGCCCGGGAGCCCCGATCGAGGCGGCAGCGAAGACCCGGTCGCGGTCCACGAGGTTGATGGACACCGAATCGACCCCGAAGAACATCGAGGCAAGCCGCACCACCCTCGAGAGACGTTCCTGGGGCTCGTTGTCGAGCAGCCCCAGTCGCCGCACCTCGGTGAGGCGTCTCTCCTCGTACGTTGAGTCAGCCACAAACCCCGGCGGGAGATCACGGTCCTCCGCGTGACCCCGGGCGGCTGCGAGATGGGGGTCGAGGGGGTTGACGGTGCGCACGGAAGTCACCACCGGCCTTCTCCTCAATCGGGAAAATAAGGACAGATGGGATCTTACCCCCATTCGTCGCCGGTACCTGATCCGAGTCGGCGACCGGCGCCCTGGCGTGCCGTCAGGTCCCGGGCCGACAGGACGTCCCGTTCAGGAACGACCCCGCGTCGTCGCCCACCGATGGTCGGGCGGCGACTCGTGAGCTGACGGTCGGGACGTGTCGGGGCCCGCCGTCAGCGGGCGTCGAACCGCCGCTGCGCCACCGTGAGACCGATAAGGGAGACGACCGCCACGACCATGTAGTAGACGCTGGGCGCGTTGAGGGATCCGGTGAGGCTGATGAGCCAGGTGAGCACGAGCGGCGCGATCCCGCCCATCACCGTGACGCCCACGTTGTAGGCGGCCGAGACGCCGGT
>JBBRGO010000013.1:0-25093 GCA_038224055.1 Actinomycetales bacterium
CGATGTCCTACGGCCCCACCTTCAAGCGCAGCCGCCAGGTGTCCGCCGGCATCGTCAAGGGCGTCCACTTCCTGATGAAGAAGAACAAGATCGAGGAGATCGACGGCTGGGGGACCCTCACCGGGGCCACGTCGATGGACATCGCCCTCAACGGCGGCGAGCAGCGCTCGATCACCTTCGACAACCTCATCATCGCCACCGGCGCCGTCACGCGGATGATCCCCGGCGTCGCGCTGAGCGAGAACGTCGTGACCTACGAGGAGCAGATCCTCGACGAGTCCCTTCCCGGGTCGATCATCATCGCCGGGTCCGGCGCCATCGGTGTCGAGTTCGCCTACGTGATGACGAACTTCGGCGTCGACGTGACGATCGTGGAGTTCCTCGACCGGATGGTGCCCACCGAGGACGCCGACGTGTCCAAGGAGCTGCTCAAGCACTACAAGAAGCTCGGCGTGAAGGTCATGCTCGGCACCAAGGTCGAGTCCGTCGAGGACACGGGCAAGGGGGTCCGCGTCACGGTGAGCCCGGCCAAGGGCGGCGATGAGCAGGTCCTCGAAGCCGACCGGCTGCTCTCGGCGATCGGGTTCGCCCCCCGCACCGAGGGGTACGGGCTCGACGCGGTCGGCGTGGAGCTGACCGACCGGGGTGCCATCGCCATCGACGCCTACTGCCGGACCAACGTCCCCAACGTCTACGCCATCGGCGACGTCACCGCGAAGCTGATGCTCGCCCACGTGGCCGAGGCGATGGGCATCGTCGCGGCAGAGACCCTCTCGGGGGCCGAGACGATGGCGATCGACTACACCTTCATCCCGCGCGCCACCTTCTGCCAACCCCAGATCGGCTCGATGGGGCTCTCGGAGGCGCAGGCCAAGGAGGCCGGCCACGAGGTGCGGACCGCGACGTTCCCGTTCTCGGCCAACGGCAAGGCGATGGGTCTCGGCGATGCCGTCGGCTTCGTCAAGGTCATCGCGGACGCCGAGCACAACGAGATCCTCGGCGCAGCGATGATCGGGCCCGACGTCACCGAGCTGCTGCCCGTCCTCAACCTCGCCCAGACGTGGGACCTCACCGCCGACGAGGTCTCGCGCACCGTGTTTGCGCACCCGACGCTCGGCGAGGCCGTCAAGGAAGCCGTGCACGGCATCGCCGGCCACATGATCAACTTCTGACCCGTGCTGCGCCGGCGCCGTCTCCGAAGGGCGGCGCTCGCGCTGACACTGTGCTGCGCCGGGGGTCTCGGCACCGCCTGCACGGTGGGGACGCCGTCGGTCGATCGGGAGAGGACCCGGGTCCTGCCCCTCGTGGGGCTGACCGGGCCGGTCCCGTCCGACACCACGGCGGGTCCGGACGACCGGACCTCCCCGGGGACGACCGGAGGAGGGGCAGATCCGGCAGCGGCGCCGACGCCGGTGGGGCTCGCGTCGGGGATGACCCCCGTCCCCGGAGCCGTGACCTGCACCGTGACACGCGCCATGGACGCGGACGAGGTCCTGGTCCGGCCCGACCGGCTCTGGACCGATCTTCGCGAGAGCACCTTCGGGGCGACCGAGACGCGGTCCCGGCACCAACCGGGCTGCTCCGTGGCGCGCCCCGCGGCTCCCGACTGCACGGTGAGCTTCCCCTTCACGGTCCTGGACCAGCAGGCTGTCGTGCTCGCCTTCGACCTCGACCGCCTCGTCGCGGGTGACGCCCGCGCCACCTTGTCGCGGGCGGTCTCGGCCCGAGCACCCCAGCGGATCGTCGGCTACAGCTCGTTCGTCCTGGCGCCGGGCGAGCCGGGCGCGGCGGCGCTGTCCTGGCTGCGCGCGGCCGTCGAGCGGTGCGTGGGCGGCCGACCCGGCCGGCTCGGCGGAGTGGCCGGCCTCGTCGGTGGCCTCGCCAGCCCGGACGCCGCCCCGGGGCGGGCCCGATCGCTCTTCGTGGCGGACGGTGACCGTGCCGTCTGGGTCGTCCTCGACGGCGGCTCCTGGTCGGCCGCAACCGAGAGACAGGCGGTCGAGGCGGCCGTGACCGCGCCGCTCTCCCGGTGACGGGGTAGCGACGGCGGGCCGGACATGCCGAACGCCCCGCACCGAATGGGTGCCGGGGCGTCCGGGTCGGGCAGGTGACTGCGGATCAGTACCAGTGCTTGCGTCCGCCGATGGCGCGACCGGTCGCGCCGAGGACGGCCAGAACGGCGCCGACGACGAGCAGGATGATGCCGATCGTGGTCAGGATGCTGATCTTGGCGAAGATGCCGATGAGCAGCAGGATGAGTCCGAGAACAATCATGTGTCGCGTCTCCTTTGTGTGGGGGGTCCCGAGTCGCCCAACCCTTACCCACGTCGCGCATCAGGGCAACACGACGCGCGGGTCGCGGGCTCGGGTTCGTGGATTAGGGACGCCGAAGGGCCGCTGATAGTGTGGCGGGTGCCGTGTGATCGGCCGCGGATTCGATAGCGCCCAGGTGGACATGCCCTGGAGCACCGCGCAACGAGATGAGAAGGAGTCGGTTCATCCATGCCTTTGGAAGCTGACGTGAAGAAGCAGATCATGACCGAGTACGCCACGGTCGAGGGCGACACCGGCTCCCCGGAGGTCCAGATCGCGATGATGACCCAGCGCATCAAGGACCTCACGGAGCACTCGCGTGCCCACAAGCACGACCACCACAGCCGTCGCGGCCTCCTGCTGCTCGTCGGTCGTCGCAAGCGCATGCTGCGCTACCTCGAGGCGACCGACATCGAGCGCTACCGTTCGCTGATCAAGCGACTCGGCCTGCGTCGATGATCGTGTGACGAGAGGCGGTCACCGCAGACGCGGGGGCCGCCTTTCGTCATAGGTGCCACCCACCGACCGAGGCGGGCGCCACCAGGAAGAAACCACGCACACAACGACGATGTGCGCGGGCACTTGAGAAAAAGAAAGCGAGGGCCCACATGGAGGGTCCAGACATCACTGTCACCGAAGCCGTCATCGACAACGGCAGCTTCGGCACCCGCACCATCCGCTTCGAGACCGGACGCCTGGCCAAGCAGGCCGGCGGCGCCGTTGCGGCCTACCTCGACGACGACACGATGTTGTTGTCCACCACGTCCGCCGGCAAGCAGCCGAAGGACCACTTCGACTTCTTCCCGCTGACGGTGGACGTCGAAGAGCGCATGTACGCCATCGGCAAGATCCCCGGGAGCTTCTTCCGCCGTGAGGGCCGCCCCTCGACCGAGGCCATCCTCACCTGCCGGCTCATCGACCGCCCGCTGCGCCCGACCTTCAAGAAGGGTCTGCGCAACGAGGTCCAGGTCGTCATCTCGGTGTTCTCGCTCAACCCGGACCACCAGTACGACGTGCTCGCGATCAACGCGGCGTCCGCGTCGACGCAGATCTCGGGGCTGCCCTTCTCCGGCCCGATCGGTGGCGTGCGTGTTGCGCTCATCGACGGCCAGTGGGTCGCCTTCCCCAACTTCTCCGACGCCGAGCGCTCCGTCTTCGACATGGTCGTCGCCGGTCGCACCGTGAAGAACTCCGACGGCTCCGACGACGTCGCGATCATGATGGTCGAGGCCGAGTCGACCGAGGCCACGTGGGACCTCGTGACCCACCAGGGCAAGGGCGCGCCGACCGAGGAGGTCGTCGCCGAGGGTCTCGAGGCGAGCAAGAAGTTCATCAAGGTCCTCTGCGACGCACAGTCCGAGCTCGCTGCGGCGGCCGCCAAGCCCGTCCAGGACTTCCCGATCTTCCTCGACTACCAGGACGACGTCATGGCCGCCGTCGAGGCTGCTGCCTCCGACGAGACCGCGTCGGCGCTGGCGATCGCCGGCAAGACCGAGCGCGAGGGCAAGCTCGACGAGATCAAGTCCTCCGTCAAGGAGCGCCTCGCGGGTGACTTCGAGGGACGTGAGAAGGAGGTCTCCGCTGCCTTCCGCTCGCTGCAGAAGAAGCTGGTCCGCCAGCGCATCCTGCGCGACGAGGTCCGCATCGACGGCCGTGGCCTCGCCGACATCCGCGCCCTCGGCGCCGAGGTCGAGGTCCTGCCGCGGGCCCACGGCTCAGCCATCTTCGAGCGCGGCGAGACCCAGATCATGGGTGTCACCACGCTCAACATGCTCAAGATGGAGCAGCAGCTCGACACCCTGAGCCCGGTGACGCGCAAGCGCTACATGCACAACTACAACTTCCCGCCCTACAGCACCGGTGAGACCGGCCGCGTCGGTTCGCCGAAGCGCCGGGAGATCGGTCACGGCGCCCTGGCCGAGCGTGCGCTCATGCCGGTCCTGCCGACCCGCGAGGAGTTCCCCTACGCGATCCGTCAGGTGTCCGAGGCGCTCAGCTCCAACGGCTCCACCTCGATGGGCTCGGTCTGCGCCTCAACCCTGTCGCTGCTCAACGCCGGTGTGCCGCTGCGCGCGCCGGTCGCGGGCATCGCGATGGGTCTCGTGTCCGACGAGGTCGACGGCGAGACGCGGTATGCCGCTCTCACCGACATCCTCGGTGCGGAGGACGCCTTCGGTGACATGGACTTCAAGGTCGCCGGCACGAAGAACTTCGTCACGGCCATCCAGCTGGACACGAAGCTCGACGGCATCCCCGCCTCGGTCCTCGCAGGGGCCTTGACGCAGGCCCGCGACGCGCGCCTGCACATCCTCGACGTCATGGCCGAGGCCATCGACGTGCCCGACGAGATGAGCCCCTACGCGCCGCGGATCATCACGGTGAAGGTCCCCGTCGACAAGATCGGTGAGGTCATCGGCCCGAAGGGCAAGATGATCAACCAGATCCAGGACGACACCGGCGCCGACATCTCGATCGAGGACGACGGCACCGTGTTCATCGGTGCGGTCGACGGTCCCTCGGCCGAGGCGGCTCGCGCGGCGATCAACGCCATCGCGAACCCGCAGATGCCCGAGGTCGGCGAGCGCTTCCTCGGAACCGTCGTCAAGACGACGACGTTCGGCGCGTTCGTCTCGCTGCTGCCCGGCAAGGACGGCCTGCTGCACATCTCCGAGGTGCGCAAGCTCGTCGGCGGCAAGCGGATCGACAACGTCGACGACGTCGTCAAGATCGGCCAGAAGATCCAGGTCGAGCTCAAGGAGATCGACCCGCGCGGCAAGCTCAGCCTGGCTGCGGTCATCGCCGACGGCGAGGGCGAGTCGGCGGACGAGGCGCCTGCGGACGCCACCGTCTGATCTCAGGATCGCTCGGTGAGCGGCTCGTCATCCCATCGGGATGGCGGGCCGCTCCGTCGTCCGGGGTGATCCAGCAGGACCCGGGTGGCGCGAGGTGGACGACCGCGCGCGGCACCGGGTGAGGACCTTGTGGTCGGCCGTCAGAAGATCGCGTTGGCGATGTTCCAGCCCGTGCTGACGAGCACCCGTGGCCTCCAACCGCCGGCTGCGGTGCGCGGGTAGAGCCACAGCTGCCCCGAGCCGTCCCGGGCGAGCAGATCGCTCGTGCGGTCACCGTTGAGGTCGCCGGGGCTGAGGATCGCGGTCATCCCGTTCCAGCCCGTGCCCACCTGCACGCGTGGGCCGAGCGTCCCGGTGCCGGAACCCGGCAGGAGCCACAGGATGCCGGTGGCACGCTCGCGGGCCAGCACGTCGGCGCGGCCGTCTCCGTTGAAGTCCCCGGGTCCGACGATCGTGCTGTACCGGTTCCAACCGGTGCCGATGGTCGAGCGCGGCAGCCATCTACCGGTGCCCGTGCCGGGGTAGAGGTAGAGCACGCCGGTGGAGGCCGACCGGGCCACGAGGTCGGGCCGTCCGTCGCCGGTGAGGTCCCCGACGCCGATGATGGCGTTCATCCCGTTCCAGCCGGTGCCGACCCTGACGCGGGGCAGCCGCCACCCGCCCGCTCCGTCGCCCTTGTACATCCACAGGTCTCCGGTCGAGGCCTGCCTCGCGAGCACGTCCTGGGCGCCGTCACCGCTGAGGTCGCCCGGGGTCTCGAGGGCCGACATGCCGCCCCAGCCGGTGCCGATCTGGGCGCCGAGGGAGAGGCTTCCGGCCCCTGTTCCCCGGTAGAGCTTGAGCACGGCGGTCGAGGTCCAACGGGCGAGGACGTCGTTGTTCCAGTCGCCGCTGAAGTCGGCGGTGCTGTCAGAGAGCGACGAGGGCGGCATCGGGGGCGTCGTGAACGCGTACGGCTCGCAGGTCCGGTCGTAGTCGAGCGTCCTGGCGTCGTTCAGCCACTGCGACAGGTAGACCCGGCCGCCGGAGAAGCTCGGTTGGCTGCACTTGTCGAGGGCCTCGTTGGGGTAGTCGAGGATCCCGGAGGCCGCCCAGACCGGCACGCCGGGCAGGCGCCACGAGCCGACGATCTCCTGCCAGCCCGAGGTGTAGGAGTAGAGCCCGTACGAGTAGCCTGCGTCGCGCAACCCGCGCATCAGCCCCTCGACGACGTAGCGGTTCTCCGTGCGGCGCAGCGTGGTGCCCGACGGCCACGGCTGTGCCGGCCGAGGCTCCACGTCGATCCAGACCATCCGTGGCGCCCAGCCGGCCACGTCATGGATGGTCGCCGCGGCATACGCCGCCTCGGCGTAGCCGACGTTCGACAGCTGCCCCGCCCGGGTGGACGACGACCACGGACCCCTCGTGCGGTATGCCGTCAGCTGGGAACTCGTCGGGAAGCCGGCCATCGTGTAGGCCTGGGTGGGCTTGCCGTGGTCCGCCGCCCACGTCGCCTGGCCTGCGACGCAGGGGTTCTCGGTGAAGGGCAGGCCGCGTGTGAGCCCGACCACGAGGAACTGCGTCGTTGTCGGCGGGAACGAGGCGGGGCACTGTGGCCAGGAGATGTCGTTGCCGGTCGTCACGGCTGCCTGGGCGCCCGGGGCCACGGCGAGACCAAGCGCCAGACCGATGGCCGCGAGGGGGATCAGGGCCAGACGGCGAAGCCGGCCCCGGACGTTGACGGTGTGCAGGCGATCGGACAAGCGGACCACTTCCTCGTTCCCCTCCAGTGTGCTCCTCATGGGGGCTCCCGGCGGCGTTCGTGTTGCAGCAGTCCGAATGCCGTGAGCCGGCGTCGGTAGGGTGGCGCCGTGAGCGAGAGCACCGGGGCGGACCACGTGGGCGCGAGCCAGCAGCGGGAGACGAAGGTCGCCGTCATCGGCGCGGGCGGACGGATGGGGAGCGAGGCGGTGCGGGCCGTCGAGGCCGCGGACGGCCTCGTACTCGTCGGCGGTTTCGACGCCGGCGACGACCTCGGCGAGCTCGGCGGCGCCGACGTCGCGATCGAGTTCACGGTCCCCGATGCCTCGCCCGGCAACGTGGCCCACTGCGTCGCACGCGGGGTCCACGTCGTCGTGGGGACGACAGGCTGGGACGACGACCGCCTCACGGCGCTGGGGGAGGCGCTGGCCGAGGCGCCGCCGTCACGCAGGGGCAGCGGCGTCGGAGTGCTGATCGCCCCCAACTTCGCGATCGGGGCCCTGCTGATGATGTCCTTCGCCGCCAGGGCCGCACCGTTCTTCGAGTCGGTCGAGGTCATCGAGCTGCACCACCCCGCCAAGGTCGACGCCCCGTCCGGGACCGCCGCCCGGACCGCGGCGATGATCGGCGACGCCCGCACCGCGGCCGGCACGGCCGCGGTGCCCGACGCGACGACCCAGGACCCCGACGGCGCGCGCGGGGCCAAGGTCAACGGCATACCGGTGCACTCGGTGCGGCTGCGCGGGCTCACCGCGCACCAGGAGGTGCTGCTCGGCAACGCCGGTGAGATGCTGACGCTGCGGCACGACTCCTTCGACCGGGGGTCGTTCATGTCCGGCGTCATCGCCGCGGTGCGAGCCGTGCCCGACCACCCCGGCGTGACCGTCGGTCTCGAGCACTACCTCGGCATCGACTGACGACCGGCGGGGACGGGTACGACTCCTGCACCCGACCCGGCCGGGTCGGGCCCATCGAAGGAGATGCTCATGAGCGGTCAGCCCCCCATCGCCCCGGTCGGATCCGACCCCGCCACGACGTGCACCTGCGACAACTGCGCGAGCGGCTGCACGTGCGACAGCTGCCCGTGCGAGGACTGCACCTGCGAGAACTGCAGCCACTCCGCCTGAGCTGGTTCAGTCGACGACGAGGACGACGTGGAGCGTGCGCGGACCGTGCACACCCTCCACGCGCTCGAGCTCGATGTCGCTGGTCGCGCTCGGTCCGCTGACCCAGGTCAGCGGCCGGCCGGCCACGACGCTGTCGCGCAGCCGACCCACCGCCTCGGGGACGCCGATGACGACGTCGTCCGCGGCCACGATGCAGACGTGCAGGTCCGGGACGAGGGTCAGCGCCCGCGCGCCCTGCCCCGCCGAGTGGTCGAGGATGATCGTGCCGGTCGTCGCGATCCCGACCGACGACGTCGTGACGACCCCGTCGAGGGCGTCGAGCGCTGCGGGCCCCGGCCGGCCGGCCGAGGCCACCGACTCCTCCGTGGACACGGCGATCCCGGCCGCAGCGATCGCGCTCGTCAGGCTCTCGGGCAGCCCGTCCGGCAGCACGACGCTGCAGGCCGAGCGGGACCTCAGCGCAGCGGCGACCGCGTCGGCGAGATCCGCCCGTGAGGTGCGCTCGAAGCTCGCCCGGTAGTCGACGACCCGTTCCTCGAAGAGGTCAAGGACCTCGGTGCGGCCGGTGGGTGGAGTCAAACCGCCCGTCGGCTCCGGCGCGTCGGTGCGGGCGTGGTGGGTGCCGGGGACGGCGAGGGCGGCCCGCACTCGGGCCAGCACCTCGTCCCGGGCGGACGAGGTGCTCATAACAGGCCTCCTGCGTCGTCGGTCGTTCGTGGCGGGGGGTCGACGTGGGAGGCGCGCCACCACTGGCGGAAGGTCTGTTTCGGTGGCGCAGGCGCGTCCCTGGCCGTGCTCCAGGCGGTCAGGGGCCACGGGAGGCGGCCGAGCGTGGTGCGGCTCCCGAGCAGCCGCCCGGTCGTCGTGGCGGCGTTCTGCGCCTTCTCGAACCGGCCGGAGCGGCTGAAGGTCCACGAGCCGGCGCGCATCGCCAGGCCCTCGGCGCTGGGCCGCGAGCGGTGGTCGTCGACGACCTGGGTGCGGAGGTGGACGAGCAGCTCCGGGATCTCGATCCGGACCGGGCAGACGTCGAAGCAGGCGCCACAGAGGGTCGAGGCGTAGGGCAGCGACTGCTCCACCGCCCCCTGGCGCCCTCGGAGCATCGGCCCGAGGACGGCACCGATGGGGCCGGGGTAGACCGAGCCGTACGCGTGCCCGCCGACCCGCTCGTAGACGGGGCAGACGTTGAGGCAGGCGGAGCACCGGATGCAGCGCAGGGCCTGACGGCCCACGACGTCGGCGAGGACGGAGGTGCGGCCGTTGTCGACGAGGACGACATGAACCTCCTGCGGTCCGTCGCCCGGCGTCACACCGGTCCACATCGAGGTGTAGGGGTTCATCCGTTCGCCGGTGGATGAGCGGGGGAGCAGCTCCATGAAGACCGACAGGTCCTCCCACGTCGGGACGAGCTTCTCGATGCCGACGACGGACACGAGCGTCTCGGGCAGCGTGAGGCACATCCGTCCGTTGCCCTCGGACTCGACGACGACGAGCGTGCCGGTCTCTGCCACAGCGAAGTTCGCCCCGGAGACGGCCACCTTGGCGCGGAGGAACTTCTCGCGCAGGTGGAGCCGGGCCGCCTCGGCGAGCCGGGCCGGGTCGTCGGTGAGGTCGTCCGGGGCGGGCACCCCGACGCGCCCCATCTCACGGGTGAAGATCTCGCGCACCTCCGACCGGTTGCGGTGGATCGCCGGGACGAGGATGTGGCTCGGCAGGTCGTCCCCGAGCTGGACGATGAGCTCGGCGAGGTCGGTCTCCCAGGCGCTGATGCCGGCCGCCTCGAGTGCTTCGTTGAGGCCGATCTCGGCCGTGGCCATCGACTTGACCTTGACGACCTCGTCGACGCCCTTGCTCCGGGCGATGTCGATGACGACGGCGTTGGCCTCGTCGGCGTCGCGGGCCCAGTGGACGGTCGCCCCGGCCTCGACGAGCTTCTCCTCGAGCTGGACGAGGTAGATGTCGAGCGAGGCGAGGACCCGGTCCTTGGTCTCGGCGCCCTCGACCCGCAGCTGCTCCCAGTCCGCGACCTCGTCGACGACGGCGGCCCGCTTGGCCCGGATCGTCGCCGTCGCGTGCCCGAGGTTGCGCCGCAGCTGCGGGTCGGCGAGCGCGGCCCTGGCAGCGACGGGGAAGGCCGGCATCCCGACGAAGGTGCGGCTCATGCGGGGTGCTCCTGGGTCGAGGCGAGGATCTCCGCGAGGTGCATCGTCCGCACCCCGGAGCGCTGGCGGTCGAGCAGCCCGCCGATGTGGGCGAGGCAGGAGTTGTCGCCCGCGACGACCACCTCGGCGCCGGTGGAGCGGACGTGGCGGGCCTTGTCCGCGCCCATCGCAACCGACACGTCGGAGTTCTTCATCGCGAAGGTCCCGCCGAACCCGCAGCACTCGGCCGCGGACGGCAGGGTGACGAGGTCGATGCCGCGCACCTGCTCGAGCAGGCGCAGCGGCCGGTCGCCGACCCGGATCATCCGCATCGAGTGGCAGGTCGGGTGGTAGGTGACCCGGTGCGGGAAGTAGGAACCGACGTCGGTCACCCCGAGCACGTCGACGAGGAACTCCGACAGCTCGTGCACCCGGGGTGTCAGCGCGGTGACGTCGCGCTCGAGACCGGCGTCGCCCACCCGGCGGGCGAGGCCGGCGTGCTGCTCCCGCACCGAGCCGGTGCACGACCCGGACGGCACGACGACGGCGTCGTAGGCGCCGAACACGTCGACGAACGAGCGCACGAGCGGGACGGCCTCGTCGGCATACCCCGTGTTGGTGAACATCTGGCCGCAGCAGGTCTGCGCGCGCGGGAACTCGACGGTGCACCCGAGGCGCTCGAGGAGGGTGACGACGGCCCTCGGGGTCTCAGGCCACATCGTGTCGTTGAAGCAGGTGGCGAACAGGGCGACCCTCATGACGACAACCTAGGCCCGGATCACGGTCCGGCGACCACGGCGCTCAGCCGCAGCTCCCGGGCGGTCCCGCCCTCGGGGGAGATGACGCGCTCACGGTGGGCACCGTCGGCACGCATCCCGGCCGCCTCGAGGAACGTGCGGGTCGCGTCGTCCGCGGCGAGCAGCCAGGCCGCCAGCTCGGCCCGACCCCGACCGCGAGCAGTGTCGACCGCGGCGTTGAGCAGTCGCGAGCCGTGCCCCTGGCGCCTGGCCTCCGGGTGGACGGCGAGGACGAGCAGCTCTGCGGCGCCGGCTCCGTCAGGGTCCTCGGAGGGCCCGACGGCCGCGAAGCCGACGACCTGCTCACCGGCGCACGCGACGAGCAGGAGGTGGTCCGGGGTCGGGGCCTGGGCCAGCGACTCACGCCACGCGATGGTGAAGGCCCGGGGCTCGAACTGGTCGAGCACCTCGCGGGCGAGGTGGGCGGCATACGCCTCCCGGTAGACGACCGCCTGGACGAGACCGACGGCCGGGGCGTCGGACGGTCGGGCCACCCGCACGCTCGCGTCCGCGACGGGCCCGCGGTCACCCGCTCCCTCCGCCCCGTGGTCGTGCGGGTGGTCGTGCGCGTGGTCGTGCGCGTGGTCGTGCGCTGAGCTGGCGTCTGGGAGTCCCTGGGTGTCCACCCCGGCATCCTCTCAGGCGCGCCGCGCGACACCACCTTTGCCCGATCCGTCGCCGATCTCGCATACTGGACTCATGTATGGCAACGACGTCATCGACCCGAACGTACCGCTCAACGCTTCCGAGACGGAGGCCTACGCGCAGGACCGTAAGCGCGACGAGGCGCCGCGCGCCGACCTCGCGGCTGCGGGGGACTTCGACGCGCTCCTGGCCGCGGACCAGCGGATCGAGCCCCGGGACGCGATGCCCGACACCTATCGCGACACGCTGGTGCGCCAGATCGCTCAGCATGCCCACTCCGAGATCATCGGGATGCAGCCCGAGGGCAACTGGATCACCCGGGCGCCGTCGCTGCGCCGCAAGGCCATCCTCATCGCCAAGGTCCAGGACGAGGCCGGCCACGGGCTCTACCTCTACTCCGCCGCGGAGACGCTCGGGGTCGACCGCCAGGAGCTGCTCGACCGGCTGCACGACGGCAAGCAGAAGTACTCCTCGATCTTCAACTACCCGACCCTGACGTGGGCCGACTGCGGGGCCATCGGCTGGCTCGTCGACGGGGCGGCGATCATGAACCAGGTCCCGCTGTGCCGCTGCTCCTACGGCCCGTACGCGCGCGCCATGATCCGGGTGTGCAAGGAGGAGAGCTTCCACCAGCGGCAGGGCTTCGAGATCCTCTGGAAGCTGATGCGCGGCACCGACGCCCAGCAGGCGATGGCGCAGGACGCGGCGAACCGCTGGTGGTGGCCGGCGCTGGCGATGTTCGGACCACCGGACACGGGGGAGGCCGCTGCGAAGGGCGGTCACACGGAGCAGTCGATGGCCTGGGGCATCAAGCGCTTCGCCAACGACGACCTGCGCCAGAAGTTCGTCGACATGATGGTGCCCCAGGCCGACAAGCTCGGCATCGTGCTGCCCGACCCCGAGCTGCGCTGGAACGAGGAGCGCGGCCACTGGGACTTCGGCCCGATCGACTGGGACGAGTTCTGGCGGGTGCTGCGTGGCGACGGGCCCTGCAACGCGGAGCGGATCAGCCACCGGCGCGCCGCCCACGAGGACGGCGCCTGGGTGCGTGAGGCCGCGACGGCGTATGCCGCCACGCAGGCTACCCGGGCCGCCACGAGTGCCGCGTGAGCACGCAGCACATCGAGACGAGCTGGCCGCTCTGGGAGGTCTTCGTCCGCGGCAAGCGCGGACTGTCGCACGTGCACGTCGGGTCGCTCCACGCGCCTGACGCCCCGATGGCGCTGCGCAACGCTCGCGACGTCTACACCCGTCGCCAGGAGGGCGTGTCGCTGTGGGTCGTCCGGGCCGACGACATCACGGCGAGCAGCCCCGCGGAGAAGGACACCTTCTTCGACCCCGCCGCCGACAAGGTCTACCGGCACCCGACCTTCTACGACGTGCCCGAGGATGTCGAGTACCTGTGATGACCGCCGGCGTGCCCACGACCGACTCGAACCCTTCCGCCGCCTACCTGCTCGCGGTCGCCGACGACGCCCTCGTCTATGCCCAGCGGCTGGCCGAGTGGATGACGAACGCGCCCCAGATCGAGGAGGACATGGCGCTGGGCAACATCTCGCTCGACCTGCTCGGACAGGCCCGGGGCCTCTACCCCTACGTCGGCTCGCTCGACGGCACGGGGCGCGGCGAGGACGCCTACGCGATGGAGCGCGACGAGCGGTCCTTCCGCAACGTTCATCTCGTCGAGCAGGAGCGCGGCGACTTCGCGGACGAGATGGCGAGGTTGCTGTGGTTCTCCGCGTGGCAGTGCGAGCTGCACGGGCGGCTCGCTGCCGGGGCCGATGCGATGTTCGCCGCGGTCGCCGCCAAGTCGCTCAAGGAGGTCCGCTACCACCTCGACCACGCGAGCCAGTGGGTCGTCCGCCTCGGCGACGGCACCGCGGAGTCGCACCGCCGGATGCAGGAGGCGCTCGTCCGGGTGGCTCCCTACGTCGAGGAGCTCTTCGACGACGACGCGACGGCGATGGCGGCCGTCGAGTCGGGTGCGCTCGCGGCGCCCCCGAGCTCGGCCCGGGCCGCGGTCGCTCGGGTCGTCGAGCAGGTCGTGGACCAGGCGACGCTGACGATGCCGGAGGCGCCGAGGTGGCGCTCCCGCGGCGGGCGCGACGGTGCCCACTCGAGGCCGATGGGTTCGCTCCTTGCGGAGATGCAGCACATCGCGCGGTCCCACCCCGGAGCGAGCTGGTGACCAGCCTCAGCCCCGTGGTCCTCGACTCGCCTGTTGCGCAGGCGATCTCGCTGATCCCGGATCCGGAGGTGCCGGTCATCTCGATCGCCGATCTGGGAATCCTGCGCGGGGTCGACGTCGACGAAGACGCGCGGACGGTCGTCGTGACGATCACCCCGACCTATTCCGGCTGCCCCGCGATGGAGGCGATCGCCGACCGGATCCGCTTCGAGGCCGGGAGCCTGTCGTATGCCGCCGAGGTCCGCACCCGGCTGGCCCCGGCCTGGACGACCGACTGGATGACGCAGGAGGGCCGGGACGCCCTGCACCGCTTCGGGATCGCCCCACCCGGGTCGGTGCCGGACCACACCGCCGGCCCCGTGCCGGTGACGCTCTCGCTCCACGTCGTTGCCTGCCCGCGCTGCGGCTCGACCGAGACGACCGAGCTGGCCCACTTCGGCTCGACCGCGTGCAAGGCGCTGCGGCGCTGCGACGTGTGCCGCGAGCCCTTCGACGAGTTCAAGGCGATCTAGGACCCGGATGACCGACACCAGCACCAGCACGAGCCCCGACCGGACCGAGGCCGCCGCCCCATCGGCTGCGGCCCGACACCGGGCGCGCTTCCACCCGCTCGAGGTCGCCGACGTCGAGCGTCTCACCGACGACGCCGTCGCCGTGACGTTCGTCGTCCCGCCCGAGCTCGAGACCGACTACGCCTTCGAGCCCGGCCAGCACCTCACCGTCCGGGCGACCATCGGAGGGCAGGACGTGCGCCAGTCGTACTCGATCTGCCAGTCGCGCTCCGCCGCGGGACAGCGGCTGCGTCGTCGCGTGGCCGTGGCCCGGGTGCCGGAGGGTCGGATGTCGACCTGGTTCAACGACCACGTGGCCGCCGGTGACGTCGTGGACGTGATGACCCCGCTCGGGTCGTTCACCTGCGCGACCGCGCCCAGCGGCATACGCCATCACGTCGCCGTCGCGGCGGGCTCGGGGATCACCCCCGTGCTCGCCCTGCTCACGACCGCCCTCGAGGAGGAGCCGGGCTCGCGCGCGACGCTGCTGCTGGGCAACCGGCGGACGAGCTCGATCATGTTCCTCGAGGAGCTCGAGGACCTCAAGAACCGCTTCCCCGGTCGCTTCCACCTCGTCCACGTGCTCTCGCGGGAGGCCCAGGACGTCGAGCTCTTCCACGGCCGGCTCGACCGGGACCGGCTCGAGCGGATCTTCGCCACCCTCGTGCCGGTCGGTCAGGTCGACGAGTGGTATCTCTGCGGCCCGTTCGCGATGGTGACGGGGGCCCAGGAGCTGCTCACCGAGCGTGGCGTCGACCCGCGCCACGTCCACCACGAGATCTTCCACGTCGACGACGGGACCGCGCCGGTGCGCCGCGTCGTCGTCGACGAGACCGCTCCGCCCGAGGCGACCGTGACGGTCAACCTCGACGGGCGCACGACGGTGATCCCGATGCCCTCCCGGGACGAGACCGTGCTCGCCGCGACGCTGCGGGCCCGGCCGGATGCGCCCTACTCGTGCACGGGCGGGGTGTGCGGCACCTGCCGGGCCCGGCTCGTGTCGGGCGAGGTGCGGATGGACCGCAACTACGCGCTCGAGCCGGAGGAGGTGGCCGCAGGCATCGTGCTCGCGTGCCAGAGCCACCCGGTCACCGACGAGGTGACGCTCGACTACGACGCCTGACGAGCCGGTGTGCCGGGCCCCGGCGATAGTGCACACGGGGCCGCCGAGCCGGTGCGGCTAGGCTGCCGACGTGCGGCAGTATCTCGATCTCCTCGACCACGTCCTGACCCACGGGCAGCAGAAGTCCGACCGGACCGGCACGGGCACGCTGAGCGTCTTCGGTCACCAGATGCGCTTCGACCTCGCCGATGGGTTCCCCGTCGTCACGACGAAGAAGCTGCACCTGCGCTCGATCATCGGTGAGCTGCTGTGGTTCCTGCGCGGGGAGACCAACGTCGGCTGGCTCAACGAGCGCGGCATCTCGATCTGGGACGAGTGGGCCGGGGCCGACGGTGACCTCGGCCCGATCTACGGCTACCAGTGGCGCTCCTGGCCCACCCCCGACGGACGCCGGGTCGACCAGATCGCCAAGGTGATCGACCAGATCCGCACCAACCCCGACTCCCGGCGCCTCATCGTCTCTGCGTGGAACGTCGCCGACGTCGACGACATGGCCCTGCCGCCCTGTCACGCGATGTTCCAGTTCTACGTCTCGCCCCCCGGGCCGAGCGGACGTCGGCGGCTGTCCTGCCAGCTCTACCAGCGCAGCGCCGACATCTTCCTGGGCGTGCCCTTCAACATCGCCTCCTACGCGCTGCTGACCCAGATGATCGCCGGTCTGACCGACCTCGAGCCGGGGGAGTTCGTCCACACGCTCGGCGACGCCCACCTCTACCTCAACCACGTCGACCAGGCCCGGCTCCAGCTCAGCCGCACACCGCACCCGCTGCCGACCATGCGGATCACGCCCGGCAAGACGACGATCGACGCCTTCGACCTCGACGACTTCGAGCTCGTCGACTACGTGAGCGACCCGGGCATCCGTGCCCCGATCGCCGTCTGAGACCGCGTCGCGCCCATGACGACCATCGTGATGATCGCCGCCGTCGGTCGCAACGGCGTCATCGGCGACGGCGCCGGGATGCCCTGGCACCTGCCCGAGGACCTCCGGTACTTCAAGCGCACGACGCTGGGCCACCCGATGATCATGGGGCGGCGCACCTTCGAGAGCATCGGCGTCCTCCCGGGCCGGCGCAGCATCGTCGTCACCCGCCAGTCGGGCTGGACCCGCCCGGGCGTCGAGACGGCTCACTCGCTCGAGCAGGCCCTGGAGCTCGTCGCCGACGACGGGCTCGCCTTCGTCGTCGGCGGGGGGGAGATCTACCGGGAGGCCATGCCGTATGCCGCTCGACTCCTCGTCACGGAGGTCGACCTCGCGCCCCGGGGGTCGGTGACCTTCCCGGAGATCGACGAGTCGACCTGGGACCGGACGCAGGTCGTGCCGGGGGAGGGCTTCGCCTGGACCACCTGGGAGCGGCATCCCTGAGCCGGTGGGACGGCACCGCCGGGGACGTCCCCACGGGGATCGTCCGCCCGGCGAGTGCGCGGCGGGGGCCGGCCCGGTCGGCGCTAATCTAGCCCCCATGGCAGACGCACCCCCGTTCGGTCGGGTCCTCTCGGCGATGGTCACGCCGATGCACCCGGACGGCACCCTCGACCTCGATGCCGCCCAGCGGGTCGCCGGCCACCTCGTCGACGCCGGTCACGACGGCCTCGTCGTCTCCGGCACGACGGGGGAGTCGCCGACGACGAGCGACGTGGAGAAGGAGCAGGTGCTCCGGGCCGTCGTCGACGCCGTGGGAGACCGAGCCGTCGTCATCGCCGGGGTCGGCACCAACGCCACCGCGCACACCATCGAACTCGCTCGGCAGGCGGAGCGGGCCGGCGCCCACGGGCTGCTCGTCGTCACGCCCTACTACAGCAAGCCGCCACAGGCCGGGCTCGTCGCCCACTTCACCGCCGCCGCCGACGCGACGTCACTTCCGGTCATGGTCTACGACATCCCCGGGCGCTCCGGGATCGCGATCGCGCGGGAGACCTACCTCCGCATCGCCGAGCACGACCGGATCGTCGCCGTCAAGGATGCCCGGGCCGACCTCTGGCTGGCCGGTGAGCTGATGCAGTGCACCGACCTCCAGTGGTACTCCGGCGACGACGCCGCCAACCTGAGCCACTTCGCGAACGGCGCCGTCGGCTTCGTCGGCGTCACCTCCCAGGTGAGCCCAGCGGCATACCGCGCGATGGCCGACGCGGTGCTCGACGGTCGCTGGGACGACGCCCGGGCGATCCACCGCGCGCTCGCACCGACCGTCGAGGCCATCATGAACGTCACCCAGGGCGCGATCATGGCCAAGGCGGCCCTCGTGCACCAGGGCATCATCGCGTCGGCAGCCGTGCGGCTGCCGCTTGTGGCGGCGGACGAGGAGCAGACCGCGCTGGTGCGCGACGCCCTCGACGCCCCCAGCACCGTCACCACCGACTGACAGGACACCCGTGAGCCATCCTCACCCCGAGCTCTCCGCCCCACCAGCACTGCCCGACAACGGACTTCGCGTCGTCGCGCTCGGCGGGCTCGGAGAGGTCGGCCGCAACATGGCAGTCCTCGAGACGAAGGGACGCCTGCTCGTCATCGACTGCGGTGTGCTCTTCCCCGAGGACCACCACCCCGGAGTCGACCTCATCCTCCCCGACTTCTCGTCGATCGCCGACCGGCTGGGCGACATCGAGGCGATCGTGCTGACCCACGGTCACGAGGACCACATCGGCGCGGTTCCCTACCTGCTCAGGCTCAGGGGCGACATCCCGCTCATCGGCTCGACGCTGACGCTGGCCCTCGTCGAGGCCAAGCTCAAGGAGCACCGGATCCGGCCCGTCACCCTGACGGTCCGCGAGGGCCAGCGCGAGAAGCTCGGGGTCTTCGACCTCGAGTTCGTGGCCGTGAACCACTCGATCCCGGACGCGCTCGCCGTCTTCGTGCGCACCGAGGCCGGCACGCTGCTCCACACCGGCGACTTCAAGATGGACCAGCTGCCCCTCGACGGGCGGTTGACCGACCTGCGGGCCTTCGCCCGGCTCGGCGAGGAGGGGGTCGACCTCTTCCTCACCGACTCGACGAACGCCGACGTCCCGGGCTTCACGACGCCGGAGCTCGAGATCGCCCCCGCCATCGAAAAGGTCTTCCGGCACGCCGAGCGACGGGTCATCGTCGCCTGCTTCAGCAGCCACGTGCACCGGGTGCAGCAGGTGCTCGACGCGGCGGAGAAGGCCGGCCGCCAGGTCGCGATGGTCGGGCGGTCGATGGTGCGTAACATGGGGATCGCCGCCGAGCTCGGCTACCTCCACGTGCCCGACGGCATCCTCGTCGACATCAAGCGGCTCGACTCGCTGCGTGATGACCAGATCGTGCTGGTCTGCACCGGCTCCCAGGGGGAGCCGATGGCGGCCCTGTCGCGCATGGCCAACCGGGAGCACCGCATCGACGTGGGACCGGGTGACACGGTGCTGCTCGCCAGCAGCCTCATCCCCGGCAACGAGAACGCCGTCTACCGCGTCATCAACGGCCTCATGCGGCTCGGCGCCGACGTCGTCCACAAGGGCAACGCGAAGGTGCACGTCTCCGGCCACGCGAGCGCGGGCGAGCTGCTCTACTGCTACAACATCGTGCGGCCGCGCAACGTCCTGCCCGTGCACGGCGAGTGGCGCCACCTGTATGCCAACTCCCGGCTCGCCGTCCAGAGCGGGGTGCCCGAGGCGAACGTGCTGCTCGCCGAGGACGGCGTCGTCGTCGACCTCGTCGACGGGGTCGCCTCGGTCGTCGGCGTCATCGAGTGCGGCTACACCTACGTCGACGGCAGCAACATCGGCGGCACGGACGAGGCACTGCTCAAGGACCGGCGGATCCTGCGCGACGAGGGCTTCATCACCTGCATCGTCGTGCTCGACGCCGCGACGGGCAGGATCGCCTCGGGTCCGGAGATCACGGCCCGGGGCTTCGTCGAGGCCGCGGTGGTCTTCGACGAGGTCATCCCGCGCGTCGCCGCAGCGATCGAGGAGGCCGTCGCCAACGGGGTCCGGGACGACCACCAGCTCCAGCAGGTCATCCGCCGCACCCTGGGCTCGTGGGTCGGCGGCAAGATCCGTCGTCGGCCGATGATCATCCCGGTCGTCCTGCAGGCCTGAGGATGCGTCGACTGCTCGACCTCGCGATCGCGACGGCCCTGGTGGCGCTCGGCCTCGTCGCGGGCGTGTCGCTGCTCGACGTGACGAGCCGACCGGTCGTCGTGCTCCAGACGACCGGCCCGTTCGTCGTGCTGGCGCTCGTGCTGCTCCTGCTCGCCACCCTGGTGCTCCGGCGCTGGTGGATGCTCGTGCCGGTCGGTCTCGCCGTCGCGGTCGCCGGCGTGGTCGCGGGGCCGGTCTTCATCTCGCACGCGAGCCCCGGGGCTGATCACGACCTCACGGTCATGGCGGCCAATCTCAAGCTCGGACAGGCCGATGCCGAGCAGCTGATGGCGGCGGTGCGGGAGCACGGCGTCGACGTCCTCGTCCTCACGGAGGTGACCCCGGCCGAGGTCGAGCGGCTGGACGCCGAGGGCGCGGACGCCTACTTCACCTCGCGCGAGGGGCAGGCCGAGGTGGACTCGTCCACCGGGACCCTCGTGTGGTCGCGCTACCCCCTCAGCCCGGTCGACCCCGGGGACGACGGGTCCCTCGAGCACACCGCGAACCGTCAGCCGGAGGTGGCGGTCTCCGTGAGCGGCGAACGGGTCCGGCTCAAGGCGGTCCACGCGATGTCGCCGCTCCCGACGACGATGGGGCAGTGGCGGGCCAGCCTCCTGGCACTGCAGGGCTGGCGCGAACGCCAACCCGGCGGTGAGGCCTTCGTCCTCGCCGGTGACTTCAACTCCTCGGCCGGGCACCCCGGGTTCCGCGCGGTCGCCGACGGGACCGTGGACGCGCAGCGGGCGGCTGGGCAGGGCTGGGTGCGGACCTGGCCCTTCGCGGGCCAGCGGCTGCCGGCATACGTCCAGCTCGACCACCTGCTCAGCCGCGGGCTCACGCTCGTCGAGGCCGGGCAGGTGGCGATGCACGGCACCGACCATGCGGCCGTGTGGGCGGCATACGCCCTGCCCCAGCCGTGACCGCCCCCCGCCGGCCGCACGTTCTCTAGCCGCGGCGGCGTCAGTGGTGGCGGGTCACCAGGGCCGGACGGCTTCGACGTCGCGAGGGTCCTCGCCCTCGACGACCCAGCCGCGGTCGCCCCGGGTCCACGTGGCGGTGGTGCCGTGCTCCACGAGGGCACGTATGCCGGTGACGAGCCGGTCGACGCCCTCCGCCGTCGAGCCGAGGCCGACACTCGCGCGAACCGCCGTGCTCGGGCGCTCGTCGGACGGGTCGGCGAGCAGCTCGTCGACGAGGACGTGCGCACAGAACCTGCCGTCGCGCACCCCGATGCCGTGCTCGACCGAGAGGACCTGAGAGATGAGCGAGGAGTCCCAGCCCGCCACCGTGAACGCGACGACGCCGACCCGGTCGTGCGCGGCACCGAAGATCGAGAGCACCTCGACGCCCTCGACCTGCTCGAGCCCCTCACGCAGCACGGCGAGCAGGGTGGCCTCGTGCTGCTCGATGGCGGCACGGTGCGCGTCGATCGTGGCGCACGCCGCGGCGAGCGCGATGGCGCCGACGACGTTGGGGCTACCGCCCTCGTGCCGCGCCGACCCCGTCGCCCAGGTCGTCGACTCCTTGGTGACCTGCGCCGTCGCACCGCCGCCGGCGAGGTAGGGCGTGCCGGCGTCGAGCCAGTCGCTGCGGCCGGCGAGGACGCCGGCGCCGTACGGCGCGTACGTCTTGTGGCCCGAGAACGCGACGTAGTCGGCGTCCCACGCGGACAGGTCGACGGGGCGGTGGGCCGAGAGCTGGGCGGCGTCGACGGCGAGCCGGGCGTCGTGCTCGTGCACCAGCGCAGCGAGGCGCTCGACGGGCCACACCTCGCCGGTGACGTTCGAGGCCGCGGCGACCACGACGAGCCGGTGCTGCGCCGGGTGGGCGGTGAGCGCCTCGTCGAGGAGGTCCACGGCATCCTCGACGGAACGAGGGATGGCCAGGCGCACGGTCCGCGAGGAACCCCAGGGCAGCAGGGTCGAGTGGTGCTCGGTCCCGAAGACGAAGACCGTCGTGCCGGTCGGCAGCGCCTTGGAGAGCAGCGCCCAGGAGTCGGTCGTCGAGCGGGTGAACACGACGGTGTCGCTCTTCCGGGCGCCGACGAAGCGTGCCACCTCCTCGCGGGCCTGCTCGTACCAGGCGCTCGTCAGGCGCGAGGTGTGGCCGGCGCCCCGGTGCACGGAGGAGTAGGTCTCGAGGGCGCGGTCCACGGCGTCCCGAACGACGGTGAGGGCCGGCGTCGAGGCGGCGTGGTCGAGGTTGGCGAAGGGCGTCGGACCGGCGAGGGTCGGCACGCAGAGCCCGGCACCCACGACGGAGGGCAGGGCGTCTGGCCGGGCGTCTGGCCGGGCGTCCGCGGCGGTGGCGACGTGCAGGGCCCGGGCGCGCAGAGCGAGCGGGGCGTCGGAGCAGCGCGAAGAGGTGACGGGCAGGACGGGCATGGGAGGGCTCCAGGGTGAGGGGACCCACCGGGTGCAGGTCCGCGCTTGCCGTTCCCTCACGCACCTGCGCCAGGGGACGGCCGGGTCGTCACCCGGAGCACCCCACCGCGGAGGAGGGTTGCTGACCAGCGAGCCGGGGCTTGTCACTGGCACTCATGACCTGCGCCGACCATAGGGTCCCGCTTCTGCTCATGTCCACACTCCGGATTGGCCCGCCCGAGATGTGAGACACCGGGGTGAGACGCCCGGGGCGACGCGCGGGCCGGGTCCACGGGGAGCCCGCCGTCGCGCGCCCGACTCCTCAACCGATCCGCGCTGTTGCGCGTGTGACGCGTGAGTTCAGCGTGACGGTCAACTACGGTGCCACCATGGCGACTCGTCCGTCCAACAGCCCACGCTCCGGCCCGACCGCATCAGGTCGGGCCAAGGCGTCATCGGCCGGTGCCGCCTCGCGTCCCGCCGCTGCCCGCCCCGCAGCCGCCCGTGGCAGCCGGCCCGCCGCGCGCAAGCCCTCTGCCCGCAGCGCGGCGCCGAAGACCGCCAAGACCCCGGCGACGACCAAGGCCCGGGGCGGCGGTCTGCCGCTGCCGCTCCGGGCGGTGCGCAGCACCTGGATGGGCGTCTCGCACGTCGCGGGCGGAGCCGTGCGCCGGGTCGGGAGCAGCGCGATGGAGCTCGAGCCGGAGCACCGCCGCGACGGTCTCGGCTTCACGCTGCTCGCGCTCGCCGTCGTCATCGCCGCCCGTGAGTGGTGGGGGGTCTCCGGGACCTTCGGCGACGTCGTGCACGCCGTCGTGGCCGGCACCTTCGGCAGGGTGGCGTATGCCGTCCCGCTCGTCCTGCTCGCCCTCGGGCTCCGGCTGATGCGCGCCCCACAGGACGACGGCACGACGAACCGTGTCGTGGTGGGGCTCCTCGCCCTGACCTTCTCCGCCTGCGGGCTGGCCCACCTCGACGCCGGTATCCCCAACCCGCCCGAGGGCGCGGAGCCGATGCGGGCGGCCGGGGGGATCCTCGGCTTCCTCGCCTCGAGCCCCCTCGCCGCGGCGATCTCGTCCTACGGAGCCCTCGTCCTGCTCGTCCTGCTCGGCATCTTCGGGCTGCTCGTGCTCACCGCGACCCCGGTGACGATGATCCCCGAGCGCCTGCGCCAGCTGCGCTCCCTCGTGCTCCGACGCGATCCCGAGGACGAGCACGACGACGAGGAGCTCGACCCGGAGCGGCCGGCCGGCAAGCCCGCCAAGCGCGCGCGCCGGCAGGCGGTCGATCTCTCGGAGCGCGACGGGGACGAGGCCTTCCGCCAGGCGGCGCAGGTCATCGCCGACGCCGAGGCAGCCGAGGCCGCCGCGGCGGGCTCGCCCTCCGGCGGGCCCCGCCCGGGCGAGAAGCGGCCCACCGAGCCCGGGGTCCTCGCCCCACGGCCCGGCGGACGCAGGGGCGTCGACGCGACCGACCCCAAGACCCACGGCGCTCCGCCGGCGAGCTCCATCGGGCCGAAGGCCGAGCTCGTCCCACCGCCGATGTCCGACCTCCCGGCACGGGCCCTGCAGCTCTCCCTCGAGGGCGATGTCACCTACCGCCTGCCCGACCACGCGATGCTCACCCCCGGGCCGGCCCACAAGACGCGCAGCGAGACCAACGACCGTGTCGTCGAGTCGCTCACGGGGGTCTTCGACCAGTTCGACATCGACGCGGCCGTCACCGGCTTCACCCGTGGGCCGACGGTCACCCGTTACGAGGTGGAGCTCGGATCGGGCACCAAGGTCGAGCGCGTCACCGCTCTCTCGAAGAACATCGCGTATGCCGTCGCCTCGGCCGACGTGCGCATCCTCAGCCCGATCCCGGGCAAGTCCGCCATCGGCATCGAGATCCCCAACCTCGACCGCGAGAACGTCTCCCTCGGTGACGTGCTGCGCAGCCAGACCGCACGCGGCAACGAGCACCCGATGGTGATGGGCGTCGGCAAGGACGTCGAGGGCGCGTACGTCATCGCCAACCTCGCGAAGATGCCCCACCTGCTCGTCGCGGGAGCGACCGGCTCGGGCAAGAGCTCCTTCGTCAACTCGATGATCACCTCGAGCCTCATGCGGTCCACCCCGGAGGAGGTGCGGATGATCCTCGTCGACCCCAAGCGGGTCGAGCTCACCGCCTACGAGGGCATCCCGCACCTGATCACACCGATCATCACCAACCCCAAGAAGGCCGCGGAGGCTCTCGCGTGGGTCGTCAAGGAGATGGACCAGCGCTACGACGACCTCGCGGCCTTCGGCTTCAAGCACGTCGACGACTTCAACAAGGCGGTGCGCGCGGGCAAGGTCAAGCCGCTCCCGGGCTCGGAGCGCCAGCTGACGACCTACCCCTACCTGCTCATCGTCGTCGACGAGCTCGCCGACCTGATGATGGTCGCCCCGAGGGACGTCGAGGAGTCGGTCGTCCGGATCACCCAGCTCGCCCGCGCCGCCGGCATCCACCTCGTGCTCGCGACGCAGCGTCCGTCGGTGGACGTCGTCACCGGCCTCATCAAGGCCAACGTGCCCTCACGGATGGCCTTCGCGACGAGCTCGCTGGCCGACTCCCGGGTCGTGCTCGACCAGCCCGGCGCCGAGAAGCTCATCGGCCAGGGTGACGCGCTCTTCCTGCCGATGGGCGCGAGCAAGCCGATGCGCGTCCAGGGCGCCTGGGTCAACGAGTCGGAGATCCACGAGGTCGTCAAGTTCGTGACGACGCAGCTCAAGCCCAACTACGTCGAGGACGTCATCGTCACGGCGCCGAAGAAGCAGATGGACGACGACATCGGGGACGACCTCGACGTGCTGCTCCAGGCGACCGAGCTCGTCGTCACGACGCAGTTCGGCTCGACCTCGATGCTCCAGCGCAAGCTGCGGGTCGGTTTCGCCAAGGCGGGCCGGCTGATGGACCTGCTCGAGTCGCGAGGCATCGTCGGCCCGAGCGAGGGCAGCAAGGCGCGCGACGTCCTCGTCCGCCCCGACGACCTCGACCAGACTCTCGCACTGCTGCGCGGCGACGACGTCGCGCACCCCAACGACCCGACCGACGAGGAGCTCGGCCTCACCGCACCGGCCCCGTACGAGAACGAGGTCGTGGCCGTCGGCGAGGAGCCGCCGCCCGCC
>JBBRGO010000014.1:0-24554 GCA_038224055.1 Actinomycetales bacterium
GTCCGGCGACCCGATGGCAGATTTCGGGCCGAACGAATGGCTCATCGACGAGCTCTACCAGCAGTACCTGACCGACAAGCAGTCGGTCGACCGTGCCTGGTGGGAGTTCTTCCGAGACTACGAGCCCAAGGACATGAGCCCTGCGGCTGACGGCGGCGAGAGCACGGGGACGACGGCCCACGAGGCCAACGGCACGACGGCGAAGCGCACCTCCACCTCCACCTCCTCGCCGGCGAACGGCAGCAGTGGGGCCAGCACCCCCGGACACATGCCGAAGGTCGCCCCCGCGCCGCCACGCGTGACGAGCACTGCGAAGAGCGCGTCGGGCACGCCCACGTCGAGCAACGGCTCGACGGGCACCGCCACGAAGGCGACTCCGGCCAAGGCGGACGACACCACGACAGCGGCCCCGAAGAAGGACGCGTCAACGGCCAGCACCCCGGCGCCCGAGGCGCCCGCCCCGAAACCGCGTGACATCCCCGCGGTCAAGGGCACCGGTCCGGTCAACGACGACGTCGTGACCCCCCTGCGCGGCGCGCCCTCGCGGGTCGTGGCCAACATGGAGGTCTCGCTGACCGTCCCGACCGCGACGAGCGTCCGGGCCGTGCCGGCCAAGCTGCTCATCGACAACCGGGTCGTCATCAACAACCACCTGGCCCGGTCGCGCGGCGGCAAGGTGTCCTTCACGCACATCATCGGCTACGCGATGGTCAAGGCCCTCGGGCTGATGCCTGCGATGAACAACGGTTTCATCGAGAAGGACGGCAAGCCTGCCCTGCTCCAGCCGGCACACGTCAACTTCGGTCTCGCGATCGACCTGCAGAAGCCCGACGGCTCACGCACCCTCGTCGTGCCCTCCATCAAGTCGGCGGAGGAGATGGACTTCGTCCACTTCTGGACCGCCTACGAGGACATGGTCAAGAAGGCCCGCGACAACAAGCTGACCGTGACCGACTTCCAGGGCACGACGATCTCGCTGACCAACCCCGGCGGGATCGGCACCGTGCACTCCGTGCCGCGCCTGATGAAGGGCCAGGGCACGATCATCGGCGTCGGGGCGCTCGACTACCCGGCCGAGTGGCAGGGCGCGAGCACCGAGACGCTCAACCGCAACGCGGTGAGCAAGATCCTCACGCTCACCTCGACCTACGACCACCGGATCATCCAGGGCGCCCAGAGCGGCGACTTCCTGCGGATCATCCACCAGCTCCTGCTCGGGGAGAACCGCTTCTTCGACGAGATCTTCGAGTCGCTGCGGATCCCCTACGAGCCGATCCGCTGGGTCCAGGACGTCGACTCCTCGCACGACGACGACATCGACAAGGTCTCGCGCGTCCAGGAGCTCATCCACGCCTACCGCGTCCGCGGCCACCTGATGGCCGACACGGACCCGCTGGAGTACAAGCAGCGTCACCACCACGACCTCGACGTGACGACCCACGGCCTGACCCTGTGGGACCTCGACCGGACCTTCGCCACGGGCGGGTTCGGCGGGTTCCCCTTCCTCAAGCTCCGCAAGATCCTCGGCATCCTGCGTGACTCCTACTGCCGCACCGTCGGCATCGAGTACATGCACATCCAGGACCCCGAGCAGCGCAGGTGGATCCAGGAGAAGGTCGAGCGTCCGTTCTCCAAGACGAACCGCGACGAACAGATGCGCATCATGCGTCGGCTCAACGCGGCCGAGGCCTTCGAGACCTTCCTCCAGACCAAGTTCGTCGGGCAGAAGCGCTTCTCCCTCGAAGGTGGCGAGTCCGTCATCGCGCTGCTCGACCGAATCCTCTGCCGGGCGGCGAGCGAGGGCCTCGACGAGGTCTGCATCGGTATGCCGCACCGGGGCCGGCTCAACGTGCTGGCCAACATCGCCGGCAAGTCCTACGGCCAGATCTTTCGCGAGTTCGAGGGCAAGCAGGACCCGCAGTCGGTCCAGGGTTCCGGCGACGTGAAGTACCACCTCGGCACCGAGGGCGAGTTCATCGCCGAGGACGGCACCCAGACCAAGGTCTACCTCGCCGCCAACCCGTCGCACCTCGAGGCCGTCAACCCGGTCCTCGAGGGCATCGTGCGCGCCAAGCAGGACCGGCTCAACCTCGCCGGACAGGACTTCACCGTCCTCCCCGTGCTCATGCACGGTGACGCCGCGTTCGCGGGCCAGGGCGTCGTCGCGGAGACCCTCAACCTCTCCCAGCTGCGCGGCTACCGCACGGGCGGCACGATCCACGTCGTCATCAACAACCAGGTTGGCTTCACCACCTCGCCGAGCTCGTCGCGCTCGTCGGTCTACTCCACCGACGTCGCCCGGATGATCCAGGCACCGATCTTCCACGTCAACGGGGATGACCCCGAGGCGTGCGTCCGGGTCGCCGAGCTCGCCTACGACTTCCGCCAGGAGTTCAACAAGGACGTCGTCGTCGACATGGTCTGCTACCGCCGTCGCGGGCACAACGAGGGTGACGACCCCTCGATGACCCAGCCGCTGATGTACAACCTCATCGAGGCCAAGCGTTCGGTCCGCAAGCTCTACACCGAGTCGCTCATCGGCCGTGGCGACATCAGCGTCGAGGACGCCGAGGTGGCCCTGCGGGACTACCAGATCCAGCTCGAGCGCGTCTTCATCGAGACGAAGGAGGCGACGAAGGGCCAGGACGCCCCGCGTCGCGACTCGCACAGCGACTCCGACGCCCCCGACAACGCCGGCCTGGAGAAGCCGTCCGCGCAGGTGCAGGACGACACCTCACCGCGGCGCTCCGCGTCGAAGACCGGCGTGCCCGCGAGCGAGCTCGAACACATCGGCACGACGTTCGCCAGCCCGCCGGAGGGCTTCACGATCCACCCCAAGCTCGGCCAGCTCATGGAGCGGCGGGCTCAGATGACCCGAGAGGGTGGGATCGACTGGCCGATGGCCGAGCTGCTCGCGTTCGGCACGCTTCTCAAGGAGGGGACTCCCGTCCGGCTCGCCGGACAGGACAGCCGCCGGGGCACGTTCGTGCAGCGCCACGCGGTGCTCATCGACAAGCAGACCGCGGAGGAGTGGACCCCGCTGCTCTACCTCGGCGAGGGACAGGCCCGCTTCTGGGTCTACGACTCGCTCCTGTCGGAGTTCGCCGCCATGGGCTTCGAGTACGGCTACTCCGTCGAGCGTCCCGATGCCCTCGTGCTCTGGGAGGCCCAGTTCGGTGACTTCGGCAATGGCGCCCAGACGATCGTGGACGAGTTCATCTCCAGCTCCGAGCAGAAGTGGGGCCAGCGCAGCTCGGTCGTCCTCCTGCTCCCACACGGCTACGAGGGCCAGGGGCCGGACCACAGCTCGGCCCGTATCGAGCGCTACCTCCAGCTGTGCGCCGAGAACAACATGACCGTCGCCTACCCGTCGACGGCGGCGTCGTACTTCCACCTGCTCCGTCGTCAGGCCTACTCCCGGCCTCGCACTCCGCTCATCGTCTTCACCCCGAAGTCGATGCTCCGGTCCAAGGCCGCCGCCAGCCCCGTGGATGCCTTCACCGAGGGCGGGTTCCAGCCCGTCATCGCCGACCACGAGGGCGTGACCAAGGACGTGACGCGGGTCCTGCTCGCCTCGGGCAAGATCGTGCACGACCTCGACGCCGAGCGGGCCAAGCGCGAGGACACCTCGACGGCGATCGTCCGCGTGGAGCAGCTCTACCCCATCCCCGAGAAGGAGATCCGGGACGCGGTGGGCCGCTACCCCGGCGCCGACCTCGTCTGGGTTCAGGACGAGCCGCGCAACCAGGGCGCCTGGCCGCTCATGGCGCAGTGGCTGCACGAGGACCTCATCGAGCTCGGTGAGTCCCGGCCGTGGCGGGTCGTGGCGCGCAAGGCGTCCGCGTCACCGGCCACGGGATCGTCGAAGAAGCACCAGGCAGAGCAGGCGGACCTGTTCGAGCGGGCCTTCGGCCGCTGAGCCGAGCAGGTCAGGGGGCCCGCCGACCACGGTGGGGCGCCCTGACCCGGCGGCGGCCCAGCGGCATACGAGCCGATCGTGCGGGCGACCGCAGCCCGACCGGCTTGCCTGCGCCGCAACGCGCACGAGTCGCGATAGCCTCCGAGCGTGTACTTCACCGACCGAGGCATCGAGGAGCTGGCGAGTCGCCGTGGCGAGGAGTCGGTGAGCCTCGAGTGGCTCTCCGAGCAGCTGCGGACCTTCGTCGACCTCAACCCCGAGTTCGAGGTGCCGATGGAGCGCTTCGCGACGTGGCTGGCACGACTGGATGACGACGAGGACTGAACGCGTGACCGACAACGAGACCGAGCAGATCCCCTACGGCGTGGGGCCGGCCTACCCCGTGGCCCACACCGAGTTCACGACCGACCCCCCGCAGGGGCGCGCGACGGGCGGGGCCGCTCCCCCGCCCGCGTCCGGCCCGTTGGGTGGGGTGCACCTGCGGCCGGCTCCATCTGTCGAGGCGCCGGCTCCCGACGGCACCCGCGACGTGGGCATGGTCTTCGTCGGTGGGTCCCAGACCGCCGGCTACGGCGACCCGAAGGGGCTGGGCTGGGTCGGTCGCGTCGTGGCGCGGACGCAGCACCCCGATCTGGACCTCACGGCCTACAACATCGGGATCCGCGGCAACACCTCCGGCGACGTCGTCGCCCGCTGGGTCGCCGAGTGTCACCCGCGGTGGCGCGGCCGGTCCGAGCGGCGCATGGTGCTCTCGGTGGGCACCAACGACGTGCTCAGCGGGATGACCATGGCCCGCTCACGTCTCAACCTCGCCAACGTCATCGACGAGGCGACGAACGCCGGTGTCAAGGTGTTCGTGGTGGGGCTGACCCCCAGCCTCGACTCCGAGCTCAACCGCCGGCTCGAGGCCCTGGCCGAGGCGCAGGCGGATGTCTGCTCGCGACGGGGCATCACCTACGTCGACTGCTTCCGCCCGCTCGTCGGGCACGACCAGTGGATGGCCGATCTCGCCGCGAGTCCCGACCGGGCCCACCCGGGGCAGGCCGGCTACGGACTCATCGCCTGGCTCGTGCTGCACAACGGCTGGAACGACTGGCTGTCCCTCAGCTGAGCACCGGCCGGCATCGTCAGCCCGTCGGCCCGTCGGCCCGTCGACGTGCCCGCGACCCGACCCCCGGCACGGCGGCAGCGCTGGCGGTCTTCCCTAGGGGCCAGGGCGCTCGGTCGGGTCCGAGCCCTCACCCGTCAGGTGTCGATCACGAGCCTCACGCCTACCGTCGCGCGGTGGCGCGGAGAGGGCTGCCACGATCGACATACCGGCGAGCGCGAGCACTGCCAGCGCGAGCGGCTGACGTTCGGACTGCCAGAGGCTCCACGCGACCGGCAGGAGCAGGGCGTTCCACAGGACTGTCGGCGTGCGCGGCCAGTCCCTTCCCTGCAGCCAACCACGCGCGACGACGAGCAGTCCGATGGCGAAGACCAGGATCAGCAGCCCGGAGGTCACGGCCCGCACCACGTCACTGGTCCCACCCGAGAGGATCCCGTAGCCGTAGAAGACGACGAAGCCCAGCAGGACGAGCGCTTCGAGCATGACGAGGACCGCCGACACCCCAGCCGCGCGACCCCTCGGCGGGGCGGCACCGCTGCCCGGTCCGGTCGGCGGGGGCGGCGGGGGGGCACTGGTCACGAGGCCAGACTACCGATGGGTACACTGAGGATCGTCCGACGGGTGGCACCCGGGATGTGCCCGGTAGCCCGCTGCAGATACGCTGTGCACTCCGTGTGACCTGTGCTTGCGCTGTTGATCCTGCGTCAGACCTCCGACACACTGGTCCTGGCCCGTGACGCGTACGGAACAACTTCGTGCGCGTTTTCGTTGGCCAGAGGGCGTTGCCCTCGTGGACACACGCACTGAGATGGCTCCGACAACGACGCTGGCGCCGAGCACCTGCACCTCCGAGACCCTTCCGGCGGTGCCATCGAGAAGACGAAGGAGCACGATCCACATGGATTGGCGCGACCGCGCTGCCTGTCTGGAGGCCGACCCCGAGCTGTTCTTCCCCATCGGGAACACCGGCCCGGCGATCCTCCAGATCGAAGAGGCCAAGGCCGTGTGCCGAACCTGCCCCGTCATCGACACGTGCCTGAAGTGGGCACTCGAGAGCGGGCAGGACGCCGGTGTCTGGGGCGGCCTGTCCGAGGACGAGCGCCGGGCGCTCAAGCGTCGCAACGCCCGCGCCCGCCGGGCCGGCTGACTGCACAGCTCGCGAGCCCGGTGACGACTCCCGTCACCGGGCTTTTGCCTGCCTACGCCCGGGCGGCGAGCGCCTGACCACACCGTCGCCGTGGGACCGATGCTCGCTCGGCGCACCCTCGGCCCCCTCTGCCCCCTCTCTGCCCCCTGGGGGGCCCGGTCAGGTGACCGGACGGAGGCTGGCGGTGAACCGCGCACGGGTGCCGCGGGGCGACAGTGCCTCCCACGTGATCCGCCCCCCGAGGTCGGCCACGAGTGACTGGACGATCTGCGTGCCCAGCCCCGAGCCGGGTCGTCGGGAGGGGTCGATGCCGACTCCGTCATCGTCGATCGTCACGACGACCATCGGCTGGCCGCGATCATCGGACAGCCGTTCGACGCCGATGCGGACCTCCCCGCCACCGTCCCCGAGGCCGTGCTCGATGGAGTTCTGGACAAGCTCGCTCATCACCATCGCGAGGGACGTGGCGTCCTCGGCGCGCAACCGGCCGAAGGAGCCGCTCGTCACGGTGCGGACGTCTGCCCCGTTGGCGGAGACCTCGACGACCGCTCGGAGGCCCCGCTTGGCGATCGCGTCGAAGTCCACGGTCTCGTCGAAGCCCTGGCTCAGCTGGTCATGGACCATCGCGATGGTGCCGACGCGGCGCTCCGCCTCCTTGAGGGCCTCTCGCGCCTCGCCCTCGGAGACCCGCCGGCCCTGGAGGCGCAGCAGGGCAGCCACCGACTGGAGGTTGTTCTTCACTCGATGGTGGATCTCGCGGATCGTCGCGTCCTTCGTCATCAACTCCCGTTCGCGTCGCCGGAGCTCGCCGACGTCGCGGAGCAGCACGATCGCGCCGAAACGCTGACCCGCCTCCGTGAGCGGGATGGCCCGCATCGAGATCGTCGTCCCGCCGGCCACCACCTCCGTGCGCCACGGCTGGCGGCCCGTGACGACGAGGGGCAGCCCTTCGTCGACCGGGTGGGACTCCCGGACGTTGTCGGTGACGACCTGGGCCAGGCTCGATCCGGTGACCTCGCCGTGGTGCCCGAGCCGGTGCAGGGCAGAGACCGCATTGGGGCTCGCATAGGTGACGATGCCGTCGACGTCGAGACGGATGACACCGTCCCCGACCCGGGGGGCGCCCCGACGCAGCCCGGTCGGGGCGCTCCCGTGCGGGAACTCGCCCCCCGTCACCATCCGACACAGGGCGTCGGCGGTGGCGAGGTAGGTCAGCTCGAGACGGCTCGGCGTTCGGGTCGTCCAGAGGTTGGTGTGACGGGTCAGCACCGCGACCACCCGCCCCTGACGCACGACGGGGATGTACTCCTCACGGACGGACTGGTCCGGCAGGCTGGGCTGCACGATCTTGGCCTGGCGCACCCGGAGGATGCGCTGCTCGAGCGCCGACTCCTCGACGAGCTCCCTCGTGTGACCATGGTCGGCGATGCGGCCGACCTGGTCGTCGACGAAGACGAGCTGGCCCGTGGTCGGCCGCACGTGAGCGACCGCCTCCCAGCTGTCGCTGGTCGAGTGCACCCAGAGCACGAGGTCGGCGAAGGACAGGTCGGCAACGAGCTGCCAGTCGCCGACGAGCAGGTGGAGCCACTCCACGTCCTGGTCGGGCAGGTTCGTCCGTCCACGGAGCAGTTCACTGAGGGTCGCCACACCCCGAGCCTATTGCGCGACCCCTCGGTTGCTGCTGCCCCGCCCTACCGGCGGGCCGCGCTCTTCTTCGCCGGCACCTTCTTCGTCGCCCGGGTCGCGGTCTTCGTCGCCGCCTTCTTCGTCGCCGCGGTCTTCGTCGCCGCGGTCTTCGTCGCGGTCCTCTTCGCCGCCGTCTTCGCCGCCGTCTTCGTCGCGGTCCTCTTCGCCGCGGTCCTCTTCGCCGCCGCCGCTGCCTTCTTCATCGGAGCCGTCGTGGCGGTCTTCCTGGCTGCAGGCTTCCGGACCGCACCGTCCGGCTCCGGAGCAGCAACCGAGACCGGTGCGTTCGAGGAGGCCGGTTTGGTGACGGTCCGGAGCGTGCGCAGCGCCACCGAGAGCGCGGCGATTCCGGCGTGCGAGAGCCGCTCGATGCCGCCGAGCGCGGTGCGGGCCCGGGCCAGTGCGTCGTCGTTGAGCTCGGACCACTGCGCCATCCGCTCCGGGGCCTCGTCCCCGCGCCGGCTCACCTCGAGCACCGAGCGGGCCAGGCTCTCCAGCACGGCGTAGAGGTCGTCCCGCAGCGCGCCGCGGGCCAAGGCGTCCCACCGGTCGTCGCGCGGGAGCATCGTCACGCGGGAGAGCATCGCGTCGATCGAGAACGTCTCAGAGGTGAGGAAGTAGACGCCGACGACGTCGTCGAGCTCCTCCCCCGTGTCCTTGGCGATCTCGACGCAGTCGAGCAGGGAGTAGACATCGAGCAGGGAGGCAGCCTGCTGGGCCAGCTCCTCGGGGACGCCCTTGCCCTCCAGCTCGCGGGTCCGGGTCCGCAACCGCGTGCTCTCGGTGCCCTGGAGCACCTCCGGCATGCGAGCGGCATACGCCTCGATCCCCGGACGGAAGCGCGCCACCTCGGCGGCGATGTCGAGCACGGCCGGGCGGGACGTGAGGAACCAGCGCACCGACCGGTCGATGAGGCGGCGGAACTCCAGGTAGAGCGCCGTCTGGGCAGCCGTCGTGATGACGTTGTCGGTGGCCTCGACGCCCCGGACGAAGCCGGCGAGGTCGAAGATCTCACGGCACACGACGTAGGCCCGGGCGACCTGCTCCGGGGTGGCGCCGGTCTCCTCCCCGGCGCGGTAGGCGAACGTGATGCCGCCACGGTTGATCATCGAGTTCGCGACGCTGTTCGTGATGATCTCGCGGCGGAGCGGATGGGCGGCGATCTCGTCGGCATACTTGCGGCGCAACGGCTTCGGGAAGTATTCCGAGAGCGTCGAGGCGAACCACGGGTCGTCGGGCAGGCTCGTCGTGATCAGCTGGTTCTTCAGGTAGAGCTTGGCGTAGGCGACGAGGACCGAGAACTCCGGGGAGACCAGGCCCTGCCCCGACTTCTGGCGGCGCACGATCTCCGAACCGGTCGGCAGGAACTCGAGGCCCCGGTCGAGGTCGCCCTTCTCCTCGAGGAACTGGATCAGCCGCTCGTGCACCGTCAACATCTCGTGCTGCTGGGCCCGGGCGTTGCCGAGCAGGACGTTCTGCTCGTAGTTGTCCCTCAGCACCTGCTCGGCGACCTCGTCGGTCATCGACGCGAGCAGCGTGTTGCGACGACGCAGCGTCAGCTCCCCGGAGCGGGTCAGCTCGGTGAGCAGGATCTTGATGTTCACCTCGTGGTCGGAGGTGTCGACCCCCGCGCTGTTGTCGATGGCGTCGGTGTTGACCCGGACTCCGGCCAGAGCGGCCTCGATGCGTCCGAGCTGGCTCATCCCGAGGTTGCCGCCCTCGCCGATGACGCTGCAGCGGAGGTCGGCCCCGTTGACGCGGATTGCGTCGTTCGCACGGTCCCCGATCTCGCCGTTGCTCTCGCTCGTCGCCTTGACGTAGGTGCCGATGCCGCCGTTCCACAGCAGGTCCACCGGCGCGAGGAGGATCGCCTTCATCAGCTCGGCGGGGGTCATGGTCTTCGTGCCGGCTCGCAGCCCGAGCGCGCTGATCATCTGGGCGGTGATCGAGACGGACTTGGCCGCGCGATCGATGATCGCCCCGCCCTTCGAGACGAGCGAGGAGTCGTAGTCGGCCCAGGACGAGCCCGGCAGGTCGAACATCCGTCGCCGCTCGGCGAAGGACGCCGCCGCGTCGGGGTCGGGATCGATGAAGATGTGGCGGTGGTCGAAGGCGGCGACGAGACGGATGTGCTCCGACAGGAGCATGCCGTTGCCGAAGACGTCACCGCTCATGTCGCCCACCCCGACACAGGTGAAGTCCTCGCTCTGGGTGTCGAGACCGGCCTCTCGGAAGTGTCGCTTGACTGACTCCCAGGCGCCGCGCGCCGTGATCCCCATGCCCTTGTGGTCGTAGCCGGCGGAGCCGCCGGAGGCGAACGCGTCGTCGAGCCAGAACCCGTAGTCGGCGGAGATGCCGTTGGCGATGTCGGAGAACTTGGCCGTGCCCTTGTCTGCGGCGACGACGAGGTACGTGTCGTCCTCGTCATGCCGCACGACGCGCTCCGGCGGGACCGCGGCGCCGCTGACGAGGTTGTCGGTGAGGTCGAGCAGCCCGGAGATGAACAGCTGGTAGGACGCGATGCCCTCGGCCAGCCAGGCCGCCCGGTCCACCGCGGGGTCAGGCAGCTGCTTGGCGTAGAAGCCGCCCTTGGAGCCGGTCGGGACGATCACGGCGTTCTTGACCATCTGGGCCTTGACGAGGCCGAGGACCTCGGTGCGGAAGTCCTCCCGTCGGTCCGACCAGCGCAGCCCACCCCGGGCGACCTTGCCGAAGCGCAGGTGCACGCCCTCGACGCGGGGGCTGTAGACCCAGACCTCGAACATCGGGCGAGGGGCCGGGAGGTCGGGCACCTTCTTGGGGTTGAGCTTGAGCGAGACGTAGGACTTCAGCGCGCCCGTCTCGTCGGGCTGGTAGAAGTTCGTCCGGAGGCCGGCGAGGACGACACCGAGCAGGGCGCGCACGATGCGGTCGTGGTCGAGGCTGGCGACCTCGTCGAGAGCCTCCTTGACCTGCGTCACGATGGCCTTCTGCCGGGTCGCCCGCTTGTCCCTGCCGGGTCCGGTGTCGGGGAACGCGTCCGGGTCGAACCGCGCCTCGAACAGCTCGACGAGACTGCGCGCGATCGCGGAATGAGTGACGAGCGCGGACTCGACGTAGTCCTGCGAGAAGGTGGAGCCGCTCTGGCGCAGGTACTTCGCCACCGTGCGCAGCACGACGACCTGACGCCAGGTGAGCCCGGCGGACAGGACAAGGGCGTTGAAGCCGTCGGACTCGGCAGCCCCGTCCCAGACCGCACGGAAGGCGTCCTCGAAGCGCGCGCGCACGTCGTCGGCACCGGTGCCGGAACCCCACGCCGCAGCGTTGGCCCGAAGCCCGAAGTCGTAGATGTGGAGCAGGTTCTCGGGCCCGGTGCGGACCTCGTAGGGGCGCTCGTCCGTGACCTCGACGCCGAGGTGGGTGAAGAGCGGGAGCACCTCGGTGAGCGACAGCTCCGCGTGGCGGTAGAGCTTGAACCGGCGCTCCCCCGGCAGCTCGGAGGCCGCGTCCCGGTAGAGGTGCAGCGCCGTGGCGACGCCGTCGCGGTCGAGGGCGTCGATCCGGTCGAGGTCCTCGGCGGCCGTCGCGACGTCGAAGTCCTCCTTATAGGCCTCGGGAAGGACCTTGGCGTAGGCCACCATGGCCCGCGCCGCGCCCTCGGCGCCGCGCGCGACGCTGAGCACCTCGGAGAGGTCCTCGTCCCAGGTCCGGGCCGCGTCGATGATGCGCTGCTCGACCGCGGCGGCGTCGACCTCGGGGATGTCGACGCCGCTCGGCATGCGCACGACGAAGTGCAGCCGGGCGAGCACCGACTCGCTGACCCGGGTGGTGTTGTCGATGTTCGCCCCACCGAAGGCCTCGAGCAGGATCGCCTCGATGCACAGCCGCACCGTCGTGTTGTAGCGGTCGCGGGGAAGGTAGACGAGACACGACATGAAGCGGCCGAACTCGTCGCGTCGGAGGAACAGCTTGGTCTTGCGCCGCTCCTGAAGGTGCAGGACGCTCGTCGCGACCTCGGCGAGCTGCTCCGCGCTCGTCTGGAAGAGCTCGTCGCGCGGGTAGGTCTCCAGGATCTGGAGGATGTCCTTGCCCGAGTGGCTCTCGGGGCTGAGGCCGGTGAGCTGCAACACCTCCTGCGCCCGGACGTCGACGAGCGGGATCTCGCTGATCGCGTCGTTGTAGGCGGCGGAGGCGTACAGCCCGAGGAAGCGCTGCTCCCCCACGCACTCCCCCCGCGCGTCGAAGGTCTTGATCGAGATGTAGTCGAGGAAGACGTCCCGGTGGACCGTGGCCCGCGAGTTGGCCTTCGTGATGATGAGGATCGTCGTGTCGCGAGCCGCCCGGCTCGCGGCCGGCGTGAGGACGAGTCCGCTGCGCGCCGCTGGTCGGTCGTAGCGCAGCAGACCCAGACCGGTGCCCGGCACCTGGCGCGAGATGTTCTTGCCCTTCTCGTGGGTGAGGGAGTACTCCCGGTAGCCGAGGAAGGTGAAGTTGTTGCTGGCCAGCCACTCCAGGAAGCGACCCGCCTCGCGCGCCTGGTGCGGGTCCGTCCCGGGAGGCGCGGTCCGCTTGAGGGTCGTGGCGATGGTCAGGGCGTGGGCCCGCATCTTCGGCCAGTCCTCGACCGCGTCGCGGACGTTCTCCAGCACCTGGTGCAGCCGGGTCTCGACGTCGGGCAGCGACGCGTCGGGGAGGCGGTCGATCTCGAGGTGCATCCACGACTCACGCACGTGCCCGACCACACCGCGGCGGGTCCGGTCGTCATCGGCCGCAATGGTTTTCAACGTCCCGGTGACCGTGCGGGTCACCGTGATCTGCGGGTGGATGAGCAGGTGGACTCCACGGTCGAAACCGCCGAGGGCCGCCACGACGGAGTCGACGAGGAAGGGCATGTCGTCGACGACGATCTGCACGACGGTGTGTGGCGAGTCCCAGCCGTCGCTGTCCATCGTCGGGTTGAAGACCCGGACGATGTTCGTCCCCACGGGCCGTTCCTTGGCGAATGCCTTGTGCCCCAAGGTGATCGCAGCCAACTCGGAGGCATTCCGCGCAATGAGGTCCTCGGTCGCGACGAGCCTGAAGTACGACGTGAGCAGCCGCCGCGCCTCCGCGGTCGCCGCCTTCGAGGGGGCGCGTCCGCCCTGCCCTCGTACGGGACCCGAGCAGGCCGCAGCGGCCTTCAGGACGGCGGTTCGAGACTGTTCGAGAGACGCAGACATGCGGTTGTCGATTCCTCACCAGTGGGCCCGTGCGCGCCACCGCGTCGTGACGCACATCTCACGATGTGAGCCTATCGCCATGACGCCACGGGCCCGCACCCGCATCGGTGGAGAACTTCCCGGACTGCCGCTCGCGCCTGCCTAGAGTGGTGCCCATGACCGACCGGATCCCCTCCGCGTCCCCGGGCGCGTCGGCGGGTCTGCGGGGCCTGGCCAGAGCGCGGTCCACCACCGGCGAGATGGCGCAGGAGCTGCTCTCGCACCTGCCGGAGGTCGGTGACGCCACCACGCAGTCGGTGCTGGACGCCTGGGTCGAGCAGGCCGCGGACACGCTGCGCGCCGTGTCGGGAGCGCTCGAGGACCGGCTTCTCGAGCTCGGCCGCGACACTGGTGACACGACAGTCACCGAGACGCGCGCGCCCCGGTCCCTGCCGTCCCTGCCGTCCCTGCCGTCCCCGCCGTCGCGGACGGAGGGGCCACTCCCGTGACCCGGGCCGACCCCGGCAGCGTCTCCGCCCTCGGCGGCGCCCTTCGCAGCCAGGCCCTCCGGCTCGCCGACCACGAGGAACGGCTCTCCGTTGCGGCCCGGAGGGCGGCGCGGTCCGGCACGCCGGATCCGACCCGGGAGGAGCGCGACCTGCTGCGTCGGACGGCCGCCGAGCTCGACCGGGTCGGAGCGGCGCTGCAGGCGTGGACCGCCGACACCGCCGAGGACGCCGCGCGGCTGCGGGGTCTCGGGGACGAGGCCGCACGGTCCGACCTGCGTGTCGAGGGACACCACGTCGTGGAGCCGCCGGCCCCGAGCCGCGTCGAGCCCGGCACGAGGCTGACCGAGGGCGCACGCCTGCAGGAGCGCCTCAACCGCGTCACTGCGTCGCGGACACGAGGACTCGGCCGCCTGCGGCGGGAGCTCGAGTCGTCCCTGGCGACACTCCAGCGCCTCTCCGCGCACGCGCGGTCCGGAGCCTGACGAGGGCGACCGCGCCCGCCCCGTCCGCGCGCCGCCCCTTGCGCGCGACGCCGGGCGCACCGGGTGACATAGCGTGTCGCCCATGAGGATCACCGAGACCATCGACTACCCGGCCGGCCCCCAGGCGGTGTTCACCATGCTCACCTCCGAGGCCTTCCAGGAGCGCAAGTGCGCCGAGGCCGGGGCGCTGAGCCACGGCGTCGACATCACCGAGTCCGCCGGCGGCGCGCGCATCGTCACCAACCGCGACCTACCCACGGACGACCTGCCCGACTTCGCCAAGTCGATCGTCGGCAACCGTCTGGCCATCACCGAGACGTACGTGTGGGCCGCCCCCACCGATGACGGCGCGCGTCCTGGCACCCTCACCGTCGAGGTCGCCGGCGCCCCCGTGGCCCTGCACGCCACCGTGCGCATGGCCTCCGGTGGGTCGGGCACGACGATCACCATCGTCGGGGATCTCAAGGCCTCCATCCCGCTCTTCGGTGGCAAGGTCGAGAAGGCCTCCGCTCCCGCCGTCGTCGACGCGATCCGCGGCGAACAGCGCACCGGCACAGCCTGGCTCACCGAGAACGCCTGAGTCACCCCGCCCCGGCACCCGACGCCGGTATGCCGCCGAGCTCGGCGGCATACCGCTGTCCTCACCTCCTCGCGGTGCTCCCTCGCTGGCGCTCGGTCGATCCTCGCGTCCTGGGTCAGCCCATCACTTTGTGGCCCGACCCCACGGACGCTCCGGTCCTCCCTCGCTGGCGCTCGGTCGATCCTCGCGTCCTGGGTCAGCCCATGTGCGGGTAGGTGTGGTTCTTCGGCGGCACGAACGTCTCCTTGATCGAGCGCACACTCGTCCAGCGCAACAGGTTCTGCGCGGAGCCCGCCTTGTCGTTGGTGCCCGAGGCCCGGCCGCCTCCGAAGGGCTGCTGCCCGACGACCGCGCCAGTCGGCTTGTCGTTGATGTAGAAGTTGCCGGCCGCGAAGCGCAACCGCTTGGTCGCGTCAGCGATCACCCGCCGGTCCTGGGAGATGATCGACCCGGTGAGGGCGAACGGCGCGAACCGCTCCATCTGGTCGAGCACCCGGTCGTACTGCGCGTCCGGGTAGACGTGGACCGACAGGATCGGGCCGAAGTACTCCGTCCGGAACGACTCGTCCGTCGCGTCCTCGATCTCGAGGACGGTCGGGCGCACGAAGTAGCCGACCGAGTCGTCGTAGGTCCCGCCCGCGACGACGTCGATGCCCTTCGTCGCGTGCGCCCGGTCGATCGCGGCCCGGTGCTTGGCGAACGACCGGTCATCGATGACCGCGCCCATGAAGTTGGACAGGTCGGTGACGTCACCCTGCGTCAGCGCGTTGGTGATGTCGACGAGGTCGCCCTTGATCTGCTTCCACACCGAGGCGGGGACGTAGGCGCGGGATGCCGCCGAGCACTTCTGGCCCTGGAACTCGAACGCGCCGCGGATCATCGCGGTGCGCAGCACGTCCGGGTCGGCGCTCGGGTGGGCGAGGATGAAGTCCTTGCCGCCCGTCTCGCCGACGAGGCGCGGATAGGTGCGGTAGCGCTGCAGGTTAGTGCCGACCTCCGACCAGAGGTGCTGGAAGGTCGGCGTCGACCCGGTGAAGTGGATGCCCGCGAGGTCCTCGTCCGCGAGGGCAGCCTTCGAGACGTCGATGCCGTCACCCGTCACCATGTTGATGACGCCCGGCGGCATGCCGGCCTCCTCGAGCAGCTCCATCGTCAGCTGCGCGGCGAACTGCTGCGTCGGCGACGGCTTCCACACGACGGTGTTGCCCATCAGCGCCGGGGCCGTGGGGAGGTTGCCCGCGATGGCGGTGAAGTTGAACGGGGTGATCGCGTAGACGAAACCCTCGAGCGAGCGGTAGTCGGAGCGGTTCCAGATCCCCGTCGAGTTGAGCGGCGGCTGCTCCTGGAGGATGCCGCGGGCGAAGTGGACGTTGAGGCGCCAGAAGTCGATGAGCTCGCACGCCGCGTCGATCTCGGCCTGGTATGCCGTCTTGCTCTGCCCCAGCATCGTCGCAGCGTTGAGCCTGGCCCGCCACGGGCCCGCGAGGAGATCGGCGGCCTTGAGCAGGATCGCCGCGCGGTCGTCGAAGGCGAGCTCGCGCCACATCGGGGCTGCAGCCTTCGCTGCGTCGACGGCGGCCTGACCCTCCTTCACCGTTGCGTTGCGCATCGTGCCGAGCACCTTGCGGTGGGCGTGCGGCTGTCGGACGGCGATCTCGCGGCCACTGCCGGAGACCCGCTCGCCCGCGATCGTGTGGGGCAGCTCGATGGACTCGCTACCGAGCTCGACGAGGGCCAGCTCGAGGGCCGCGCGCTCCGGGGAGCCGGGTGCGTAGTCGAGCACCGGCTCGTTGACCGGGGCGGGGGCGTGGGTCACTGCATCCATCGACATCTCCTAGGGATGGGGGCGTCGCCTGGTGGGCGCGATCGCCCCCATCGTTCCACGTCCGCGTCCGCGTCCGGAAAAGTTCGGGTCAGGAGAGGACGGTGATGCCCCAGGGGTAGCGGTAACCCTCCCCGCGGTTGGCAGCGAGCGCCGCCCGGACGTGGAACCACACCCCGGCCACGAAGGCCACGGCCCAGAGGACGAGGGCGACCGGGATGGCGATGATCGTGAAGAAGCACACCCAGCCGACGAGGGTCATCGCCCAGATCACGAGGTTGAAGTTGAACGCCCCGGCCGCCGCCTGACGGATGAAGGGGCTCCGGTCCTTGTGGATCGCCCAGATGACGAGCGGGCCGACGATGGAGAGCCAGCCCGCGGACAGGACCGCGGCGGCGAGGGTGGAGACGTGGGCGACGATGGCCCACGTCCGCTCGTCAGCGCTCGTCGTCGTCGGCAGGGGTGCGTCGCGGTGCGGAAACGGGTGCGGGATCTCGGTCATGGCTCCATCGTGTCCGGCCGACCGGCCGAAAGCCATGGAGGTCTGCCCTGACCCGACCCTGAGCCCACCCTGACGGGCTGACCGTCCCGCCTGCGCGGGCCAGTCAGGCAGGCGCCGGGACGGCCTCGGCCATCTCGAGGGCGCAGACGGCACTCGTGCGGTCGTCGATGCCCAGGACTCGGAACAGCTCTCGGGCGAGGGCGAGGTGGCCGGCCGCGCCGGGGTGCACGTCGTCGTCGAGCCAGTCGGTCGGTGCGACCTCGCCGGCACCGGCTGCCGCCGACCAGTGGGCGGTGTGGTCGACGAGGACGACGCCGAGGTCGGCGGCGACGGTGCGCACCTGGGCGGCATACGCCTCGAGCTGCTCCGGGGTGCGGGTGCCCGCAGCGAGCACGGGGGGCGGGGTCTGCAGGACGACCGTCGCACCCACGTCACGGGACCGCTGGACTATCTGGTCGAGCCGGTAGCGATAGCCGCGCACGCCGTCAGGCCCCTCGAGCATGTCGTTGGTACCGAACATGACGACGACCACATCGGGCGCGAAACGGCTGGCCCGCCAGTGGAACTCGGACAACAGACTGTCGGTCGTGCTGCCGGACACCCCGGAGTTGACGACGGCGTCACCCAGTCGGCCGAGCTCACCACGCACCCGCTCGGCGAAGTGCTCCACGAAGCCTCGTCGGCCCCGGGTGTGGCCGACGCCCTGCGTGATGCTGTCGCCGAGGAAGACCCAGGTGACCGGCGGACCGTCGAGCACCTCGCGCAGTCTCTCGGCGTCCCGACGGGCGTACTCGTCAGCGGTGTAGTCCATCCGCGCAACGTAACAACCCGGCGGCCCCTCGTGACCCCCCGGGACCAGTGGGTGGGACGCGCCACCCACGCACGACCTCCCCCCAGACCGCGGCGCTGTCGGGGACCACGGTGTCGGGCTCGTCGTCGAGGCGGCGCACGAGGTCGTCCACCGTGACCCACTCGCCTCCCGCCACCTCCTCGGGCTGCCACTCGATCGGCCCGTCCCACGTGACGGTGTAGCGATGGGCGTGGTAGCGGGTGTGCTCGTCGGCGTAGGCGACCGGGCCGAGCGACCGCAGGGGCACTCCGTGCACGCCCAGCTCCTCGCGGACCTCTCGGACCGCTCCGTCACCGGGGTCCTCACCGACGAGGACGACGCCCCCGGCAGCGAGGTCGAGCAGGCCCGGATAGAGGTCCTTGCCGTCCGTGCGGCGGTGCAGGTAGACCCGACCGAGGCCGTCGCGCACGACGACCGACGACGCGGCGTGCCAGAGGTTGGCGGCACGCACCCGCGACCTCGGTGCGCTGCCCACGACAGCGCCCGTCGCGTCGTAGAGGGCCACGACCTCGTCCACGTCCTCCCCCGGGTCCGCCACCGAATCCTCGTTGTCCACGGCGTCGGTCAGGCCAGGAACGCTCGGACGTCGTCGAGCTCGGTGACGTCGTACCAGAGCATCTCGTCGGCCTCGTCGCCCACCGCGTCCTCGTCCTCGACGTGGAACGAGGCGATCCGACCCAGCGGCACCGGACTGATGAGGGTGACCGCGGTGACCGCGGTGACCGCTCCCCCGCTCCCGCTCGTGACCGGCCCGACGGCCGACGGGTCGACGTCGGCGGCGGTGACCACCCGGCGGCCCCCCGACGACGAGCGGAGCGCACCTGCCGCGGCGACAGCGTCGCAGAAGGCGGAGTACTCGAGGTCCTCGAGGTCGAGCCCCGGCGCCGCGCGCTCGAGAGCCGGCGTCACGGCATACGCGACGCGGGCTGAGTCCGACCCCGTCCCAAGGGATCCGGTGGAGCCGATCTGCTCGAGATCGGCTCGTCCCAGAGGCACGTAGACTCGCACGACCGGCATCAGGACTCCCTCCCGCTCGCGAGCTCGGCAAGCGACTCGACGATGGACTGACCGAGGACGTCGACGTCGGGCATGACGTCCCGGTCCCCGTTGAGACCGTAGAAGACGCCACCGTTGTAGGACGTCACGCCGATCGAGAGCGCCTGCCCCTTGGCGAGCGGGGTGACCGGGTAGCTCGCGGTCATCTCGGCGTCCCCGGCGTAGAGCGGCGTCTGGGGACCGGGGACGTTGGTGATCATGACGTTGTAGAGCCGACGCGACATGGCCGAGCCGAGCCGGGCGCCGAGGGCGTGCAACGTCGGTGGGGCGAAGCCGGCGAGGTTCGCCAGCGACGTGGCGCCGACGGCCTGCCCACCCTCCATCTGCTGCCGCATCCCGAAGGCGATCTGGTGCAGCCGCATCGACGCGCCCGCCTCGCCGACGGGGAGGCTGACGACGCAGGCCATCACCTGGTTGGCGTACATCCCGGCCGGGTCGTCCCCGTAGATGCTCACCGGGACCATCGCGCGCACGACCGTCGAGGCACCGACGGGTTCGCCGCGGCCGAGCAGCCAGGTGCGGAACCCTCCGGCGATCGTGGCGAGGACGACGTCGTTGATGGTGACGTCCTCGGCATAGGCACCGCGGGCGAGGCGTCGGCGCACGGTGCGGTAGTCCTCGAGATCGGTACCGATCATCACCCACCGGCGGGCCGTGCCGATCTCTGCGTTGAGCGGAGAGTCGGGGGCCGGTCGGGCCGCCGTGCGGGCGACGGTCGACAGCACGGCGCCCGCCGACTCCACGGCACGCACCCCGACGTTGACGGCGTCGTTGAGGCCGCCGCGCACGAGGTCGACGACCTGCGTGGGCCGGCGCACGGCGTCGAAGAGCGCGCCCGTGACGAGCTCGACCGACGAGGGGGACCGGTCCGGCTCCCACGGCGCGGGCTGCGGGACCTCGCCGTCACCTCGCACCGAGTCGACGATGACGTGGGCGATGTCCAGCGCGTTGACGCCATCGATGAGCGCATGGTGGGTCTTGGTGACGACGGCGAACCGACCGTGGGCCAGGCCCTCGACGACGTAGACCTCCCAGAGCGGGCGGGTGCGGTCGAGCTTGCGCGGCTGGACGCGGGAGACGAAGTCCTGCAGCTGGCGGTCGTTGCCGGGCCGCGGCAGGGCGGCCCGCCGGATGTGGTAGCTGATGTCGAAGGCGTCGTCGTCGACCCAGATCGGGTTGGCGAACCGACCCGGTACGTCACGCACCTTCTGGCGGAAGCGCGGGATGGCGCCGATGCGGCTCTCGATGAGGGCCGCGAGGCGGTCGTGGTCGAAACCGCCCTCCGGGGGCTCGAAGACCATCACCGACCCCACGTGCATCGCGGTGGTCGACTCCTCGAGGTAGAGGAACGACGCGTCGAGCGAGGTCAGCCGATCGGACATGACCACACTCTGTCAGACGCGCCGACCTACACTCTGCGCCATGCGAGCCAAACGAGCCCTCCCGTATGCCGTGTGCCTGCTCGCGGTGTCCGGTGCCGTCGCGTGCGGATCGACCGACCCGGCCCCCTCCGGGCCGGGAGCGGTGGCCTCGGCCGGCGCCACCGCGAGCCAGCGGATCGCGGTCACGGTCAGCGGGTCGACGGTGACGCCGGCCCCGAGCCAGGTGGAACTCGCGAGCGGTGCGGTCCTCGAGCTCGTCGTCACGAGCGACCACGACGACGAGCTGCATGCCCACGGTTTCGAGGTCGAGGCCGTGCTCAAGGCCGGTGAGCCCACGACGGTCCGCCTCACCGGCGGTGAGGCGGGAGTGTACGAGATCGAGACGCACGAGCCGGCCCTCACGCTGCTCACCGTCGCCGTCCGCTGATGGTCGCGGCGGCCCTGACCCTGCCGGCCCACGGCGTGGGCAGCCGGGGCGACCTGCCGCTGCCGTTCGGGGCCCTCGTCACGGCGGCAGTCCTGGCGCTGCTCATCTCGTTCGTCGCCGTCGGTGCCCGCTGGCGCGAGCCGCGGATCGGGCCGGACGACGGGCTCCTCCTGCCCGCCTGGCTGGCCCGGCCGCTCGACGCGCGATGGGTGCGTCGCGGGGCCCGGCTCGCGGCCGCCGTCCTCACCCTCTGGACCCTGCTCGCCCTCGCGGCCGGACCCGACTCGGCCACCAACCCGTCCGCAAGCGTCATCTACGTGTGGCTCTGGGTGGGGCTGGCGTTCTCCTCGATGCTGCTCGGGCCGGTGTGGCGGGTCATCAACCCGCTCCGCTCCGTCCATGCGGGCCTGCTCCGCCTGGCGCGCGTGTCGCCCGACCTCGCGCTGCTGCCCTACCGCGCAGGCCTCTGGCCGGCCGCGGTCGGGCTCGGGACGTTCACGTGGGTCGAGCTCGTGGCCGAGACGAACACGAGCCTCCCCTTCCTTCAGCTGCTCGTCGGCGGCTTCGCCGCGGTGTCGCTGCTCGGCTCGGTGCTCTTCGGTCGCGCCTGGTTCGACGAGGCGGACCCGTTCGAGGCCTGGTCCCGCCTGCTCGGGCTGCTGTCCCCCATCGGACGTCGGACCGACGGCCGGCTCGTCCTGAGGACACCGCTGCACGGCGTGTCCGGCCTGCGCGGCGGCCGTGGGCTGCTGGCGGTCGTCTCGGTCATGCTCGGGAGCACGGCCTACGACGGCTTCTCGGCCAACCTGGCCTGGGCGACCTTCGTCCAGACCTCCGCGGTGCCGTCCGGCCTGCTGCGGACGGCGACCCTCCTCGCCTTCTTCGGGGCGGTGGCGCTGACCCTGACGGTCGCGGCCGCCCTGTCGCTCCGGCTCGCTCACCGACCGCTTCGCGAGACGCCGCGCTACGTCAGTGACCTCGCACCGTCGATCATCCCGATCGCCGGGGGCTACGTGATCGCGCACTACTGGTCCCTGTGGGTCTACCAGGGCCAGCTCACGTGGACACTGCTGTCCGACCCGCTGGGACGGGGCTCCGACCTGCTGGGGACCGCGGGTCTCGCACCCGCGGTCGGCCTCATCGAGCCGACCCTCGTCGCGACGATCCAGGCCGTGAGCATCGTCGCCGGACACCTGCTCGGGGTGCTCGCCGCGCACGAGCGGGCCGTGACGGTGCTCGAGCGGCGGGCGGCCGTGATCGGCCAGGTCCCGCTCATGGTCGTCATGCTCGTCTACACCCTCACCGGGCTCACCCTGCTGTTCACTCCCTGAGTGGGCTCGGCGACCCGTCAGTCACCCGCCCCCGGAGGCGCCGATCGCTCCGCCCCCAGACCGACCGGACCGACCAGCCCGACCGGACCGAGCGGGGTCGGACCCGACCGGCCGGGGCCAGCAGGTCCGCGAGGTCGGCGACCGCCGATCTGACCCCGGAGGCCGGGGCCTGCTCGACGACGGACCGGCCGGCCAGCAGGCATGCGTCGAGGACGGCGGGTTCGTCCGGGACGAAGCGAACCGTCTCGAGACCGGCGAAGCGGCGCAACGAGTCGGCGATGCGCGTCGCGGGGTGCGCCCCGACGGCGCCCTGCCGGACCCGGTTGACGACGACGATCGGCTCCGGGGAGGGAACCGTGCCGAGCTCCTGCAGCCCGCGGACGAGGCGCTGGAGGGCTACCGGGTCCGCCCCTCCCACCGCGACGACGTCGTCCGCTGCCGCGAGGGACGTGAGGGTCGCCTCATTGCGACGCGGCGCGGCGGTGTCGTAGCTCAGCTCCTCGTCGTCCTCGAGGCAGAAGCCACAGTCGACGACGACGACCTCGACGAGCGAGCGAGCCAGCTCGAGCACCCGCTCGAGGGGGGCCGCCCGGACCTCGGTCCAGCGCTCGGCCTTGGGCATCCCCGTGAGCACGCGAAGACGGCCCGAGACCAGCGGGGCGAGGCGGGCCAGCCCCGCGACGTCGAGCACGCCCTGGTCGGCCGCCCGGCAGGCCGCGGCGATCCCGGGCGCCTCGTCGAGCAGGCCCAGGGTCTGGGCCACGCAGCCGCCGTAGGTGTCGGCGTCGACGAGCAGCACGTGGGTGCCGCGGTCGGCGAGATCGGCAGCCAAGGCCGTCGCGACGGTCGTGCGGCCCGGCGCTCCGGTCGGGCCCCAGACGGCCACGAGACGGGCGCGCCGGTCCGCCGGCTCCGCGTGCGCACCGGGACCGCCTCGTGCCGCGGGCTCGCCATGAGGGGACGGTCGGGGCATCTGGACGTCGTCCCCTGCCGGGCGCCAGGCCGGGCCGTCGCCGTCCGGGTCGCGATCCTGCCCTCCGCCCTGTCCGAGGTCGTCCTCCGCGACGTCGGTGCCGCGCTCGCGCAGGACGGACTCGTGATCGGAGCCGGAGCCGGGATCGGACTCGGGCGTGCGGTGATCCGGGCCGAGCACGTGCTCGAACTCGGCGACCGACGCCTCCGCGGTCAGCACCTCGGTGATCGACAGCTGTCGCAGTCGACGTTCCGTCGCCTCGTCCTGTGCGGGGTGCAGACCGACCACGCGCACCCCGTGAGCACGCAACCGCCGGACCACGCTGAGGTCGAGGCCGCGCAGGTCGGCCGAGACCACGGCCAGGTCCCCGACACCCGCCTCGACGACAGAGACGAGCTCGGAGACGTCCGCGCAGCGTCGCACGACCGTCGCGCCACGCACCTGCCCGAGCGTCGTGGCGACGGAGGACTCCCAGTGGTGGCTGAGACCGGTGACGATCTCGGTCACGACGGTGGCTCCGACCGCGCTCCGGGCACCGGCACGAGGGTCATCCGCGCGTCGGCGTCGACCGCCTCGATGATCGACTGGACCCGGTCGGCCGGGACGTAGAGCTGGACCGAGGCGGAGCCGCCCGCACCGAGTGAGCTGCGACCCACCGACACCGCGGCGACCCCAGCCCCCTGCAGGACCCTCGTCGTGGCGGGCGCCAGGTCCCGGGAGCCGGTCGCCGCCTTGGGCGTGACGTAGACGTCGACCCGGGCACCGCGCACGAGACCGGCGGTCGTGGTCGCGTCGGAGCGCACGGTGACCCGCTGCACCGAGATCTCGTCGGCGCTGCCGATCGCCGAGGCGGGGACCAGCTCGCCGGCGCGGACGTCCCGGAGCAGGAAGGCCCCCTCGGGGGCGGGCTGTGCCGCCGAGAGGTAGCCGGCGAGACCGTCGTCGAGCCGGACGTCGGCGCGGGTCAGCGTTCCGGCGGCCACCGGGTCTCCGGACACGAGGTCGGTCGTCGCGACGTAGACGGGGATGCGGTCGTCCGTGCTGGCCACCGCCCGGGCTCCGAGCACCGCGGCGAGCAGGACGAGCACGATCCCGATGACGAGCCGGCTGTCCCGCCACGACGGTCGTTGCAGGCGCCTGGCTGTCGGCTGCGCGATCACTGTCATCGCCGGTCCCCTGATCTGGTCGCATCTGGTGGCAGCGGGCGCCCGACGTCGGACCCCTCTGCGCCCACATCCTGCCGCAGCCGTGGGCCCTCCGCTCGCGGTTCGGCACCCCTGTGCAGACCAACACGGCCCGTCGGCACCGACGGCCTAGAATGACCTCGTCCCGTCCGCTGTCGTCGTGCGCCGGTGCCCCTCGCGGGGTACGAGCAGATCGCGACTCGCAGCGACCACATCGAAGGAGACAAGGTGGACCAGCGCTTCCTGCAGCTGACCGAGGTGTCCGAGGTCCTCAACATCTCCTCAGCACAGGCCTACGCGCTCGTGCGCTCCGGTGAGCTCCCGGCGATCAAGATCGGCGGGCGCGGTCAGTGGCGGGTCGAGCGCTCCGAGCTGGAGGGCTACATCCAGCGGATGTACACCGAGACGAAGTCCTTCGT
>JBBRGO010000015.1:0-24352 GCA_038224055.1 Actinomycetales bacterium
CTGGTCCCCACCGGTGGCCACATCGAGTGGCGCAAGGTCTTCCCGATGGGCGGCGACGCCTGACAATGGCTGCATGCGGCCGACGCCCGAGCAGTTCGAGAAGGCGTGGCCGCGCATCGTCCGAGCGCTCGCCGGCTTCACCGGCAGCCTCGACGACGCCGAGGAGTATGCCGCCGAGGCCGTCGCGCGCGCGGCCGCGCACGACGGGCCGGTCGACTCCCTCGCCGCGTGGTGCACCGCGGTGGCCAAGCGGGCCTGGATCGACGACCACCGTCGTCGCGCCGTCGAGGCCCGCCTGGCTCCCGAGCTGGCGGGCTTCGACCCGGCGGCCGGCGCCACGGCCGACCCCGACACCCACGTGGACAGTGACCCGATCATGTCCGACGACCTCGACGACCGCCTCGCACTGCTCTTCGTCGCCTGTGACGACGCCCTGACCCCGGGCGGGCAGATGGTGCTCGCGCTCCGCGTCGTCTGCGGACTGTCGATCCCCGAGGTCGCAGCCCACCTCGGGATCGCCGAGACCGCCGCCGCGGCCCGGCTGACTCGGTCGAAGAAGACCCTGGCGCAGGCCCGCGGCAGGTTCCACCTCCCCGACCGGGCCGAGCAGGTGCGACGCCTCCCCGTCGTGCTCGACTGCGTCGCAGGGATGTTCACCGTCGCGCACCGGAAGGTGCTGGACCCGGTGGACGCCCTCACGGACACCGCCCGGCAGGCGCTGTCGATCGCGGACGCGCTCGTCACTGCCTTCCCCGACGAGACGGAGGCACGTGGTCTGCGTGCCGTGATCCGGCTGGGTCTCGCCCGGCGCCCGGCCCGGGTCTCCGAGGACGGCACCGCACTGGCCCTCGACGAGGTGGACCGGTCGCTCTGGGACGGACCACTTCTGCGCGCCGGCCTCGCCGACGCCACCGTCGCCGCGGCCGGGGACGGCCGGTTCGCCATCGAGGCCGCCATCTCCGGGCTGCACTCCCACGCCGGCAGTTTCGCCAAGACCGACTGGGCGGCGGTGGTGCTGCTCTACGGCGCGCTCGAGCAACGGTGGCCGTCACCGTCCGTGCGGGTCGCCCGGTTGGCCGCCCGGGCGCATGGTCTGCTGGCCGGCCGCGACCCGGTGACCGACCCGACACTCGTCGGCGACCTCACCGCCGTCGAGAGGGAGCTGGCCGACCTCACCGGGCACCCAGCGGCATACGTCCGACGCGACGCCACGCTCACCCTCGCCGACATCGAGTGGCGCAGCGGTCGCCGTGACGAGGCGGCCCGTCGCTACAGTGAGCTCGCGGGCCGGCTCACCGCCGAGCCGCTCCGGCGCTTCTGCCTGCGGCGGGCCGGGGGCTGAGCCCGCACGTCACTCCCCCGTGCTGCCGTCGATCGCCTCGCGCAGCAGGTCGGCGTGCCCGTTGTGCCGGGCGTACTCCTCGATCATGTGGAGCAGGATCCAGCGCAGGCTGAAGGCCGCACCCTCCGAGCGCGACCGGCCGACCGAGGGCTGGTCGAGACCGCCCTCGGCGAGCGCCGCGGCGATGTCGGCCCGGGCCCGCTCGACCGCGTCGTCCATCAGCGACCGCAGCTGCTCCGGGCTGTCTGCCGCTGCCGACGTCAGCTCCCAGTCGGGGTCGGCGTCCCAGTCCACGCCGTCCCACGGCCCGCCGAGCGGGCGTCCGTGCAGGACAGCGCGGAACCAGTGCGCCTCGTTGAGGGCCACGTGCTTGAGCAGGGCCCCGAGAGTCAGGGTCGACGGTGGGTGGACCGTCGCCAGCTGGTCGGCGGTGAGGCCGTCGGCCTTCTGCCGCAGGGTGTCGCGGTGGTAGTCGAGGAAGGCGAGCAGGGTGGTCGCCTCGTCGGCCGCGAGGGGCGGGTCGGTGCGGGTGACGGTCATGACCCGACGCTAGCGGTGACGGGCGACGCTCCGGGGCCCCACACTGGTCGGGTGCCGACATCGAGCCAGTGGGTCGCTTTCCTCGTCGCGTCGATCCTCTTCATCCAGGTCCCGGGTCCCAGCCTGCTCTTCACCATCGGCCGGGCCCTCACCGTGGGGCGCCGCGAGGCCCTCCACTCCGTGGTCGGCAACGCCATCGGCGTCGCCACCCAGTGCCTGCTCGTCGCCCTCGGTCTCGGGGCGGTCGTCGCCGCGAGCGCCACCGCCTACACCGTCGTCAAGGCGGTCGGCGCGCTCTACGTCATCTGGCTCGGTGTGCAGGCGATCCGCAAGCGGCACGAGGCCCGGGAGGCGCTCACCGCCCGGGTCGGCGGCCGGCGTGGCCACGGCGTCCGGATCGGCTTCGTCGTCGGGGTGACCAACCCCAAGACGATCCTGTTCTTCATCGCGTTCCTCCCCCAGTTCGTCCACACCGCGGCCGGTCACGTCGGCCTCCAGATGGCCGTGCTCGGGCTCGTCTTCGGCGCGCTTGCGGTCTGCTCCGACAGCGTGTGGGCGCTGCTGGCCGCGTCGGCGCGGGACTGGTTCGCCCGCAAGCCCCAGCGGCTCGACACCCTGGGCGCGAGTGGCGGCGCCATGATGGTCGGCCTCGGCGTCGTGCTGCTCGCGCGCGAGTAGGACCGGGCCCGGAGGCGGGCCTCGGCCCCGGCGAGGCGCCCCCGCAGATGACGATCGTCTGGCCGGTGACCATCGCGCCGCACGGCCCGGGCGGGAAGCGGGTGAGGCCGGCGACCTCGGGGACGTGCTCGCGCACGGCGAGAAGCTCGGTCAGTCACCTTTCCACGCCTGGGCCGTCATGCCCTCCCGGTGGACCCACGTCACCGACGCGACCGCCAAGCCGGACCAGCTGCGTCGCTTCCGGGAGCGCGGCGTCGAGGTCGTCGTCGCACCCGCCGCCGAGGCTGCCGGAGCCGACTGACTCCCAGCATCTTCACAGGAGTGACGAGGCGGTTTGCCGAGACCGCGGGGACCCACCTTTGTCGTGTCGGGTGGTGCTCTTCGCATCGGGCGCCCTCTCGCGTCCCGTGACCTCCGCCGGCGGGCGCGACCCGCACGATCGCCTCGCGGTCGGTGCCGCACACGCCCAGGCGATCTGCAGGACTACCGCTCGATCCAGCACGGCCGCCGCGACGAGGCGACCTTCGCCGCGCTCTACGGGGGCGCGGCCCACGACCCGGCCAAAACGCGGTACGACCCCGACGGGCGGTTCGCGACGCTCTACGAGAAGGCAGTGCAGGCACGATGCCGCTGACGGTTGCAGGCCTTCGAACGGGTCTTCGGCGCGGCACGCGCCCTTCCGCGTCGAGGCGTGGGACGGATCGACGGGTGGCAGCACCGACAGCATCGTCCTGAGGCTGGCGATCGAGCGGACGCTCAACGACCTGCTGACCGCCCCTGGCACCCTCGGCATGGCCCGGGCCCACCGCCACGGCGACCTCACCATCGCCGGGGTGGACGAGGGCGACCCCTACGAGGTGCTGCGGCTGCTCGACGGCAGGTTCCTGCCCCGGCGGCCCGCGCCGCGGGACGTGTGGGACCTCGCCCATTCCGTCGGGCGCGCAGGCCTCCACGTGCCCTTGCTCCCTCCGCAGGAGACCCCGGGACGGCTGCGCCGGCTGGCCCGGGGGGCGCAGCACGCGAAGGCGCGCGACGCGGAGGCGATCCACCACCACTACGACGTGTCCAACGCCTTCTACGAGCTCGTGCTCGAACCGTCGATGACCTGCACGTGCGCGTGCTACCCCGACGACACGGCCTCGTTCGAGCAGGCACAGACCCACACGCACGACCTCGTCGCGCAAGCTCGGTCTCCAGCCGGGGATGCGTCTGCTCGACGTCGGCTGCGGGTGGGGCGGCATGGTCCGGCACGCCGTCACGCACTACGGCGTCACGGCGCTCGGCGCTCGGCGCTCGGCCTCGCGGGACCAGGCCGGCTGGGCGCGGGCCGCGATCGAGGCGGACGGCATCGCGGGGCCGCGCCGAGGTGCGCCATGTGGACTACCGCAACGTCACGGAGCGGGCTTCGACGCGGTGAGCTCCATCGGCCTCACCGAGCACATCGGCGTGAGGAACTACCCCGCCCACTTCCGCTTCCTGCGCGGCGGCTACGCGACGAGGGGCGCCTGCTCAACCACTGCATCACCCTCCCCGACAACCAGCACCCCGGCCTGCCGCCGCGGGGCTTCATCAACCGCTACGTCTTCCCCGACGGTGAGCTGACCAGGTCGGGCGACATCGTTCGGGTGATGGAGGATGAGGGCTTCCGGGCGACCGAAGAGTATGCCGGTGGGTCCGCTCAGCCGGAGCCGCCGAGGTCAATGTCGTACGCCTCGTGGACGAGGTCCCGGCCGCGCTGACGGTGTGCACGCAGCTGGGTGACCAGGCTGCCCACCTCGGCCCGGACCGTCGCGAGGTCGGCTGCGGCGCCGTCCCGCTCGAGGCCCGCGAGCAGGTGCTCGACCTGCTCCCGGTGGCGGGGGTGCTCGCTGCGCAGTCGGTCGATCGGGGTGGCGAGGCGCGGTGCGGAGTGGCGCACCCGGGCGTAGAGGCCCCGCTCGCCCTCGGTGATCTCGACGTGGTCGCGCAGGTCGTGGCCCAGCTCCGCGAGCGCGGCGGCGACCCGCTCGGGCCACGCATCATCCGGCGCTGCGGCGGCGAGCGCATCGTCGACCGCCCTCAGCGACTCGGCGAGCTCGGCCCGGAGCGCCCGCACGCGGGCGAGGTGGGCAGCAAGATCCGCTGCCTCGTCAGCGCCGGGGGACAGCGAAGGGTCCGTGCTCGGCGCGCTGCGCGGCTGCTCGTTCATCGGGACCTCCGTTCGTCCATGGTCCCGCGGTGCGGGCCGGGCGTCCAGAGGTGAGGGGTCGGGCGGGTCAGGCCAGGGAGAGGAAGAGCTTCTCCATGTCGGCGACGTCGAGGTCCTTGCCATCGGGGTCGGTGAGGCACTCGCGCAGTCCGGTCGCGATGACGGCGAAACCGGCCCGGTCGAGCGCCTTGGAGACGGCGGCGAGCTGGGTGACGATGTCCTTGCAGTCCCGGCCGTCCTCGATCATCCGGACGATGCCGCCGATCTGGCCCTGGGCACGGTTGAGCCGTCGGATGACCGACTGCATCTCCTTGACGTCGAGCTCCACGGGGTCCTCCTGGTGAGTGGGTGGTCCGCGAGGGGCAGACGCTCCATGATACCCCCGCCCGTATGCAGATGCATCATCGGCTGCGGGGCACGAACATGATGAGGGCCATCCCCCCGAGACACAAGGCCGCCCCGATCACGTCCCACCGGTCCGGCCGGAAGCCGTCCACCACCATCCCCCAGGCAAGCGACCCGGCGACGAACACTCCGCCGTAGGCAGCGAGGATCCGCCCGAAGTGCGGGTCGGGCTGGAGCGTCGCGACGAAGCCGTAGGCCCCCAGGGCGATCACCCCGGCCCCCACCCACACCCAGCCCCGGTGCTCGCGCACGCCCTGCCACACGAGCCACGCGCCGCCGATCTCAGCCAGGGCGGCGAGCGCGAAGAGCAGGACCGAGCGTGCGACGGTCACGTCCGGCGCAGCACGACGACCGTGTCGAGGGCGTCGCGCGTCCCCTCCGGGGTGTCGACCGGCCGGGTGCGAATCTCCGACGAGATGACCTCCACGGGTAGTCCGGCCACCCGCTGGAGCACTTCGTCGGGGTCGTAGAGCACGGACCGGTCGCTCGGACCCCCTTGCCCCTCAGTGAGATTGCGTCCCGCGTGACCAATGACCACGACCTGACCCCCCACGCGCACCCCGTCCACCGCGTGCCGCAGAGCCGCACGCATCTCGGTCTCGGGCAGCTGGAGGTAGGAGAAGAGCGCCACGTCGTATGCCGTCGTGCCCCCGGGCAGCGCCGCGGTGGCGTCGGCGACGACCGGGGTCAGCCGGTCCACGTCGTCGCCGAGGGCCTGGGCTGCCAGCTCGCGCATCCGGTCGACGGCGACCGGCGAGTAGTCGCAGCCGGTCACGGTCCAGCCACGCCCGGCGAGCCAGATCGCGTTGCGACCCTCACCTGCGGCGATGTCGATCGCCGACCCGGGGGGCAGCGGCCCGATCAGCTCCTCGACGAAGCGGTTGGGCGTCGCCGACCACACGAGGTCGTGGGCGGCATACCGCTCGTCCCAGTCGTGAGCATCCATGGGTGGCACCTTCCTTCGGGCTGATGGTCCTGACCGCATCATCCTCCTGGTGACCGGACGGCATCCCCCCACCGCGGATCAACTGGCGGATCAGCTGGCAGATGGGGTCGCTGGAGCAGCACCGGGCGCACGCTGATCTGCCCGCTGACCCACGCGGTCGCGCAGCCGACCGCACCGAGGCGGCCATCGTGCGCCGCGCCCGCAACGGCGGGATGGCCTGGGCCGAGATCGCGACCCAGCTCGGCGTCAGCCGGCAGGCGGTGCACAAGAAGTACGGCCGGCGCTGACCGACGCGGGCCAGGCGCCCCGGGCCAGGTCGTCGAGCCACGGCTCGAGGTGCTCGAGCATGACGTCGGGCACCTCGAGCTGCGGCGTGTGGCCCACGCCGGGCAGGAAGACCGACGTCCACCCCGGGTTGGCCTGCGCGGCTCGCCGGGCGGACTCGACGGGCACGAGCCGGTCCTGCTCGCCGTGGACGAGCAGGACGGGGGCTCCGATCGAGAGGATCTGGGCGGCATACCGCCGGCTGGCGCGCAGGACGCCGAGGAGCGAGCGGGCCGCCTCGAGGTAGGCGCTCTCGAGCCCGGGCAGGCTCGCTCGGTAGGACGTCAGCGTGACGTTGGCATCGAAGACGGCGTCATCCGAGCGGGTCGGGTCGGCGAAGCACAGGTCGATCGTGCGCTGCACCCGTTCCTGCTCGGTGAACCGGCGGTTGGTGCGGGTGATGAAGCGCTCCCCGACGAACGGGATGGCGTACGCGGCGAAGGCGACCGTGACCGACCGGTCGGGCCGGTGGCCGGTGCTCGGCAGTGAGGGATCGAGCAGCGCCAGCCCGGCGACGAGGTCCGGGCGGTCAGCGGCGAGCAGGAGCGAGATCATCCCGCCCATCGAGTTCCCGACGAGGACGACCGGGCCACCGACGACCTCCTCGACGAAGCGGGCGAGCAGGTCGGCGTTCGCCTGCACCGAGGTGGAGCGGCCGTCGGCGGGGGTGAGGCCGAATCCGGCGAGGTCGAGCGCGACGACGCGACGCGACCGAGCGAGCTGCGGGCCCGTCTGGAGCCAGTTGAGGTGCGAGCCACCGAGTCCGTGCACGAGGACGACCGGCGCCAGACCCTCGGCTCCCGCAGACTCCGGTCCGCCGAAGTCGACCCAGTGGACCGGGCCCCCGAGGTCGGCGGTGCGGCTGCGCCCGCCCCACGGGGACGAGAGATAGAGGGGCGCAGTGGCGCAGGAGGCCCCGGCGGGTGCCGTGTCGGAGGCGGCCGAGCTGGACGAGGTCATGCTCCGCACGTTACCGCCCGGTCACAACGTGCGCCGCAGGACCGCCGCGGCCCGCTTCCTCAGGTGGGTCGTCTCCTGCTCGTGGCCACTGAGGTCGGCCGCGACGAGCCACTCCTGCGCCGCCTCGTGGGTCCGGCCAAGACGCGCCATCAGCTCGGCCCGGACCGCGTGCAGGGCCGGGTAGGTCTCGAGCGCGAGGCCGCTGACGAGCCGGAGGCCCTCGGCCGGGCCATCCACCTCGGCGACGGCCACGGCACGGTTGAGCCGCACGACGTCGGTGGGGGCGAGGGAGAGGAGCTGGTCGTAGAGCGCCACGACCTGGCCCCAGTCCGTGTCGTCCGCCGACCGCGCATCGGTGTGCACCGCGTTGATGGCCGCCTGCACCTGAAAGGGGCCGGGTGACCCTCGGCGCAGGCACGCCCGAACGATTCGGTGGCCCTCGGCGACCATGTCCGGGTCCCAGCGTGACCGGTCCTGATCGGCGAGCAGCACCGGGGTGCCCGCGGCGTCGGTCCGGGCCGGGCGGCGCGACTCACTGAGCAGCATGAGGGCCAGCAGGCCGGCAACCTCGGCCTCGTCGGGCATCAGCTCGGTGAGCGAACGCCCGAGCCGGATCGCCTCCGCCGCGAGGTCAGGGCGACCGAGGTCCGACCCGGACGAGGCGGTGTGACCCTCCGTGAAGACGAGGTAGACGACGGTCAGCACCGAGGCCAGCCGAGCAGGCAGGTCGGCGTCGCGCGGCACGCGGTAGGGGATGGCCGCGTCACGGATCTTCTTCTTGGCACGCACGATCCGCTGGGCCATCGTCGCCTCCGGCACGAGGAAGGCCCTGGCGATCTCGGGGGTGGTGAGGCCCCCGAGCAGACGCAGAGTCAGCGCGACCTGCGCCTCGCGTGAGAGTGCCGGGTGGCAGCAGGTGAAGACGAGCCGCAGTCGTTCGTCGCGCACCGGCCCCTCCTCTCTTCGCTCGTCCGGCGCCCTGAGCCGAGCTGCCTCGGCGTGCCGCTCGTCCCGGGTGGACTCTCGCCGGAGACGGTCGATGGCCCGGCGGCGCGCGGTCGTGATGATCCAGCCCGCCGGACTCGGCGGCATACCGTCGCGGGGCCAGCGTTCGACCGCGACGGCGAACGCGTCCTGCACGGCATCCTCGGCGAGGTCGATGTCACCGAGCGCCCGGATGAGCACCGCCACCGCGCGCCCGTGCTCGGCCCGGAAGACCCGCGCGATGTCCGCTGCCGTGACCGTCACACCGTCATCCCGCGGTCGGTGACTGGCCGGGCTCGCCCTCGTCCTGGAAGGGGCGCACCTCGACCGGGAGCCCGGTGGCCGCGGCGATCCGTCCCGCCCAGCCGAGCACCGCGTCGTAGTCGTCGGAGCGGACGATGCTGATGCCGCCGAGGTGCTCCTTGGCCTCGATGAACGGGCCATCGGTGAGGACGGCATCGGCCACCGGGTCGCCCTTGCGGATGACCGTGGCGCTGGCCTGGTCGGCGAGGCCGCCGGCGAAGACCCACCCGCCGGCGGCCCGGATGTCGGCGTTGACGAGCTCGAGGTCGGCCATCACCCTCGTGAGGTCGAGGTCGGCCGGGGGCGGGCCGGCGGGTGAGAAGAGGCTGACGAGGTAGGTCTTCATCGTGGTGTCCTCCTGCCGGCAGGGTGACCGGCTGGTCAGGGGCGCACCCGACGTGCGCCCTCCACCCTCTACACGATCGAGCCTGCCCCCGATCGACAGCCGGCGCCACCGGATCTCGGGCGGGGGGCCGGCCTCCTCGCCCGGCCTGAGCATGCCTGACACGATGGGCGCATGACGGAGCACCGACCGATCGAGACGTGGCTGACCGACATGGACGGGGTCCTCGTCCACGAGGACGACGCCATCCCCGGGGCCGCCGACTTCATCACCGCCCTCTGTGAGTCGGGTCGACGCTTCCTCGTCCTGACCAACAACTCGATCTTCACGCCCCGGGACCTGCGGGCCCGCTTGCGCGCCAGCGGGATCGACGTTCCGGAGGAGGCGATCTGGACCTCCGCCCTGGCCACGGCGAACTTCCTCGCCGACCAGCGCCCGGGCGGCACGGCTTACGTCGTCGGTGAGGCCGGCCTCACGACGGCGATGCACGACGTCGGCTTCGTGATGACCGACCGGGACCCGGACTACGTCGTGCTCGGGGAGACCCGCACCTACTCCTTCGAATCCATCACCCGCGCGATCCGCCTCATCGAGAAGGGCGCCCGCTTCATCGCGACCAACCCGGACCCGAGCGGACCGAGCCCCTACGGCACACTCCCGGCCACCGGCTCCGTCGCCGCCCTCATCAGCACGGCGACCGGCCGAGCCCCGTACTACGTCGGCAAGCCGAACGCCCTGATGATGCGCAGCGCCCTCAACCGCCTCGACGCCCACTCCGAGACGACCGTCATGGTCGGCGACCGGATGGACACCGACGTCATCTCCGGCCTCGAGGCCGGGCTGCGCACGGTGCTCGTGCTGACCGGGTCGACCACCCGCACACAGGTCGAGCACTTCCCCTACCGCCCGACGACGATCGTCGAGTCGGTCGCCGACCTCGTCGACGCCGTCGAACGACGCGCCCTCCCCTGACGGCTCAGGAGCCGTCGCGCCGCCGACGTGTCAGCCGACGCCACCACCCGGGCGGACGACCGGCTGACGGCGGCTCGACCGGCGCCGCGGCGAGCGCCCGCTCGGCGGCCGCCCCGGCGAGGTCGGCCCGGAGCGTGCGCCACTGCTCGACCATGTCGTCGACGTCGACGGTCCGCGCGAGCAGCGGCGGCAGGTTGCCGACGGCGGGGCGCAGCCGGTCGGCGAGGACGCGACGGTTGTAGTCGGCGAGGATCTCGCGCACGTGCTCCTCCCGCCGCACGTCGGCGAGGCTCGCCGGGTATGCCGCGGACTCCTTGCGCAGGGCGAGCGCACCGGGCAGGGCGCCACCGAGGTCGATCTTCTCCCGCGCGGCGAACCTCTTGAGCCACCAGTCGGGGTCGTCCGCGTCACTGAGGTCGAGCGGCTTGCCCGCCCCGGGTAGGTCGTCGAAGTCGCCCCGCTCCTGCGCCTCGCGGATCTGCCGGTCGACCGGGCTCTCCCAGTAGGACTGTTCGGCCATCGGTCACACCGCCCCGGCGTCGTCCGCGCGTCGCAGCTCGGCCCCGGCCGGCGCGGAGTCCGTCCCCGGGACCACCACGAGACGGTCACCGTCGCGCGCGAACGGCACCTCGCCGGCGAGGACGGCGAGCAGCACCCGCTCCTGTGCCATCGCCTCCGGCGGCCCCGCCATCCGGGTCGAGCCGAGCGCGCCGAAGCGGATCACGCCGTCCTCGACCTCGTACTGCCCGAGCATGCGGTTGACGCCCGTCGATCCGCTGAGCCGCCCGTCGTCACCGAAGACCAACCGCGGCTCGCGACCCGTCGTCGCGACACCCCCGAGGTGCTCGACGAGCCACGCCGTGTCCTCGAGCCCCCCGCGGCCGCTCCCCGTACCGTCTCCCTGTCGTGCCATGGGACCAGCCAAGCACAGGGTCGGCCGTCCGGCGTCACTCAGAGCATCGCGATGACCTCGTCGAGCATCGGTTCGGTCAGCTTGCCGGTGAACGTGTTCTGCTGGCTGACGTGGTAGCTGCCGACGAGGTGCACGACCCGCCCGGAGCCGGTCGTCAGCTCCGCGCGCGCGCCGTGTCCGAAGCGCGGCTTCGGCCGGGGCACCGACCAGCCCCGACCCCGCGCTGCCCCGATCGCAGCGTCCCAGGCGATCGAACCGAGCGCGAGGATCGAGCGCAGTCCCGGCTCGGACAGCTCGAGGTCCCGGTCGAGCCACGGCGCGCAGTTCGCCTTCTCCTGCGTCGTCGGCTTGTTGGCGGGTGGGGCGCACCGCACCGCGGCGACGATGCGCAGACCCGTCAGCACCTGCCCGTCCCCCGCGGCCACCGACGTCGGCTGGCTCGCGTACCCGGCGCGGTGGAGAGCGGCATACAGCCAGTCGCCCGAGCGGTCCCCCGTGAACATGCGCCCGGTCCGGTTGGTGCCGTTGGCCGCCGGCGCGAGCCCGACGATGAGCACTGGGGCCTGCGGGTCACCGAACGACGGGCCGGGCCGGCCCCAGTATGGCTGGTCGGCGAAGGACGCGCGCCGACCGCCCACCGCGACGTCCTCGCGCCACTGGACGAGCCGGGGGCACGCGCGGCACACCGAGATCCGCGCATCGAGGGTGGGTATGCCGTTACTCCCCTTCGCGAGTCGCCGCACCTGGGTGGGGGTGCGGGCGACCGGCGTCTCGACCGTCGCGGGGTCACCGGGCCAACCCGTCCCCGGGGGCACGGGCGAGCCGAAGAGCTCCCCGGTGACGGGGTGCGGGTCGGCCGGGTGGGGCGCGTCGGCGATCATGGCGCCACGCTACGGGAGCGCCCCGAGCCTGCCGCGGTGCTCAGGCGAAGAAGTCGCGCACCTCGTCGAGGCGGGCGGGGACGAGGCGGAACCAGGCCCACGTGCCACGGCGCTCACGGGTGACGAGTCCGGCCTCGACGAGCACCTTGAGGTGGTGGCTGACCGTGGGCTGGGAGACGTCGACGGCGGCGGTCATGTCGCACACGCACGCCTCGCGGCCGGGGGCACCACTGATGAGGCTGAGCAGCTGGAGCCGGACCGGGTCGGCGACCGCCTTGAGCAGGGCCGCCCGCCGCTCGGCCTCATCGGTCGCCAGCGCGCTCAGCGGCAGCCCGCAGGCCGGCGCCGAGGGGGACAGCTCGAGGGGCGTGGCCTTCATGCGCTCATCTCCTTGCGACCCTGATGCACCTTGCATCGATGACGCTCTATGTTGACACACATCGATGCGGCTGCCAGCCTGATCCGTGCCGACAGTCGTCGTGAACCACCCGGAAGGCACCACGTGAGCACCCCCACCGACAGCAGCACGCCAGGGGTCCGCGCCGACCCCGGTGCCGACCCGCTCCCCGCCCGGCTGTCGACCCTCGACCGCTTCCTGCCCGTCTGGATCGGGCTGGCCATGGTCGTCGGGATCCTCCTCGGCCGGGTCGTCCCCGGTCTCGGCGACGGCCTCGCCCGTGTCGAGGTCGACGGCGTCTCGCTGCCGATCGCCATCGGGCTGCTCGTGATGATGTACCCCGTCCTGGCCAAGGTGCGCTACGACCGGCTCGACTCGGTGACCGGCGACCGGCGGCTGCTCGCTGCCTCCCTCGTGCTCAACTGGCTCATCGGGCCCGCCCTGATGTTCGCCCTGGCCTGGACCTTCCTGCCCGACCTCCCGGCCTACCGGACCGGCCTGATCGTCGTCGGCCTCGCCCGGTGCATCGCGATGGTCATCATCTGGAACGACCTCGCCTGCGGCGACCGCGAGGCGGCCGCCGTCCTCGTCGCGCTCAACTCCGTCTTCCAGGTCGTCGCCTTCGCCGGTCTCGGCTGGTTCTACCTCTCGGTCCTGCCCGGCTGGCTCGGCCTCGAGCAGTCCGGCATCGACGCCTCGACCTGGGACATCGCCCGGTCGGTCCTCATCTTCCTCGGCATCCCGCTGCTGGCCGGTTTCCTGTCGCGGCGGCTCGGTGAGCGCCGTCGCGGACGAGCCTGGTACGAGGAGCGGTTTCTTCCCCGGGTCGGTCCGTGGGCGCTCTACGGCCTGCTCTTCACCATCGTCATCCTCTTCGCGCTCCAGGGCGACGCCATCACCTCGCACCCCCTCGACGTCGCCCGCATCGCGCTGCCGTTGCTCGTCTACTTCGCCCTGATGTGGGGCGGCGGCTTCGGTCTCGGGGCCGGGCTCGGCCTCGGCTACGCGCGGACGACGACGCTCGCCTTCACCGCGGCCGGCAACAACTTCGAGCTCGCGATCGCGGTGGCCATCGCCACCTTCGGGGCGACGTCCGGCCAGGCCCTGGCGGGCGTCGTGGGCCCGCTCATCGAGGTGCCTGCGCTCGTCGCCCTCGTCTACGTCAGCCTCGCCCTGAGGCGACGCTTCACCGTCCGCCCCTCCCACGGAAAGGCCCTCGCGCGATGACCGAGAAGCCGAGCGTCCTGTTCGTCTGCGTCCACAACGCCGGCCGGTCCCAGATGGCCGCCGGGTACCTCGACCGGCTCTCCGGCGGCGCTGTCGAGGTGCGGTCGGCCGGGTCGGCGCCCGCCGCGCAGGTCAACCCCGCGGCGGTCGCCGCGATGGCCGAGGAGGGCATCGACCTCGCGGCGCAGACCCCCAAGATCCTCACGACCGAGGCCGTCCAGTCCTCCGACGTCGTCATCACGATGGGGTGCGGCGACACCTGCCCGATCTTCCCGGGCAAGCGCTACGAGGACTGGGACCTCGAGGACCCCGCCGGCCAGGGTGTCGAGGCCGTGCGCCCGATCCGCGATGCGATCCGTGAGCGGGTGGTCGTGCTCCTCGGTGAGCTCGGCGTCCCCCTCGTCGGCGGCTAGCTGTACTGGCTTCGGACCGATGCGCGGCCGAGCAGGGCCATGATCTCGGCGACCGCGCCCCGCGCTGTGCGACCCACCCCGATGAGAGTGGCCGACGCCGGCCCGGTCCAGTCGCCGTAACCGACGAGGTGCAGCCGCGGCTCGTCCCGGGCCCGGGTGCCGACCGTCGCCACGTGGCCGTCGACGCGGGGCAGCCCGAGACGGGAGAGCACCTCGAGGTCGGGACGGAACCCCGTGCACGACAGCACGGCGTCGAGCTCCCGCTCCGACCCGTCGGCCCAGACGGCCCCGGTCGGGGTGAGCCGCTCGAACATCGCGACCGGGGCGAGCACTCCTCGGTCGCGTGCGGCGCGGACCGCCTCGACCATGACGACGTCCCCGAGACCGGCCACGCCGCCGGGGTCGGCCTCGCCCGCGTCGAGGGCACGTCGTCGCGCCGTCGCCACGTCGAAGAGCACCCGCCCGTCCACGTCATCGGGCAGGAGGCGTGGCGGACGCAGTGTCACCCAGGTCGTCTCCGCCACCAGCGACACCTCGGCGAGCAGCTGTGCCGCCGTGTTGCCTCCCCCGACGACGGCCACCCGCAGGCCACGCCACTGCTCGGCGCCGCCGTACTCAGCGCTGTGCGAGATGCGACCCCCGAAGTCCGCGGCTCCGGGATACGCAGGAACGAACGGGCGGCCCCAGGTCCCGGTGGCGGTGACGACGGCCCGCGCGGCCCAGCTCCCGGCCGGGGTGTCGACGACGAGCCGGCCGTCCGGTGCCTCGTCGCCCCGTCGGACCCGGGTGACCCGCTCGCCGTGTCGCACCGGCAGCTCGTAGCGGGCCTCGTAGTGGGTCAGGTAGTCGACGACGTGCGAGGCCGGCGGGTAGGTGTCCCCGTGCGCCGGCATCCGCCAGCCGGGGAGGGAGGAGAACGCCGGCGGGGAGAACAGCCGCAGCGAGGGCCACGTGTGCTGCCAGGCCCCACCGGGGCGGGGATTCGCATCGAGCACGACGTAGTCGCTCCCGGCGACGAGGCCGGCGCGACGCAGGTGGTAGCCGGTGGCGAGCCCTGCCTGGCCACCGCCGACGACGACGACCTCCACCTCGCCCGGCTGCGGCCGCTGCCTGTCCCCGTCATCCATCGCCGCCCAGCCTAGCGACGCGCATGGAGCCCGGTCCGTGTCGGATCCGGGCTCCGGTGGCGGTTAACGTACCTCAACGGGCCAGCCGCCCAAGCGCTCCCGGGATGCTCTCCGGCCACCCCTCGCGACCCGTTCCCATCCCTGCACGTCAGAGGCACGGCCACCCCCGGTGATACCCGAATCGCCGCCCCGCAGCGCGCCGGACGGCTGGTCGACCTGCCTCAGAGCACGCTGGGCAGGGCCGCCCGGGGCGCGGTGACGGTGGCGGTCCTGCCGTCGAGGGTGAGCTCACCGAGCCACATCGTGCGACCGGGCACCTCCGAGCCGATCGAGTCCGGCGTCCACGCGTGGTAGACCATGAGCAGGCGACCGTCCTGCTCGAACACCGCGCAGTGACCCGGGCCCGCGGCGACGTCGCTGCTCGCGAGGATCGGCTCGGGGTCCTTCGTGAACGGCCCGGTCGGCGACGACGCGGTCGCGTGGCCCACGGCATACCGGTCGCTGCCGTAGTCGTTGGCGGAGTAGAAGAGGTGGAAGACCCCGTCCCGCTCCCAGACGAACGGCGCCTCCACGAGCTGCCCCTCCCACGGGAGGTCCTGTCGCAGCAGGCGTTTCGGGTCGCCCACGAGGCGCAGGCCGTCGGTCGACAGCCGTTGCACGGAGATCCACGTGTCGACCCCCACCGCGTTGCCGTCGTTCTTCCAGTAGAGATAGGCCGTGCCGTCCTGCGCGACGAACGGCGACGCGTCGATGGAGCCACCCTCGTCCCGCTGGCAGACGAGGGGCCCGCTCGTCGTGTCGCGGTAAGGGCCCTTGGGATCGTCGGCGACGGCGATGCCGATGCACTGGATCGCAGGGTCGGGCGCCATCGTCGTGTAGTAGAGGAGCCACCGGTCGGCGAAGCGGTGCACCTCGGGGGCCCAGACCTTGCCGGGCGTCGTCCACGACGCGAGCTCCGGCATCGCGTCAGTCCCCTGAGTCCACGTGACGAGGTCGTCGCTGACGAGCGACTGCACGTTCATCCCGTTTCCGTTCGTCGCGATCGCCACCCACCTGTCTCCGTCGGGCAGGATCTGCGGGTCCGGGAAGTTGCTCGGCCAGACGGGGTTCGTCGCGGTCGGGGCAGTCGTCGGGCCACCTGGTGGCGTAGAACCTCAGGTGGTCGACTTCGGCGGTGACCGCGGGCGACGCACCTCCGTGGGCGACGATGCCGATGCGGGGATGCGTGCCGGAGCCACAGGGTCGGTGCGGACGTGCCGACGACGGCGCCGCCGTAGCTCGTCGGCCCGTTCGAGGCCTCCGGGTCTGCGGCGGTCTCGCGGCCGAACTCGGTCTGGCGGGTGTTCCAGATCTCGACGTTGGGCAGTCGCGCAAAGTCGTCGTCGTCCTCGTACGCGATGAGCCCGGCCTGCTGGTAGTTGCGCATCGTGTCGGTGCCCAGGTCGAGCCGCGTCTTCGCCTCGGCGATCCAGTCCCCGTCACCGGGGGTGTCGTGGGGCAGGACCGCACCCGCGTCTCCGTCCCCGACGAGGTCGGCGTCCTGGAGGGCCAGCGCAGGCTGCCGCCCGTCACGGTGACGGCCGGATCGGGCCGCACTCAGGTGAAGCCGGCGAGGCTCGGGTCGTCGAACTCCTCGGTGGTGCTGCTCGGTGAGCGGCCAGTGCCCTCGGGCCTTGACCACATCGCCGTCAACTCGGTCGCCGCATCGCGCGCTGCGACCGCGCACCTTGTCGCACACGGCCGCCGGCGCATCGCGGCAGTCGGCCGCGAGCGGGAGGCCTCTCGACGCGCCGGCGCGCCCGTGCGATCGTGACTCCATGGCTGACGACCTCTCGATCCAGGACCACATCACGTCACTCATCGACGAGGAGCACCGGCTCCGCACCGCCCTGCAGGCCGGTGCGATCTCGGTCAGCGAGGAGCACGCCCGGCTCCGCAGCGTCGAGGTCGAGCTCGACCAGTGCTGGGACCTGTTGCGCCAGCGGCGGGCCAGGCGCGAGTTCGGTGAGGACCCCGATGCTGCTGAGGTCCGCTCCGAGCGCACGGTGGAGGGCTACACCGGCTGAGTCCCCACCCCCCTCGAGTGGGCGCTTCACCCGCTCGGGCACGGAACAAAGTGCCCGCCCCCCCGTCGAGTGGGGGCTTTCACCCGCACGGGCACGGAACAAAGTGCCCACTCGACGGGGTGAGGGGCGGGGTCAGAGGGTGAGGCCGTGACCGAAGGGGAACAGTGGGTCGTCGAAGCCCGGCACGTCCTCGGGCGAGCGGCGCACCTGGTCCATCGAGCGGGGCAGGTCGAAGGGCAACCGTCCCCGCGGTGCGATCCGCCCGGTCAGCACGTCGAGCAACGCTGCGTCGCTCGAGCCGTAGGTGGCGGTGAGGGCGCTCACGAAGGGCAACAGCGGGGTGAGCACGGCCGGTCGGTCGAGCGCCACGTCGAGCACGAGGGGGCAGACCTCGGCGATCCGACGCAGGCGCGCGACGAGCCCCGGCGGGAAGTCGAGCGACCCCTGGTGGAACCACGACTCGAGGAACAGGTCGCTGCGGGGGTCGAACGGGGCGCCGATCCGGACGAGTGCGACATCGGCATCGGCCGGGTCAGCGACGACCGTCGCATGACTCGCGACGGCCTCGGGCCGCATCCCCTCGACATAGACCCGCAGTCCGCTCCCGAGCGGCAGCGTGGCCCGCCCGGACAGCGGCCCGGCCGTGACGGGGACCGGACCTCCCGGGCCGGAGAGGCGCGGCGCGTCGTGCTGCAGCAGCGTGACCGACGCCGCCTGCGCGGCATACCCGGCGTCCCGGAACTCGTCGCGACCGACGACGTCGGTGGCCGCGTCCTCGTCGACGTAGGGGTCGTCGAACAGCCCGAGCCGGAACTTGACGGCCAGCAGGCGGCGCGCCGACGCGTCGATGCGCTCCTCGGTGACGCGTCCCTGCGCGACGAGGTCGAGCAGGATCTCCACGCACTCCTCCCCCCCGAACTGGTCGGCGCCCGCCTCGAGGATGAGCTCCATCCGCCCGTGCGGGTCGAGGTGCTCCACACCCCACGCCCGTGCCGGGAGGACCTGGTCACCGACGTGGTTGTCGTTGACGAGCTCCCAGTCGGTGACGACGACGCCGTCGTAGCCGAGACGGCCGCGGAGCAGGTCGGTGATGATCTTCTTGTTGTATCCGAAGCCGACCTCGGGGATCGCCTCACCGTCGACCTCGAGTCCGACGGGCATGCCGTAGTAGGGCATGATCGCAGCCGTCCCGGCAGCGATCATCGCCGGGAACGGTTTGAGGTGCATCGCGAACTGTCCTCCGGGATAGACCTGCTCGCGGCCGTAGGGGAAGTGTGCGTCCTCACCGTCCTTCTGCGGACCCCCTCCGGGGAAGTGCTTGCTCGTGCAGGCCACGGCGTCGTCACCGAGCGAGCTGCCCTGGAAACCCTCGAGATACGCGACCCCGAGCTCGGTGGCGAGGTCGGCGTCCTGGCCGAAGGTGCCGGCCTGGCGGGCCCAGCGAGCCTCCGTGGCGAGGTCGAGCGTCGGGTGCAGGGCCGCGCGGATGCCGACCGCGACGTACTCCTGCCTCGCGATGTCGGCGAACCTCCGCACGAGGTCGGCGTCACCGAGCGCCGCCAGGCCGAGGGGCTCCGGCCACTGGGAGAACGACTTCGCGCTGAAGGAAACTCCCGCGTTCTCGATGAAGCCATGGCGGGGGTCGGACGAGATCGTCACGGGTATGCCGTGGGGCGTGGACTCCGCCATCCGCTGGACGGCGTTGTGCCAGCGGGCCGCGACCCCGGGGTCATCGAGTGCGTGGACGTTGAAGTGGGTGAGGTGCTTCTCGCGGACCACGACACTCGTCGGTGACTTGCTGATCAGCCCCGGTTCCTCGAGAGGGGAGCCATCGGCTCCCGCCTCGATGACCGTCTGGAACATCAGGCCCACCTTCTCGGCCAGCGAGAGCCGGCCGAGCAGGTCCGCGACGCGTGTCTCGATGTCGAGCCGCGGGTCCTCGAAGGGGTCCATCCGCCCGTTGCCGTTGAGGTCGCGGTAGGCGACTCCCTCGTCAGTGGTGCGTCGAACTGGCTGCATGGGGCGACCTCCCGGCCGGTGGGGAACGATGGCGGACAACGAAACTGCGGTGGTGCGTGACCCTGCTGCCGACGACTCAGGCGGGGCCGGCGCCGAACTCTTCCACCCCGATGACGGGGCGCAGACGACGCTCCACCGCGGGGGTGCTGAAGGCGCGGCGGATCACGTCGTCGGCGAGGACGTTGCCGACCGCGCCCATGATCATCGCCTGGTCGAGCGAGAGGTAGCGCCGCGCGATGACCCCCGACTTCGTCGCCACGGCGTCGAAGAAGCCGCCGCTCCCGTAGGCCTTCAGCTCGTCCTCGATCTTGCTGAGGTTGAGGTAGGCCTCCATCGGGTCGTGCATCATGGCGAGGAAGGACGCGTGGGGGGTGACGACCCCGTCGCCGTAGGTGGGGTGGGGGTTCGTCGCGGCCCGGCAGTCGCCGAAGCCCGGGTCGTAGCTGGTCGACTCGCGGTCGGAGAAGTAGCCGTCGGGGTTGAGCCCGAGGGCGTCGACGCCGTACTCCCGGTAACCCGCGAAGGGGTCGCTCGAGGGACTGAAGCCCCAGTAGCCGTAGCCCGCGTCCGAGAGACCGTGCTCACGCTGCGCGCGGACGTGGAGGGGGTGGTTGCGACCCCAGCTCTTCGGCGCCCAGGTGGCTTCGGGAACGAACACGTCGGGCATCAGCTCCTCGAACATGCTGCCGCCCCAACCGGGTACGACGTGCATACCTCGGTAGGTGTAGGCACCCTCGTAGACGTCGATGCCGAAGTAGGTCCGGTCGACACCGACCGGCTGCATCTCGTGCCAGCTCCAGTCGCAGCTCGCCGGGAAGGTGCGCCACGTGGCGTAGTACGCCTGCGGCGGCACCTGGCCGGTGAGGATCCCGAGATAGGTGGTGATCCGCGTCTCCGACACCGTCGTGTCGTAGTGGTGGTTGGTGTACCAGACGTCCGGGCCGACCCCGATGTGGTTGCCGGTGTAGCCGGAGAAGCCCGTCGGGGGCGGCGCGTCGTAGAAGCCCCCGTGCATGAGCCCACCGGGGCGCACCCCCTGGTGAGCCGTGTCGGCGTCGTAGAACATGTCCCAGCGCATCTTCGAGAAGATCCGGTCGGCCCACTTGCCGGCGGCCTTGTCCGAGTTCTTGACCACGAGCAGGGCCGCGCCGAGCCAGCCGTTGTCGACGCTCGAGAGGAACGGGTAGACGGGGTCTCCCGTGCCGGGCCAGCTCGTCAGCGCCTCACCCGTCGCCTCGTCGTACCAGTTGTAGAACATGCCGCTCGGCTCGTGGTGCTTCATCCGCAACACCGTCTTCAGGGTGCGCGTCAACCTGGCCGTCGCCTCGCCGCGGCCGATGATCCCCAGCTCGCGGGCGGCGATGGTCGACCAGAGGTAGCCGCCGATGTTGGTCGGGGAGGTGTAGCCCGACCGGTCCCCCGCGGCGAGCGACTCGGGGATGTTGTCGGCGGGCAGGCCCGTCTTTCGGTCGGTCATCGCGTCGAGGCTGTGCCACGTGTCGGCCGCCCACCGCATGACCCGGTCGGGGTCGACCGCGTGCGGGAGGCGCCGCCTGCCGAAGGACGGGACGGTGAGCTCGGCATTGCTGCGGGTGGCGGCCGACGCGCTCGGCGCGAGGGCGAAGGCCGCAGCCGTGGCGGCACCTCCCACGAGCAGCGCCCTGCGACTGGTGACGCCGGGAGTGGGGACGCCGTGGGTGGGGGTGGACTGGTCAGACATGACGTGCTCCGTTCTTGGAGGGGTGGTTCCGCGTTCGGTCACTTGATGCCGGTGGTGGCGATGCCCTCGATGAAGCGCTTCTGGAAGATGAGGAAGATGACGAGGATCGGGATGATGACGACGGTCGCCCCCGCGAGCAGCAGGCCGTAGTTCGTGCTGTTCTGGCCCGTCGAGTAGAGGGCGAGGGCGACCGGGAGGGTGTAGTGGGTCTCCGACTGGGCGACGACGAGCGGCCAGAGGAAGTTGTTCCAGCTCCCGAGGAAGGTGAGGATCCCGAGGGTCGCCAGGGCGGGCCCGCAGAGCGGCAGGATGATCTGCCGGAAGATCCGCAGCTCCCCGGCGCCGTCCACCCGGCCCGCGTCGAGCAGCTCCCTGGGCAGCCCGAGGATGAACTGCCGCATGAGGAACACGCCGAACGGCGCCACGAGGAAAGGCAGGAAGAGCCCGGGCAGCGAGTCGATGAGACCGATGTTGGCGACGAGGACGAAGAGCGGCACGAAAGTGACGACCCCGGGAATCATGAGCGTCGTCATCACGGCGCCGAAGATGAACTTCTTGCCCCGGAAGTCGAGCATCGCGAGTGCATAGCCGAGCATCGAGCAGAACAGCAGGTTGCCGGCCGTGACGACCACGGCGACGATCGTCGAGTTGAGGAAGTAGGTGCCGAAGGAGAGCCGTGAGAAGAGCTGGGTGTAGTTGTCCAGCGAGGCGTCCTGCGGCAGCCAGGTCGGCGGGATCTGGCGCAGCTCTCCCTCGCCCTTGAAGCTGCCGAGCACCATCCAGATGAAGGGCGCGACGACCGCGACGAAGCCGAGGACGAGGATCACGTAGAGCCACCAGTGGCCGCCGTGGTTGGAACCGACCATGCCGGCGCGGGACTCAATCGTGCCCGGCGCCTCGTCGGCGTGACCGTTCTCCCGGGTGGGGGTGTCGACGGACATCGGTCAGGTCCTTTCTCGGAGCAGCCGGAACTGGACGGCCGTGACGACGGCGATGACGATGAAGATGAGATAGCTCATCGCGGACGCGAGGCCGTAGTTGCCGAACCCGAACTGGTTGTAGGTGTACATCGACACCGACACCGTGCTGTTGAGGGGGCCGCCTTGCGTCATGACGAATGGCTCCTCGAAGAACTGGAGGTAGCCGATCGCGGTCGTGACCGAGACGAAGAGCATCGTCGGGCGCAGCAGCGGAAGGGTGACGTGGCGGAAGCGCTGCCACGAGCCCGCACCGTCGATCGCGGCCGCCTCGTGCAGGGACTGCGGGACGCCCTGCAAACCCGCGAGGAAGATGATCATCGCGGTGCCGAAGTTGCGCCACGACGCCATCATGATGAGGGCCGGCATCGACCAGTTGGGGTCACCGAGCCAGTTCGGACCGGTGATCCCGACCCAGCCGAGCGCGGTGTTGATCAGGCCAGCGGGGTCCTGTAGGAGGAAGCGCCAGACGACCGCCACCGCGACGATCGAGGTGATGACCGGCGTGTAGAAACCGAGCCGGAAGATCGACCGGAAGCGGGTGATCCCCTTGTCGAGGGCGACGGCAGCCGCGAGCGCGATGAGGAGGGTGAGCGGCATCCCGACGAGGACGAAGTAGGCCGTGTTGGTGGCCGCCTTGCGGAAGATCGGGTCACCGAGAGCGCGGGCGAAGTTGTCGAGGCCGATGATGTTGACGCCGAACGGGTCCCGGAGGTCCTTCGCCTTCGTGTCGGTGAAGGACATGAAGAGCGACTGGACGACCGGCCACGCCGTGAAGGTGAGGAAGAGCAGGCAGAACGGGATCGCGAGGATCCAGGCGGCCCGCGTCTCCCGCCGGCCGGGCTTCGCAGCCGGCCGACGGGGCGCCTCCCGTGCGTCCCCGCCCGGTGGGGCGGGGACGACGGTGGTGCTCGGGACGGACACGGGTTACTGGCCCGTCCCGATGGAGTCGGCCTGCTGCTGCACCGTCTTCAGCGCGGCAGCCGGGTCCGACCCGGTCTTGGTCACCTTCTCCATCTCGTTGTCGTAGGAGGCGATGACCTGCTCCCACGTCGCGTAGGACGGGGGTGCCTTGGCGGTCGTCAGCTGGTCGCCGAAGACCGCGAGCTTCTTGTCGCCCGCGAGCGCGGGGTCCTCCCAGGCGCTCTGCACCGACGGCAGGTCGGTGGACATCCCGTACCACTTGGCCTGCACCTTGGGGTCCGCGAGCCACTGGACGAACTTCCACGACGCGTCGCGGTTCTGGGTGCTCTTGAAGACGGCGAGGTTGGAGCCGCCGACGAAGGAGGACGAGTCGGTCTTGGCGGGGATCTTGGCGACGTTGTACTTGTCCTTGAAGCCCGCACCGCCGACCTTCTCGACGGCGGACATCATCCATGGGCCGGAGATGAACATCGGGACCTTGCCGCTGGCGAAGTCGGGCTCCGTCGTCGGGGTCGCCGGAGCAGCCTTGTCGGAGATGCCGTCGGTGAAGAAGGACTGGTAGTACTTGACCGCCTCGAGCATCGGCGGGGTGTCGAAGGTGTACTTGTCGCCCTGCGTCAGCTCGGCGCCGTCGGACCACGCGAACGGCATGATCGACTGCCAGGAGCCGGTCCCGCCGGCCTGCAGGCCGATACCCCACTTGGCGCCGGCCTTGTCCTGCATCGCCTTGGCCATCTTCTTCAGGCCGTCCCAGTCGGTCGGTGCGGTGTCGAAGCCCGCCTTCTTGGCGAGGTCGCTGCGGTAGAAGAGAACCCGCGTCTCGACGTACCACGGGATGCCGAACGAGGTGCCGTTGACCTCGGTCGTCTTCTGGGCGCCCGGGAAGAAGGCGGTCTTGTCGATCGACGGCGGCGTCGGGTCGAGTGCGTCGAGGTTCGCGAACTCACCCATCCACGTCGTGCCGACCATCGCCACGTCGGGGGTCTTGCCGGCCGTGATCGCGGTGGTGAACTTGTCGTGCGCGGAGGCCCACGGGATCGCCGTGACGTTGATCTTCACCCCGGGGTTGGCCGCCTCGAAGTCCTTGGCGAGGTCGGGCAGGTTTTGGCCCTCGGCCCCCATGGCCCACACGGTTATGGTGCCCTTGGCTGCGCCGGTGCTGACGGCCGCGCCGGTCTCGGCGGCACCCGTGGCGCCCTCTTCTCCACGCCCGCAGGCGCTGACGGTCAGTGCCGTGGCGGTCAGACAGGCGACGGTGATGGCTGTGGTGCGTCTCATCATTTCTCACTTTCTCGGGGGGTGCGCTCCGAGGCGGGGACCGCCGGGAGCTGCGCGTTGAGGCGGGTGTCGGGTCAGGGCAGCTGCGGCGGTCTGGCGCAGCCGCACGACTGCCGGAAGACGAGCTCGGTCGGCAGGACGTGGTCGTCCGGATCGGCCGGGTCACCGGCGAGCCGTTCGTGGAGACGGCCGGCCGCGAGTGAGCCGAGGTCGCGCACCGGCTGCCGGACCGTGGTGAGGCCGGGGCGGACGTAGCGGGCCGTCATCACGTCGTCCCAGCCGACGACGGCGATGTCGCCGGGGACGTCGCGGCCGGCGTCGAGCAGGTGCGTCATGATCGACAGCGCCAGCTCGTCGTTGGCGCAGACGAGCGCGTCGGGGTCGAGGCGCCCGGAGAGGATCGCGTCGGCGACCTCCGCGCCCGA
>JBBRGO010000016.1:0-23709 GCA_038224055.1 Actinomycetales bacterium
CCCAGTCCACCACGCGAGAAGCCGCCGGTGGACCAGGTCCGTCCATTCCACGGCGCCCTCGAGTGGAGTTGACTGGCTCCCGAGGCGGCCGCGAACAGGATGCCGCGACCACGACGCAGGCGTCGCGGCGCCGGAGGCGAAGCGACGAGAGGTAGCCACCATGAGCGACCAGGACCCCGACGACGCGCTTGACACGACGGTCCCGCCCAGTGGGACCGGCTGCGTGGACTGCGACCAGCAGACGCCCCAGGGGTGGTTCCACCTGCGGCGGTGCGCCGTGTGCGGGCACGTGGGCTGCTGCGACTCCTCCCCGTCCCAGCACGCCTCCCGCCACTACGCGCTCTCCGGCCACCGCGTCATGCAGAGCTTCGAGCCCGGTGAGGACTGGGTCTGGGACTTCGGGACCCATCCGATGTCCGGCGGCCCGGAGCTCGCCGAGCCCATCTCCCACCCGGACGTCCAGCCCGTCCCCGGCCCGTGGGGCCGCGTTCCGCCCGACTGGACGACCCAGCTGCACCAGTGACACCCGCCGACGTGGGGCGCCGGTGCGCGACGGCCCTCGCCGGGAGAGAATCGTCGAGTGAGCGAGACGACCACGGCTGCCGACGGCGGCGACACGCCCCGGCCGCCGACCACTGAGGGGTCCGCCCCGAAGACGCCGCCCCGAGCCCCCGACCCTCGACGCTGGAAGGCGTTGACGGTCTGCCTCGTCGCCGGCTTCATGACCCTGCTCGACGTCAGCATCGTCAACGTCGCGCTCCCGTCCATCCAGAGCGGGATCGACGCGACGCCGAGCGACCTCCAGTGGGTCGTCTCCGGATACGCCCTCACGTTCGGCCTGACCCTCGTGCCCGCCGGGCGCATCGGGGACGCCATCGGCCGACGGACCGTTTTCATCATCGGGGTCACCCTCTTCGGTCTGTCCAGCCTCGCCTGCGGACTCGCCCCGACGGCCTTCCTGCTCGTCGTGGCCCGACTCGTGCAGGGCGCAGCCGGCGGCATCCTCAACCCGCAGGTGTCGGGCCTGATCCAGGAGCTGTTCTCGGGGAAGGAGCGAGGGCGAGCGTTCGGGCTGCTCGGCACGACGATCGGACTGTCCACCGCCATCGGGCCGATCGTCGGCGGCACGATCATCAGTGCCCTCGGCGTCGAGGTCGGGTGGCGCTGGATCTTCTTCGTCAACCTCCCCGTCGCGGTCGGCGCGGTCGTGCTGGCGCGGCTCTGGCTGCCCGACCCGCCGGCGCGCTCGAGCCGTTCTCGCCTCGACCTCGACCCCGTCGGCGTGGTCCTGCTCGGGGTCGCCGTCCTCGCCCTGCTCCTGCCCCTCGTCGAGACCGGACGTGGGAGCCAGTCGTCCGTCCCGTGGTGGGTCGCGCTCGGCGGTGCGGCGATCGTCGTCGCCTTCTGGGCCTGGGAGCGTGCCTACACCTGCCGGGGCCGTAGCCCTCTCGTCAACCTCGAGCTCTTCTCGGTGCCGGGGTATCCCTCGGGCGCGGCGGTCGGCGCGCTCTACTTCGCCGGCTTCACGGGCATCTTCTTCGTGCTGACCATCTACTTCCAGGAAACGCTGGGCTACAGCCCGCTGATCGCCGGCCTCGCCATCACCCCGTTTGCCGCCGGGTCCGCTGTCACCGCCGCCCTCGGGGGCCGGCTCGTCAACCGCTTCGGACGCTCCCTCGTCACGGTCGGTCTGCTCACCGTCCTGCTCTCGCTCGTCGTCGTCGACGTGGTCCTGGGCGCCGTCGAGGGCTCAGGGACCGGCTGGGCGCTCTCGGCGCCCCTGCTCGTCGCGGGCCTGGGCAGTGGACTGGTCATCTCGCCGAACGTCACGCTGACCTTGGCCGACGTCCCGGTCGAGCGGGCCGGCACCGCGGGTGGCCTCCTCCAGACCGGCCAGCGCATCGGGACGGCCGCCGGGATCGCGTTCATCGGCGCGGTGTACTTCGCCCGGACGACTCCCTCCGGTGCCGGAGCGGTCGACGCGCTGCGGGTCGCCGCGGTCATCGTGGCCGTCGCGCTCGCCGCCAGTGTGGCCGACCTGCGGTCGCGGCGGCATCGCGCCTGAGCCAACCCGGGGCCTCATGCGGGGTCACGGCAGAGAGAATAAATGGTAACAATCGGATATATGGGTTAAAGTGCCCCGTCGGGCCGCTCCTGCTCCGGTGAGGACCCGAACCGCTCGCGCGGGCCGGGCCCCTGACGGTCAGAGCCCGAACCATGCCGCCGCGCCCATCCCGGGACCCGGTGGACCGTCCTGCCCACAGGGAGTCCCGCGAATGCCCCGCACCTCAGCGATCTCACGACTGCGCTCCACCAGCATCCTGCTCGCCGCTACCCTCACGTTCACCCTCGGGTCGCTCGTCGCTCCCTCGGCCCAGGCCGCAACGGTCCCGGTGCCCCCGACCCCGACGGGCCTGCCGGCCGCGGTCGAGGGGCTGTCACCCTACGTCCCCGCGAGCGGGTGCGAGGCCCGGACCCGTCCAGGGGCCCTCAAGCTCGCCGAACTGCTCAAGACGACCTACGGCGCCACGTACGGCCTCTCGCGCAGCTGTGCCGGGGTGACGAGCCCCTCGTCGGAGCACTACGACGGGCGGGCCGTCGACACGTTCTTCAACGTGCGCAACGCAGCCGAGCGCGCCGAGGCCACGACGCTGATCTCGTGGCTGCTGGCGACCGATGCAGCCGGCAACCGCTACGCGAACGCCCGTCGCCTCGGCATCATGTACATCATCTGGAACGACAAGATGTGGAGCTCCTACCGGTCCTCCGAGGGCTGGCGCCCCTACAGCACCTGCGCCACCACGACGTCGACGTCCTACGACACCGCCTGCCACCGCAACCACATCCACCTCTCGCTCTCGTGGGAGGGAGCGATGGGACGCACGTCGTACTGGACCAACAGCGTTGCTCCCGTCGACTACGGGCCGTGCCGACCGGCGGACCTCAACTGGGCCGCCGGGTACTCGACCCCCCGGCCCATCCCGTGTCCTCGCTACGCGACCGTGACCGCCCCCTCCGGCGCCAGCACCCAGCTGAAGTCCCTCGTCACCCGCTCGGGCATGCAGCTGCGGAGCGGCATGTCGGGCTCGGCCGTGACCGTGCTCCAGCAGGCGATCGGCGTCTCCCCCGCCACCGGGTACTTCGGCACGACGACGACCGCACGACTGAAGGCCTGGCAGACCGCGCACGCCCTCGACGCGAACGGCGTCACGTGGCACTCCACCTGGCGGGCGCTGCTCAGCGCGAACGGGATGCGCTGGAGCTGAACCCCCTCAGCTCACGCGCGGGCCGACGGGTCAGCGCGTGAGCTCGGCGTCGCTCCGAGCCGGGGTCGTCAGCCGGCCCTCAGCTCGTGCGCGAGCTCCTCGCGGTATACGCCCGGGACACCTCCGCGCGGACCTGCTGGTGCGGCCACGTGACGGCGACGCCCACGAGCGCGAGGAGCGTGGCCGCGGCGCACACCGACACCCCGTAGAACGGGTCGGTGCGCCCGCCGACCCATCCAGCGATCAGGAACGACAGGCCTGCCGCCGCCACGGAGACCGAGCCGGCGAGGCTGAAGATCCGGCCACGGAGCTCCGGCTTGGTGACGAGGGCGAAGGTGGCCTGGAGCGGCACCATGAACGCCTGCATCGTGCCGCTGAGGAAGAAGAGCGCTGCCACCACGACGGTCGGGGGGTGGAGCGCGGTGAGCAGCAGCGGGACCGGCATGGCCAGCGCCAACGGGATGATCGAACGGTTCTGGGTGTGGACGTCGAGGCGCCCGATGAACAGGATGCCGACCACGGCGCCGACGATCGGGGACGCCATCAGGACGCCGCCCCACCCGTTCTGCCCGGCGATGGGGATCGCGAGAGCCTCGGGCGCTGCGATGCCGAGCGTCGCGATGGCGCTGAGGTTGACCAACCGGGCGAGCACCGGGTGGCGCACGAGGTCGCCGGTGGCCGATGAGAGGTCCTGGCCGAAGCCCCGCAGGCCTTTGCCGCGCCTGCCCCTGACCGGTCGCAGCTGGACGACGACGAGCACCACGACCGCCGCGACGAGGAAGCTGCCCAGGTCGACGAGCAGCCCGACGCGCGCTCCGACGACGGCGATGAGGCTGCCGCCGATCGCGAGCCCGATGGCCTGGTTGAACTGCTCCGAGATCGCGGCGAGGCCGACGGCCCGTCCATAGAGCTGTTGGTCGTGCTCGAACAGGTCGGTGAGCAGGACCATGTTCGAGGCCGTGGACGCCCCGCCGATGAGCTCGAGGACGAAGAGTGCGAGGAAGATCCAGACGAGGTCCAACTCGCTGGGCACCAGCCACAGGAGCGCGAGCACGCACACCGCCCTCGAGAGGTGGGACCAGATCAGGACCCACTTGTAGGGGAAGCGGTCGACGACGGGGCCGACGAGGCTGCGACCGAAGAAGGTGGGGATCAGGCTGACCGCGAGTGTCGTGGCCGTGGCCAGCGGGGAGCTCGTCTTCTCGAACACCACCGCGGCGATGGTGACCCGCGCGATGTAGTCACCCCAGAGCGACAGCGCGCCCGCGAGGAAGATGGGCAGGTAGCGAGGCACCCTGAGCACTTCGGTGTACGAGGGCGGCCTGCTGCCCCCACCCTCGCTCTGATTCACGGGATGACGCTACCCCGAGGAGGGTGACCGTAAAAGTTGAAATCAGAAGTTTGTCGGGATCGGCGTGCGACGCGCCGCCACAGCTGGGCCAGGACCGTGGCCTCGCCCGCCGCCCTGCCGATGATCCGGCCGACGCCCTCTGCGTCGCGAAGGTCGCTCGGGACGCTGTCGACGGCCCTCCCCCGCCAGAGCACCCCGGCGTTGCGGACCAGTGAACCGAGACGCCAGGCTTCCCGCAGCACCTTGGCGTCCTCGGCGGCGATGAGGCCGGATGCCGCGAGGGCGTCGAGCGCCGCGAGGGTCCCGGTGACCCGCAGACCGGGCACGCGGTGGGCGTGCCGCAGCTGATGCAGCTGCACCGTCCATTCCACGTCCGTGAGGCCACCCCGGCCGAGCTTGATGTGGGCCTGCGGGTCGGCGCCGCGAGGGAGCCGCTCGGACTCGATCCTCGCCTTCATCGTGCGGATCTCACGCTGCTGCAACGCGGTGAGGCCCTCGGCCGGCCACCGCAGCGGGTCGATCAGCTCGAGGAACGCCTCGCCGAGGTCGGCGGGCCCCGCGATGGGGGTGGCCCGCAGCAGGGCCTGGAACTCCCACGTCATCGCCCAGCGGTCGTAGTAGGTGCGGTAGGAGTCGAGGCTGCGCACGAGGGGGCCGGCCTTGCCCTCGGGGCGCAGGTCGGCATCGAGGCCGATCTGGGGGTCCGGGCCAGGACCCGACAACAGCTTCTTCACCTCCTGGACGACCGCCGTGGCGCGCGTCTGGACCTCGCTCTCCTCCGCGCCCGGGTGCGGTCGGTGGACGAACATGACGTCCGCGTCCGAGGCATAGCCGAGCTCGCCACCGCCCAGGCTGCCCATCCCCACGACGAGGATGTCGCCGCCGAGCGGCTGGCCTTCGCGTGCCTCGACGTCGGCGATGACGGTGTCGAGGGTGACCTGGATCAGGGCGGCCGTGAGGTCCGTGAGCGCCTGCCCGACCCCGTGGAGGTCGACCTCCCCGACGAGGTCTGCCATCACGATCCGGAGCAGCTCGTGCCGTCGCAGGGCCCGGATCGCGGTCACGGCCTCCGCGGCGTCCTCCCGTCGCCCGGCGGCCGAACGCATGGTCGCGACGAGGGCCTCACGGGTCCGGGGCACGAGACCGGCGGGGTCCCCGAGGATCGACACGCTCTCCGGCGAGCGGACGAGCAGGTCGGCGGCATACCGGCTCCGGGCCAGGCAGTGGGCGAGCCGGTCAGCGGCCCGACCCTCGTCGCGGAGCATCTTGAGGTACCAGTGGGTGGTGCCCAGCTCGTCGGAGACCCGACGGAAGGACAACAGCCCCGCATCGGGGTCGGCCTCGTCGGCGAACCAGCCGAGCATCACGGGCAGGAGGGTGCGCTGGATGGCGGCCCGGCGCGTCACGCCCGCGGTGAGCGCCTCGAGATGGCGCATGGCGCCGGCGGGGTCGCGGAAGCCGAGCGCGGCGAGCCGTTGCCTCGCCGCCTCGGGACTCAGCCGGGCCTCGTTGGGCTTCAGCCTGGCGGCGGCCGCGAGGAGCGGACGGTAGAAGAGCCGCTCGTGGATCCGGCGCACCTCCCGGGCGATCGCCTGCCGGTCGGCGACGACCGCCGTGGCCGGGGTCGTGCGGTGCCCCATGGAGCGTCCGAGGCGACGCAGGTCGGGCTCGGACTCCGGCATCAGGTGGGTGCGACGCAGCCGGTGCAGCTGGATGCGGTGCTCGAGGCACCGCAGGTGCCGGTAGGCGTGGTCGAGGGCCTCCGCGTCGTCGCGACCGACGTAGCCCCCCTTCGCGAGAGCCGAGAGGGCCTCGAGGGTCGTCGCGGAGCGCAGTCGCGGATCGGTGCGGCCGTGGACGAGCTGGAGCAGCTGGACGCTGAACTCGACGTCGCGCAGCCCTCCCGGCCCGAGCTTGAGCTGCCGCGCCGCCTCGTTGGCCGGGACGTTCTGCTCGACCCTTCGACGCATCGCCTGGCAGTCCTCCACGAAGTGGTCCCGGCTGGCTGCCTCCCACACGAACGGCGAGATCTCCGCCTTGTACCGCAGCCCCAGCTCCCGGTCGCCCGCGGACACCCACGCCTTGAGCAGGGCCTGGAACTCCCACGTCTGGGCCCAGCGCTCGTAGTAGGCCTTGTGGCTGCTCACGGTGCGCACGAGCGGCCCCTGCTTGCCCTCGGGGCGCAGCGCGGCGTCGACCGGCCACAGCGTCCCCTCGGCGCTCGGCAAGGAGCAGGCGCGCATCGTCGAGGACGCGAGCGTGGTGCCGATCCGGATCGCGACCTCCTCCTCGACGCCCTCGGCGGGCTCGACGACGAAGATGACGTCGACGTCACTGACGTAGTTGAGCTCGCCGCCGCCCGTCTTGCCCATCCCGATGATCGCCAGTCGACACTGCTCGTGACTGGGCCCGTACTCCTCGCGGGCGATCGCCAACGCGGCCTCGAGGGCCCCCTCGGCGAGCTCGGCCAGGGCCTCGCCCACCATCGGCATGATCCCGAGCGGATCGGCCGCGGTGACGTCGAGCGCAGCGATCCGCAGCAGCCCGCGGCGGTACTCGATGCGCAGCACGTCGAGGGCGCTCCGGCCACCCCGCCCGGTGGTCACGGCCGCCACGAGCTCGTCGCGCACCTCCTGCCCGGCATGGCGCTCGGCGCGCGCCGCATCGACCCACTGCTCCGGGTGGCGCACGAGGTGGTCGACGAGGGCGGTGGAGACCCCGAGGACCCCGAGGACCCGGCGTCGGCCCACCCCCTCGGCGCAGAGCAGCTGCACGAGCGACGCCGTCCCGGCACCGGGATCGAGGGCCCCGGCCGGTCGGGTCGCGAGCGACTCCATCATCCGGACCAGCCCCAGCAGGGCCTGGTCCGGGTCGGCCGTGTCCCCGATCGCGGCGAGCACGTCGTCGGGACACCCGTGCTCGGGGTCGAGCAGGGGTGCGACGGCGGGGTCCGCGAGCAGGCCTGCGGCGCGAGCGGGGTCGGCGAACCCGAGCCGCGCGAGCGTGCCGGTCTGCGTCGAGGTGCGGGCGGTCATCCGGGTCAGAGGCGCGGCAGGTAGCGCTCGATCTCGAAGCGACTGACCTCACGTCGGTAGTCCTGCCACTCCTGACGCTTGTTGCGCAGGAAGAACTCGAAGACGTGCTCACCGAGGATGTCGGCGACGAGCTCGCTCTGCTCCATCACCTCGAGGGCCCGGCCGAGCGAAGAGGGCAGCGGGTTGATCCCCATGGCCCGTCGCTCCGAGTCGGTGAGGCTCCATACGTCGTCCTCGGTCTCGGGCGGGAGCTCGTAGCCCTCCTCGATCCCCTTGAGGCCGGCGCCGAGCAGCACGGCATACGCGAGGTAGGGGTTGCAGGCGGCATCGAGGGAGCGCACCTCCACCCGGGTCGACTGTCCCTTGTTCGGCTTGTGCATGGGGACGCGGACGAGCGCGGACCGGTTGTTGTGGCCCCACGTGAGGTGGGCCGGCGCCTCTCCCCCACCCCAGAGCCGCTTGTAGGAGTTGACCCACTGGTTGGTCACGGCGGCGGTCTCGGCGCCGTGCCGCAACAGTCCGGCGATGAACTGCCGGCCCACCTTGCTCAGCTGGTAGGGCGCCCCTGCCTCGTAGAAGGCGTTGGAGTCACCCTCGAAGAGGGAGAGGTGCGTGTGCATGCCCGAGCCGGGGTGGTCGGCGAACGGCTTCGGCATGAAGGTCGCGTAGATGCCCTGGGAGAGCGCGACCTCCTTGATGACGGTGCGGAAGGTCTGGATGTTGTCGGCCGTGCTCAGGGCGTCGGCGTAGCGCAGGTCGATCTCGTTCTGTCCCGGGCCCATCTCGTGGTGGCTGAACTCCACCGAGATGCCCATGTTCTCGAGCATCGTGATCGCGGCCCTGCGGAAGTCGTGGCCGGTGCCGTGCGGCACGTGGTCGAAGTAGCCCGCGTCGTCGATGGGGACGGGGCCACCCGCAGCGTCTCGGCCCTGCTCGAGGAGGTAGAACTCGATCTCGGGGTGGGTGTAGAAGGTGAAGCCGAGCTCGGCGGCCCTGTCCAGGGAGCGCTGGAGGACGTGCCGCGGGTCCGCGAAGCTCGGCGCCCCGTCGGGGAGCTGGAGGTCGCAGAACATCCGGGCCGTGCCGGGCGGGTCCCCCCGCCACGGGAGGATCTGGAAGGTCGAGGGGTCGGGCTTGGCGAGCATGTCTGCCTCGTACACCCGGGCGAAGCCCTCGATGGCCGACCCGTCGAAGCCGATGCCCTCCGCGAAGGCACCCTCGAGCTCGGCGGGCGCCACGGCCACGGACTTCAGCGTGCCGAGAACGTCCGTGAACCAGAGACGGACGAAGCGGATGTCGCGCTCTTCGATCGTGCGGAGCACGAACTCTTCCTGACGGTTCATGTGTCGATCCTGCCGCATCGCTGTTTCACGGGTGTAAAGCGACCCGCTGGCGGACGGGTGGTGGCGCACCTCTCACCCGGCGGCCACGGTATGCCGCCGAGCGGGCGCCCGCTCGGCGGCATACCGCTGGGCGGGGTGAAGCTGCGCCACGACGGGGCGGGCCCCCGGGGATGATCCCCGGGGGCCCGTCCGTCGTGCTGTCGTCCGGCCGAGCGATCGGCACGGGCGGCGTTGGAGCTACTTCTTGGTGGTGACGCGAACCGTGAGGTTCTCGTGGTTCTTGCCCGACGTGTGATGGACCGTCATCTTGACGCCCATGCCCGCGACGGCCGTGGAACCCCACGGGTTGGTCGAGTCCCAGTAACGCAGCGGGTCGCTGTCGTCGAACGTCGGGATCGCCGGCGCCGACTTCAGGGTCACGCCGTAGCCGTTGCGGTGGAACGTCGTCATCTGCGTGCGCTCCTGACCGAAGGTCGCGTCGAAGGGCTGACGACGGTTGCCGAGGAGCGCTCCGTCCGGGAACTTGATCGCCTTCGGTCGGGCGTCGACCGGGAGGACGAGGCCGGAGCCGGGGTGGGCGGAGGTGTTGTTGTTGGTCTGCTCACCGTTGCTGAACCAGACGAGGAGCCCGTTCTGGTAGGGGAACTTCTCCACCCAGTTGGGGCGCGTGTTGGCCCAGCCGAAGTTGTACGGACCGGTCTTGAGACCCTTGTCGTAGTTGCTGTAGACGCGGTTCTCGGCATAGTAGACGTCCTGCACCTGACGTGAGGTCGTGCCACTCGTGATCGTGAAGGTGTTGGCCGTCCAGCCGTTGGCACCGGACTCGACGTCGTCGACCGGGCCGGCGACGCCGTCCTTGGTCACGGCGATGTCGTCGAGGTAGGCCTCGCTCTCGACGCCACCATCGGTGGCGACACGGAAGCGGAACATGACCGACTGGCCGGCCCAGGCCGAGAGGTCCCAGCTCTTCTGGGTCCATCCGAAGACGCCGTCGACGGGGTCACCGGTCGGCGCCCACGTCGAGCCGCCGTCGGTGGAGACCTCGCCGTAGAGGTAGTCGTAGTCCACCTCGAGGTTGCCCTGGACGTAGGCCGAGATCGAGCCCGACTTCGCGCCCGTCAGGTCGATCGTCTTGGCGAGCGTCGCGCTGAGGTCGTTGCCGTAGCCGCTCCACCACTCCGCCTTGCCCGAGTGGGGCGTGTTGCGGGCGGTGACGACGGTGCGCTCCGGCAGCGGGACGACGATGGCCTGCGGCTTGACGCCGTAGCTGTTCTCGTCCTTGTTCCGCTTGTCGACGACGACCTTGTCGGCCGGGCCGAGGTTGATCGTCTTGTTCTTGCCGTAGTCGACCGTCGCGTAGTCGAGCCAGCCGAGCTGGAGCTTCTCCCACGGGCCCATGTAGCCCGGCTTGGAGCCGATCTCGGTCTTGCTCTGGGACAACCACGAGCCAGAGCTCATGAGCGTCCAGAAGGCGGTGCTGTTGTCGCCACCGGCCGTGTCGTAGAGGTCGGGCAGGCCGAGGTCGTGGCCGAACTCGTGGGTGAACACGCCGAGGCCGCCGTTCTCGGGCTCCGTCGTGTAGTCACCGATCCACATGCCGCTCGTGCCGAGCGGCACCCCGCCGAGCTTGTTGAACGACGGTCCGGAGACGCCGGCCTGGTTGGAGTAGGCGTACCAGCGGTGGCTCCAGATGGCGTCGGTGCCCTGGGCGCCGCCGCCGGCCTCCTCGCCCGCTCCGGCGTGGATCGCCTGGAAGTGGTCGATGTAGCCGTCGGGCTCGTTGAAGTTGCCGTCGCCGTCGTAGTCGTAGCGGTCGACCTTGTCGAACTGCTTGAGGTACGCCGCGACCTGGGCGTCCGTCTTGCCGGCCGCCTTCTGGGCGTTGTACCAGGCCGTCGCGGTGTCCTTGATGTAGTTCCAGTAGCCATTGGACTGCGGGACGGTGTTCGAGCCGTAGCGGGCCTCGTTGTAGGGGACCTTCACCCAGTCGGACACGTCACCGTTCGCGACGAAGCGACCGTTGCTCTGCTTGAGGTAGAAGTCACGGAAGGAGTCCGTCTTGCCGAACATCAGGTCCATGTAGTGGGCCCGGTCGAAATTCGGCAACCAGTACGTCGAGTTGTCGTCCGTCGCGCTCTTGTCCCACTTGCGGTCCGGCTGCGGGATCTGGTTGTGGACGGGGCCGGCAGCCGCCGACTGTCCCGCAACGGTTCCCGTGCCGAAGTCGGTGAGGACCGTGAAGATGTCCTCCTCGCGGTCGACCGGGTAGTTGATGTACTTCGACTTCTGCTTGTTGCCGTGCCGGTCCTTCGCGGAGCTCTTGACCTCGATGACACGGTTCCCGTTGATCACCTTGGTCGAGGCCTCGCCCTTGACGAGCTGCTCGACGGCATCCGCGCGGGCCGTGGCCTGGGCCTCGGCGAGCGGGTTCGGCAGGTTGTCGCTCTTCGACGACTGAACCGCAGCAGGGTCACCGCTCACGGGGATTCTGCTCGCCGGCGTTGCCTGAGCCTCTATCGGGGCGGTGAGACCGGTGACGACGAGCGCCCCCACGGCCAACCCCGACACAGCACTCCAATGACGCTTGTTCAAAGTGTGTCCTCCTGTGTGAGTGCGCCGATCGGCGCCTCGCGTATCGGAACACAGCGGCGACACAAAAAGGGGGCTGGGCAACTTTCTTTAACAAAAACTTACCAAGCGCCCTGGGTCAGACACATCCGCTGGAGGCTGGACGAGCGCAGTCGGGCTCAGTCCTCGAGGTCCTCGTCGAGCGGCCGCGCACCGGGCTGGTTCCAGGCGCGGTCCTCGGCATCCCACGTGTCGGTCTTGGCGTGGGCCCGCTCCAGCGCGGCGCGGGCGTCGGCCTCGGTGGCGTAGGGCCCGAGGACCTGCTCCCCCCTGCTCCGGTTGTCGTCGGTCTCGACCTTGCCGGTGTCGACGTTGTACCAGAAGCTCATCGTCGTGCCTCCCTGCTCGCGGATCCGGTGGGCCTAGCCCGTCGGGTGGGACCGGCTCCCGGGCCGGACCTAGACTCCACCGTATGCCGCTCACGTACGCCAGCGTGGCTCCCCACGCTCTCAGTCCGCGCCGACAGGTCCCCGCCTCCATCGACCGACCGCACTACGTCGGGGTGGCCGACCCGCGCGAGGACGGTGACCTGCGCATCAAGGATGCCGAGACGATCGAGAAGATGCGGGTCGCCGGACGGATCGCCGCCCGCGCCATGGCCGCCGCGGCCGAGCTGATCGCGCCCGGGGTGACCACCGACGCGCTCGACGCCGCGGCCCACGAGTACCTGCTCGACCACGGCGCCTACCCCTCGCCGCTGGACTACAAGGCCTTCCCGAAGTCGGTCTGCACGAGCGTCAACGAGGTCATCTGCCACGGCATCCCCGACGCCCGACCCCTCGAGGACGGTGACATCGTCAACATCGACGTCACCGCGTACGTCGACGGCGTGCACGGCGACACCGACGCCACCTACCTCGTCGGCGACGTCGACGAGGAGTCGCGCCTGCTCGTCGAGCGCACCCACGAGGCGATGATGCGCGGCATCCGCGCGGCCCGACCGGGCCGCGAGATCAACGTCATCGGTCGGGTGATCGAGAGCTACGCCAAGCGGTTCGGCTACGGGGTGGTCCGCGACTTCACCGGCCACGGCATCGGGCTCGAGTTCCACTCCGGCCTGATCGTGCCCCACTACGACGCCGCCCCCCAGTACGCCACCGTCATCGAGGTGGGGATGACCTTCACCGTCGAGCCGATGCTCAACCTCGGCGGGCCCGACTGGGAGATGTGGGACGACCGCTGGACCGTCGTGACGAAGGACCGGAGCCGTTCCGCGCAGTTCGAGCACACGATCCTCGTGACCGAGGACGGCAACGAGATCCTCACCCGGCCGTGACCCGGCTCCCCTAGGCTCTCGACCAGCGCGACGAGGCACCGGGCGAGCAGCTCGTCCGCGCCGACCCAGACCGGGCCCGACCAGGAGGACCCGGCAGACCAGGAAGCAGGGACCATGGGCAGCAAGGGCACGCCCCTCGGCATCGACATCGGCGGCAGTGGCATCAAGGGCGCGCCGGTCGACCTCAAGAAGGGCGACCTGGCCGAGAGCCGGCTCAAGATCCTCACCCCGAAGCCAGCGACGCCCGACGCCGTCGCCGAGGTCGTCGACCAGATCGTCGACCACTTCGCCGAGCAGACGGGTGACTCCCCCATCGGCGTGACCGTGCCCGCCGTCGTCATCCGGGGCACCGTCCTGTCCGCCGCGAACATCGACGCGGCCTGGCTGAACATCGACGCGGAGAAGCTCATCCAGGAGCACACCGGACGCGCCGTCACCGTGCTCAACGACGCCGACGCGGCGGGCCTGGCCGAGCTCTACTACGGAGCGGCGCGGGGCGTCGACGGCCTCGTCATCCTCACCACCCTCGGCACCGGCATCGGGACGGCCCTCATCCACAACGGGGTCCTCGTCCCCAACTCCGAGCTCGGCCACCTCGAGATCGACGGCTACGACGCGGAGGACCGTGCGGCCTCCTCGGTCAAGGACCGCGAGGGCCTGTCGTGGTCCGTCTACACCGAGCGGCTCCAGACCTACTACGACACGATCGAGAAGCTCTTCTCCCCCGACCTCATCATCGTCGGCGGTGGCATCAGCAAGGACGCCGACAAGTTCCTGCCGAAGCTGCGCCTGCGCTGCCCGATCGTCCCGGCCCAGCTGCGCAACCAGGCCGGCATCGTCGGGGCCGCGCGCCTCGCCGTCGACAGCGCCGGGTGACCGGGACCGCCTAGAACGTCCCGGACTCACCGTCCCGCAGGTCGGTGAGGGTGAGGTCGGCCACGCCCGAGAAGGACTCGATGTGACCGGCATACATCCGGCGTCCGGCGTCGGACAGGAGGGCGTCGTGGACCGGGATGAACACCCGGGGCGCGATCCTGGCGACGAAGGCGATCGAGTCGCGGCTCGCGGCCCACGGAGCGTTCAGCGGGTGCGCCAGGACGTCGACCTCGCCGGGGTCGGCGTCGTAGGCGTCGCCCGGGTGAAAGAGGGTCGGCTCACCGTCGGCCCGCAGGACGAGCCCCACGTTGGGGACCATCGGCATCGCGTCGTAGTTGAAGGCGTGCAGCTCCCCGACCGGTGACACGGTGACGTCGCCGATCTCGAAGTCCTCACCCTGCGTCGTCGGCACTGCGGCGAGGCCCTCCGCGCCGAGCCTCTCCGCGGTCAGCGGGTCGGTGTGGACCGCGGCGGCCGGGTTGGCGCTCAACAGCGCCGAGGCGGCCTCGGGGTCAAAGTGGTCGGGGTGGTTGTGGGTGACGAGCACGGCATCGAGCCCGCGCAGGTCGGCGAAGCCGCTCGAGAAGGTGCCGGGATCGATGAGCAGCCTCCGGTCCGCGATCTCGACGAGCAGGCAGGAATGTCCGAGGTGGGTGACACGCATGGGCCCAGACAACCACGAGGGGCCGGCGACGGCCAGCCTCGTCGGCCCCTCGGTATCCCTTGACGTATCCCTCGGCAGCCTCAGGCGTCGATGCTCGAGAGGTCTCCGTAGCGCTCCCCCGCCACCGCGTCCCGGGGGACGGCCGTCTCGAGCGCGGCGAGGTCGTCGGCGTCGAGGGTGAGGGTGGCCGCGCCCGCGTCCTCCTCGAGGTAGCGGACCCGCTTCCGTGCCGGGGATGGGCACGACGTCCTGCCCCTGCGCGAGGACCCAGGCGAGCGCAAGCTGTCCGGTAGTGGCGTCCTTCGCCGCCGCCAGCTCGCGCACCCGGGCCACGAGGGCGAGGTTGCTCTCGAGGGCGGCCCCCTGGAACCGCGGGAAGTAGGCGGTCCGCCGGGAGTCGCCGTCCTCCAGGTCGGACTCGGCGGTGGTCGCTCCGATGAGGATGCCGCGCCCGAGGGGCGAGTAGGGGACGAGCCCGATCCCGAGCGCACGAAGGGTGGGCAGGATCTCGTCCTCGACGTGCCGGGTGAAGAGGCTGTACTCGGTCTGCGGCGCGCTGATGGGATGCACTGCGTGGGCCCGGCGGATCGTCTCGGCGGAGGCCTCCGACGGGCCGAGGTGGCGGACCTTGCCCGCCTCGACGAGCTTCGCCATCGCCCCGACGGTCTCCTCGATCGCGACGGTCTTGTCGACGCGGTGCTGGTAGTAGAGGTCCAGGTGGTCGACGCCGAGTCGCCGGAGGGAGGCGTCCGCTGCCCGGTGGACGTAGTCCGGTCGACCGTCGATGCCGAGCCGTGTGCCGTCCTCGGCGCGCTCGTTGCCGAACGTCGTGGCGAGCACGATCCGCTCGCGCCGCCCCGCGACGGCCTTGCCGACGAGCTTCTCGTTGGTGAAGGGCCCGTACATGTCCGCCGTGTCGAGGAAGGTCACGCCGAGCTCGAGGGCCCGGTGGATCGTCGAGATCGCCTCGGCCTCGTCGCCCGTGCCGTAGAACTCCGACACCCCATGCAGCCCAGGCCGAGACGGTGAGCGGCGAGGTGGTGCCGAGGGTGCGGTCGGGAAGCGTGGCTGATGTGGTCATCACCCCAGTCAGACCTCCGCCCCCGCGCCCCGTCAACCGGGCCCGTGGTCGACCCGATCCCGTGCGTGCACCCCGACCTCAGCAGGCGGCGCTCCTGGGGCTCACGACCGTGAGGGGGAGCTGCCTGCGCAGGGCGGCGTTCTCTCCGGGGTCGAGGGCCGAGTGCTGGGCGCAGGCGGGCACGAGCTCACCGGTCTCGGGGTGGGCCATGGCATAGGTGCAGGCCTGAAGACGCTCCTGCGTGGCGCGCACCCCTGCATCGGTGGCGACGACGCCCTGCCGCATGAGCTCCCAGGCGGGGGCCACGTCCGCCGCGTCCATGAAGCGGTGGACGACGAAGGTGATCGGTCGGATGCCGCCGGCGCGCAGTCCTGCGACCACGCTGCGCGGTCCGCCGACCCGGCCGACGACGGAGGCGAGCCAGCCCGCCGCGACCCGGATGTCGGCGGGGTGGGCCGCCAGCACCCGGAGCACCTTGACCACGACCAGGACGGGTGAGGTCCCCCCGAAGCTCACGCCGCCGAAGTGGTCGAGGAAGGCGTCGCGGGCGGCCGTCTCCGCAACGAGGTGGGGCTCGCACACCGCGTGCCACCGCTCGCCGAGCACGAAACCGAAGGCGGTCCGGTTGCACCGTCGGTCGCCGAACTGGAGGGCCTTCCACGAGACGGGTTGGCCGATCCCCTCCTCGATCCGATCCCAGACTGCGTCGATGTCGACGTCGTCGTAGTCCTCGCCCCAGCGCCGATCGTCGCCGACGAAGGCCGCCGGCTGGAAGGAGAGCATCTGGTAGCCCATCCGGGTCACGGCGGCGACGACCCCGGGCACCTCGGCGAGGTTGGCGGGGGTGACGGTCATGTTGTGCGCCAGGTAGGAGCGCACCCCGAGATCGCGGCGCAACCGGTCGAACATCGCGACGAACGCGGCCCGGTGCCCGTCGAGCTCGGCCTCGGTCCGTGGCCGCGGGGCCCCACGCCGACCTCTCATGAGCGAGTCGACGTGGGCCGCGAAGGAGACGCGGGGCAGGCGCACCCGGCCGTCGCGACCCCGGACGACCTCCACGAGGTAGTCGTAGTCGAAGTCACCGTGCGTCATCGACATCGGCTCCCGGCCGTGTCGGCGCATGGCGAGCAGCGCGGCCGCGTGGTCCTCCGGGGCGAGCAGGGACACCTCTCCCCCGATGAGCTGGGCGTGGGCGCGCGGTCCGCGCCGGTGGGCCAGGAACGCCATCTGCTCGTTCACCTGCGCGACCGTGTGCTCACCGTCGACGCGGACCTTGTTCGCGTCACGCGAGTGGTAGCAGGGCGAGCACGTGAGGTTGCACTTCGGGAAGACACCGTGGGTGCCCTCGCAGCCCACCGCGTGCCTCCCGACGAGCTGCTCCGGGGTCCGCGCCCCCTCCGGGAGCGCCGCCCACCGCTCATCGAGCACCTCACGAGTGCGGGGGTCGACCGGTCGCGTCTGCTTCGCCAGTCGCCCGAGGGCCTCGCGCAGTCCCATGACAGCCCTTTCGTGGCCCTGGCCCCGACGACGGAGCGTCCTCGTGGGGCAGGGTCGCGCGATCGCCCGGCCCCTGTCGAACGGTAGCTCCTCGGCCGCCCCGTGTGGCCCCGCGAGCAGGCTGTGAGCTTCTCCCCCGCCTCGCGAGGCGTGGCCGGGCTCAGTCTCCGCCCCGGCGCCTCAGCTGCGCCGGCAGCTGTTCCTTCAGCCCGTGCACCGGCAGGTCTGCGGCCAGCGAGTCGGCCACGAGCTCGGCCTGCGTCCGCGGGGACCGGCCGTCGGTGGGCTGGTCGCGGTCGAGGTTGGTCGGGAAGGCGTAACCCTCCGCGCTCGCGGCGACGACGTTCGCCACTTCGCGTTCCGGCATACCGCCGCCTCGGGCCGCGAGGAGCGCCGGGTAGAGCGCCTCGACGACGCCGGCCCGGTCGACGGTCTCCATGGCCCGCCCGAAAGCCGACGAGACCTGCAGGAGGTTCGCCATCCGGCGGACGTCGCTCGTGCGGTTGGTACCGGCGGCGTGGAAGAGCGCCGGGTTCAAGAAGACCGCGTCGCCGGCCGACAGCGGGAGCTGCGCGTGGTGGTCGACGAAGTAGTCCTGGAAACCGCGCCGCTGGTAGGCGACGTAGCCGTGCGTGTACCGCTGGCTGTGCGGCAGGTAGAGCGTCGGCCCCAACTCGACCGGCATGTCGACGTGGGCGACCGCACCCTGGAGGGTGAGCACCTGCGACAGGTCGTGGACGTGGGCCGGGTAGGTCGAGCAGACCCGCGCGGACTGGAACCCAAGGTGGTAGTCACGGTGCACCGTCTGCCCGGCGCCGCCGGGGTTGACGACGCTGAGCTGCGAGGTGACCTGATAGCCGGGACCGAGCCAGGCCTGCGCCGCGAGGGCGAGGGCGTCGTTGGCGTCGTAGCCGACGAAGGCCTGGGGTCGGCGACAGCGAGCTTCTCGCGCGCGTTCCAGACCCGGTCGTTGGCCCCGGGCTTGGCGAAGTGGTCGCCTCCCGCGGTCCCACTGGCCCGCTGACCGGCAATCATCCGCTCGAAGGCCTCGGTCGCACGAGCGAGGGCTCGGCGTCGAATGCGCCTGTCAGCAGGACGATCCCGGGCCCGTGACGCATCGCGCGTGCCAGCTCGGCCTGGACGTCGTGCCGGCTGGCGTCGTCCGCCGTCGTAGGCCGCAGGCGGCCCAGTCGTAGACGAGGACCTCCCGCTCGACACGGGTGGCGTGCGGGTAGTCGGCGAGGTCGGTCTGCTCGGTGAGGACCGCGAGCAGGTCGGGCAGTCGCGCGTCCTCGGGGCGGATCCAGCTCCGGGGCGAGGTGGTCGGGGTGGTGTTCATGGTGTCCTCCTCGGGCGAGCCCGCATGTACGGGATGAGACGCGGGGACGGGGACGGGGACGGGGACTGGTGTGGGGTCAAGGATCGCAGCCGGCTGCCGCGGAGCCGTCGGGGACGGCTGACGTCCGGGTCGAAAGCGCGGCCGCCGGCATCTCGACACCACGGGCCGCGCCACATCGTCACGCGGTCATCGGTCCTTCCCTGATCTGGTTTCTCGTGAGCATGACAGAGGCTCGCGCGTGGCGGCAGGGCGTCAGCCAGCCGGTCCGTTCTCCCGCTCGCGGCCGTACGCTGGAGGGGCCTCCGGCCACAGGAACGGCCACTGGAGTGGGGACGGTTCGGCCTCTTGGACCAGGGCGGCAGACGGCCTGCACTCGGAGCGATGGTCCCGACTCGAAGGATGGCGCCCGATATGGAGACGTGTCGGTGGCGGCCTCTGTGATGTCGGGCTGCGACGACCCGGGGGTCTCAGTCGTGCTCGTGCGTCGAGCACGACGATGAACGCCCTGATCACCAACCTGGCTGCACTGCCCGGCTGGATCGTCCTCGTGGCGGTCGCACTGCTTCCGGCCATGGAGGCATCGACCTTCGTGGGCCTCGTGGTGCCTGGTGAGATCATCGTCCTCGTCGGAGACGCCGTGGCCCATGGCGGCATGTCACCGCTGTGGGCGGTGATGACGGCGGCGGCGGTGGGAGCGGCCGTCGGAGGCCAGATCGGCTACCTCGTCGGCCGCCGGCACGGACGGAGACTGCTCGACCGACTCCCCGGCCGGCTCCGGATGCCCACGGACGTGGACCACGCACTGGCCCTCGTGGCCCGTCGGGGAGCCGTGGCGGTGGCGTTGGGACGCTGGGTCGCCACCCTGCGGACGCCAGGACTCGCCGGGACTCGCCGGGACTCGCCGGGACTCGCCGGGATGAGCGGACTGAGCCAGACTCGTCTCACGATCGCCAACGTCACCGGAGGCACCCTCTGGTCCGTGACGATCTCGGCCCTGGGGTATGCCGCGGGGGCCTCGCTGGATGCCCTGGAGGACCGCCTCGACGTGGCCAGTGACATCGTCACGGCGCTGACGATTCTGACGGTCATCGTCGTTGTGGTGCGCGCCCGCCGGGCCTGACGCGCTGGACCCTCCTGCGGGCTGCTCGCTCGGGGTAGCCCCATCGGCCGTCGAGGGACCGCTACGGGCGAGCGCGGGCGGGGGGAGGTCTCAGGACGAGGGATCCTTGTCGACCTCGCCGCGGGCGGCTCGCTTGGCTGCCACCCGGGAGGCACGCTCGCGCTCGAGACGCGCCCTGGGGTCGTCGTCCGCCCCGAGGTCGGCCGGCCCGAAGACGGTCAGAGCGATCAGGCGCAGCCTGAAGCCGACGCGGTATCCGATCGACAGTCCTTCATGGTCCCTGTGGGCCGCCACGATGAGGCTCCTCCTCGTTGGTGCACCAACCGTTCGTCTGACCACCATGTCACTTCCGCGCGGTGAAGCGCGCGATGACTCCCCTGACTGGACACCCCGCCCTGGGCCGACACGCTCCGGGCCGCCCCTCACCGGACGGCCTGCTGCGGCTCGACCGCCAGGCGTGCTTCGCGCTCGGTGCGGCCGGGTGGGCACCAGCGTGGGCATCCGGGCACCGGCGGCATACCAGCGGTCAAGCGCCGCCCGCGCCTGCCCCGCCTCGCGCCACAAGATCAGCTCGTTCAAAAGCACTCGGGCCGATGGGGGTACGTCGAAGGTACGAGTGGTGGGGTTGGCGGCGAGGACCTATTCGACGACGCGACCGTGACCGAGCCGAAGCAGGGTCCGGCGGTAGAGCGGGCCCATGCTCATGAGGTAGAACGACACCCACCACGAAGCCATCGCGAGGGCCTTCGCGGGGTCGGCAGAGATCGCCGCAGGGATGCACGGGGCGATGATCGGATGCCTTCGGCCCGGCTCGCCGCGGGACGCTCCTTCCTGCGGGGTGACTGCCAGCTTCAACGGCCGGGTGTCGCGCTCGACGGCTGCCTCGATGCGTTGGCCGGTCAGCAGCCGGCGTACCTGCCGCGTGGGTGTACCGGAGGGCGGCGAGGAGCGACGGGTGTGAAGCGACACGGCGGCAGCGGGTCTGGTGGCGCGCTCGCCCAGCACAGCGAGGGTCTCCGCGAGCGCGGCCAGATCCTCGCGAAAGACGATCACGGCAGCGGCGCGACCGTTGCGGGTGACGGTGACGGTGACGGTGACGGTGACGGTGGCCGGGCCGACGGTGACGGTGGCCGGGCCGACGGCCATGAACGTGCCGCCTACGGGACTTCACCGGTGATCCGTGGGGCTGTGACCGTGTCCGCGCGCCACCTCACCGGCCAGGCGTCACCAGCACTGCGCGCCAGCCCGTGCTCCGACGAACCCGACGGCGTACACACGGCTGTCGCAGCACCGGGCGCTGACACCGAACTGGAGCCCGGCACGCTCGTGGTCCGGCGAGGTCGTCCGGCTGCTCGCCCAGGCAGGACACGTGGCCGGCTCGAGTCTGGTCAGCGGCGGGTCCAGGCCGGCGCACCCTGGCCGTCGCCTGCGCCCGAGCTCAGCAGCAACCTCGGGCTGCCCAACGTCATCTTCGAGCCGTCCACGGTGGCGTCGGCGACCCAGACCCGAAACGCTTTCGTGCTTCTCGAACCCCCCACGTCGAAGCGATCGCTTCTGAAGGCGATGTGATCCCCTGACGGCGAGAAGGACGGATTACGGTCGTGGGCCGGACTGCCCGTGAGCGCCTGCTGCTGACTGCCGTCTGCGGCCATGACGTACAGGTGGGGGCCGGCGCCCAGGTCACGACTGAACGTGATGTACCTCCCGGAGGGCGAGTAGACCGGGTCCGAGTCCTGGCCCGACGAGGCGGCAGACGTGAGCTTCCTGGGACTACCGGTGCCATCGACGTCCAAGGTGAAGATCTCGCCACCGGCAAGCGTGGGGGTCCGCGACGCCCAGGCCCAGTAGGCGATGGTGCGTCCGTCGGGGGAGAACGTCGGGTTCGCCACGTCGCCCGAGCCGACGGCGTAGGTGCGGACCCACTGACCGTCCACGGTGAACAGGTAAAGGCCCAGTCGCTTCGACCCGTCGCTGCAACCCATGACGACCTCGTCAGGGTGCTTCGGATTCCAGGCCGGCCGGGACACCACGCCAGCGCACTGAGCTGGCATCGTCGCGAACAGGTCACGCTCGCCGGAGCCGTCACTGGCCGCGGCGACGCGCAACGAGTAGCGGCCATCGTCGGCCGCGTGCACCCAGATCACGGTGCGTCGGTCGCCTGAGAGCACCGGGGAGGTGTCGATGCCGGTGCTGAACGTCAGTCGGCGCACCACGGTTTGGCTGGCGGTGTCCGTGAGGTAGAGCTCCCAGTCTCCCTCCACCGACATGGGTACGACCATCTGCGTTGGGCCCAGGGCGGCCGACGCCGGCAGGACGGCCGAGCGCGGTGGTCCCGTGGCCGGCGACGTGATGCTCGGGCTGGCATCCGGCCGGCTCTCCTGTGGACGCGTCACGGCATACACCGTCCCCACCCCGATGACGACGGCCGCCGACGTTGCCAGGACGAGGGCGCGTGAGGGCCTGCCCGACGGCGGCCCGGCCTTCGCTGGGACGGTGGGGGTGGCTGTCCGATCCACGGGGGATGGTGGAGATCCGGCCCGGCCTCGCGCGACGACCCGCCGAGGTGGCCCGCCCCTCAAAGTCGTCGGAGCAGGCACCTCCCCAGCCGGGGTCGGCTGCGACCGAGCCGCTGTCGGGAGGGCGGAACGAGGTCCGGGGACGTCCCCGTCGGTCATCGGTGGGGGCGTGGGGCCGGCCCCACCGGTCGCCGCCGAGCGCACCTGGACCGCTCCGAGCGCGACGTCGTGCTTCGGGTGCGTGTCCAAGGCAGTTGGAACCTCGAACGCAGCACGCAACATCTGCGTTACGAGTGGGATCCGCGAACTACCTCCCACGAGCACGATGGCGTGCAGGTCCGAAGCTGAGACCTTGGCCGACCTGAGGCAGCGCTCCACGGCCTCCACGGTGAGCTCCAACGCAGGACGGATGAGCGATTCGAGGTCGGAGCGAGTGACTCGGACGGAGGCACTCAGACCCGGCAGGTTCACGGGGACGACGACATCGACGTCGGCGGATAGCGCCTCTTTGGCCTCGACACAGTCCCGGCGCAGGCGCGCCAGGGCGGCGAGGGCCTCGGGCTTGCCGATATCGAGGTCACGAACGACGGGTTCGACGCTCGCGACCACGTGCCGGAAGACCGCTTCGTCGAAGTCGACGCCGCCCAAGCGCTCGATGCCTTGGGCGGCGCCTACGATCGTGAAACCCTCGTCGGTCTTGTCCAGCACGCATACGTCGAAGGTGCCGCCGCCGAGATCGTAGACCGCAAGGCGGACGCCGACAGGGACGCGTGAGTGCGTGGAGTACTGCACCGCGGCCGCGACCGGCTCCGGGCAGGTGTGTGCGGGTCCGACGTCGGCGAGCGCGATGACCTGCTGGAGCAGCTCCTTGCGGTAGGGACCCCATGATGCCGGGTGGGTGATGGTGGTATCGGTAGGCGGTTCGCCGAGTTGGGCGGTTGCCTGATCCACCACCCAACGGAGGAGGTGGGCCGTCAATGCCTGCGCGGAATAGGGGATCCCGGCGAGAAGGAGCGGCACATGGTCGCCGAGCCGCCGCTTGAACTCTCGGGCCACCCGGTCGGATTCCAACGCTCCTCGTCGCTCCGCCGCCTCACCCACGAGGAAAGAACCGTCCGGCTTCAGGAAGAGGACCGACGGCACCTGCAGCGAGCGGTTGCCGAGCCCCAGCATCGTGGGTGGCTGGCCGTTGGCGACCGCGACGGCGGTGAACGTCGTCCCCAGGTCGACTCCAAGCCGATAGCCCATGGTCGCCATTGTCCTTGGGTGCCACGGTTGGAGGTAGGCATTTCCCGGAGCAGTGTCACGTCGGAGCCCCCCGGGATGTCGGTTGGGATGGCACGCATGGTGGGCAGCGGACTGTTGAGCGCTTGTGGAGCGCCCGTTGACCGCGGTGTGGATCATGGAGACCACGCCACTGTTCTCCGTCGATGAGGGCCTCAGTTGATCATCCCCATTGCCACCTACGTCCACAGCATCGACCCCATCCTTCAGGCCGGGGTCATCAGCCAGTTGCGGCAGCAGCCTCAGATCCGCCTCCTCCGCGAGGCGGACGTCGACGACGGCCAGGTGGCTGTCGTCATCTGCGACACCTTCGATGACGCCACGCGCCGCGTCGTGCACGGCCTGCGCCGCGGTGACCGTCCCCGCATCGTCCTCGTCTCTGGAGTCGTTGACGACACCACGGTGGTCGCGGCCGCCGAGTGCGGGATCTGCG
>JBBRGO010000017.1:0-23574 GCA_038224055.1 Actinomycetales bacterium
TCATCGAGGACCACCGCAAGGTCATCGAGCTGGCCGACGACCTCGACCTCGTCACCCAGGACATGGTGATCGCGCAGGTCGGGCAGCTCGAGCTCTTCCAGTGGTTCGTCCGCGCGCACCTCGAGTCATCCACGGGCGAGCTGAGCAACGCGGGCGCCCGCACCGAGAAGGCCGCTGCCGACAAGGCGACGACGGAGTAGCGACCACGGTCGACCACCGCGACGGGAGCCTGCCACGCCGAAGGGCTCCCGTCGTGCCGTGCGGACTGTCCGCACCGTGCTGGTGGTCAGTGGCCGAGGGCCCGGAGCTGGAGGCGTAACGCCAGCCTCGCCCGGGGGTCGGTGAGGTCGTCGTCGGTGACCGCCGGCAGCCGCTGGAGCCGGTAGCGCAGCGTGTTCGGGTGCACGTGCAGGTCCTGCGCGGCCCGCCGCGGGTCACCCGGGTGGTCGAGCGCGGCAGCGAGGGTCGCGGCGTAGGCGGTGCCGTGCTCGGCGTCATGGGCCGCGAGCGCTCCGATTGGTCCCACCAGATCCGGCAGACGGATGCCGCTGACGGCACGCTCGATCGTCACCGCGGCCCACACGTCCTCGATGGAGACGGCCGGCCCGGAGACCGGTGAGCTCGCGGCGGACGGACCGGGTCCGGCAGGGCTGCGGAGCCGGTCGACCTCCAACGCCTCCTGCCGGGAGACGGCGAGCAGGGTCGGCTCGACGACCGGGCGCCCGGCGCTCGCCGTGGCGCGGGGGACCGTCGCGGCGACCTCGAGCACGACGGCCCGCAGCCACTCCCAGGTCCCGGGTGCCCCGGGTGCCCCGGACGCAGCGAGTGTGCCCGTGCTCGCGGCCGCGGTGCCGTGGGAGCGGGGGCCGGTGTCGGCGACCTCGCGGGCGAGCGCCACGACCCGGTCGTCGAGGATGGTGAGCAGGGGTTGACGCCACCGGTGGCGTCGGGCCACCGACTCCCACAGGTCGGCGAGCGCGTACACGTCGACCTCTGGGCCGCCGCCGAGCACGACGACCCGCCAGGGCCCGGGTGGCAGCCAGGTCTCCGCGTCCCGGGTGTCGCCGCCGACGAGGGCCCGGAGCCGGTCGGCCGACACCCGGCGGTCGAGATCGGCCTGGGCTCGGAGCCGCAGCAGGTGCAGCGCGACGACGGAGGAGGTCTGGGACAGGGAGCGCACGACGTCCGCTGGCGGGGGGCCGTCCACGACGGCCCAGATCGAGCCGAGCCACTCCCGTCCCGCCCTGACCGGGACCACGAGGCGGGGCCGCAGCGAGCCGTCGGCCGGGACGTAGAAGGGATCGTCCGACCGGGCGAGGCGCCGGAAGACCCCGCGACCCCTCAGGCTGGTGAGGACGGCGTCCGGGACCTTGCGGCCGACGATCGTCGAGACCCGGACCGGGTCGATGACGTCCTGGCGCGAGGAGTAGGCGAGGACCCGCGACTGGGTGTCCTCGATCGTCACCGGCGCGTCGACGAGCGCGGCGCAGGCGTCGGCGAGGGCGAAGAGCTCATCGTGGACCGGACCGTCGGACCGGATCGCCGAGCCGGACGCGGCCCGGTCGAGCACGCCGCGCAGCAGCCAGACGACGTGCGCCCACGACGCGTGGTCGGTGAGCTCGACGAGGGGCATCCCGACGCGTCGGGCGGCGGCCCGCACCTCCCGGCGCCGCGCGGCCGCGCGGCGCAGCACGACGCCACCGCTGCCGGCGGCCTGCGCGGCCCTGAGGAGCTCGACGGCGTCCGCGGTGGACTCGATCCCGACGCCGAGCAGCAGATCCCCCGCCTGGCCGAAGACCCCCGCGGTGGGCTCGGCGAGGGTGATGTCGTCGACCTCCGGCCCTGGTGCGGCGATGCCGAGAGTGAGCAGTCCCCCGCCGAGGGTCCCGACGAGGTCGGCGAGCGAGAGGCCGCGGGGGCTGACGACGGGGCTGGACGGCATCCACCCATTCTCCTCGGAACTGTGCCGATAGCACCACGAAGTCGATTTTCTTTGTGATGAGGGCATGGGGTGGGTGGGTCGGCGGACCGGTCACCATGGAGGGAGTCCCACTCCAGCGAAAGGCCCCGCCGTGTCCGCTTCCTCCCCTTCGTTCTCCGCCGAGCCCCGTCGTGTCGCCGTCGTCGGTGCGGGCATGGTCGGGCTCGCCACCGCATGGTTCCTCCAGGAACGAGGGGTCGAGGTGACGGTCATCGACCGTGACGGGGTCGCCGCCGGGTCGTCCTGGGGCAACGCGGGTTGGCTGACCCCCGGCATCGCGACGCCCCTGCCGGAGCCGGCAGTGCTCAAGTACGGCCTGCGCGCGGTGCTCAGCCCGAGCTCCCCGGTCTACGTCCCGCCGAGCGCCAACCCGGACTTCCTGCGCTTCGTCACCGGGTTCACCCGGAACAGCACGATGAAGGCCTGGAAGCGGGCGATGGGCGCGCTCGTGCCCGTCAACGACCTGTCCCTGGCCAGCTTCGACCTGCTCCGTGACGGCGGTGTCGCGGCGGAGACGCACGAGGCGAGGTCCTTCACTGCCGCCTACCGCACGGTGCATGAGCGCCAGACGCTGCTCGAGGAGATCGAGCACATCCACGCCTCGGGTGGCGACATCACCTATGACGCCCTCACCGGCGACGAGGCGCGCGCCATCGAGCCAGCCCTCGCCGACACCATCGGCGCCGCGATCGTGCTGCACGGCCAGCGCTTCATCAACCCGGGGGAGTACGTCTCCGCCCTGGCCGACTCCGTGACCGACCGCGGCGGCAAGATCGTCACCGGCTCCGCCGTCACGGGTCTGACCGAGACCGCCACGGGCGTCCGCGTCGAGTCCGCGGGGCGCGCGGCCGAGGAGTTCGACCAGGTCGTCGTCGCGACCGGTGCGTGGCTCGGCCGGCTGGCCCGGGACTTCGGCGTCAAGCGTGTCGTGCAGGCCGGCCGCGGCTACTCCTTCAGCGTCGCCGTCGACGACCTGCCCAACGGCCCGGTCTACTTCCCCGCCGCGCGGGTGGCCTGCACGCCGATCGGGGACCGGCTGCGGATCGCCGGGATGATGGAGTTCCGTCGGCCCGAGGCCGACCTCGACCAGCGCCGGATCGAGGCCATCGTCGCCTCGGCACGCCCGCTGCTCAAGGGCGCCGACCTCGACCACCGCCAGGACGAGTGGGTCGGCTCCCGCCCGTGCACCGTCGACGGACTGCCGCTCATCGGAGCGACGCGGAGCTCCCGGGTCTTCGTCGCCGGCGGCCACGGCATGTGGGGGATCACCCTCGGCCCGGTCACCGGCCGCCTGCTGGCCGATCAGATGGTGACCGGCCGGACGCCCGAGCAGCTGCTGCCCTTCAACCCCCTCCGCTGACCCCACCCCCTCGAGTGTGCGTCCCGCCCCGCCCGCCTCGTGGCCGGCGGGGTGGAGCGCGCACTCGAGTGTGACGCAGGGGCGGAGTCAGGCCGGGGTCAGCACGACGAGGGTGTAGGCGCCGACGGAGATCTTCGCGCGAGCGGGCTGGTCGTCCAGCGGGTCCTCGACAGCCTCGGGGTCGTGCGCCGCGTGACCGGCGAAGAGGGCGCTGTAGGTCGAGGCGTCCGAGTTGAAGCGCACCACCCACGGCCCCGTTGACGGCATGCCGACCACGACGTCGCGAGGTATGCCGCTCGCGTTGACGACGACCACGGCGACGGCGTCCCCGCTGGTGCGCGACCACGCGATCGTCTTGACCTCGTCGTCGAGATGGAGCAGTGCGAAGTCACCTCCTCCCAGTCCGGCGGAGTCGCCAGCCGCGTTGCGACGCAAGCGAATCAGGTCGCGAGTGAGGCGGACGATGTCGCGGAACTTCTCGGCACGCTCCCAGTCCAGCGGCACGTTGTCGCGAAACCACTCGTCCTCGAGGAACTCCTGTCCCTGGAAGAGCATCGGGATGCCGGGAGCCGTGAGCGTGATGCACGTGCCCAGCGTGGCGCGCTTCTGGGCGGCCCAGCCGGAGGGGTCTTCCCCGTCGACCTCCTGCGGGACGCGGAGCTTGCCGTTGGCGACCTCGTCGTGGCTCTCGGTGTAGACGACGCGCGAGAAGGGGTCGGCCGAGCCGCGCAGTGCCTCGGCGAGCTCGTGCATCGAGCGGTCGGCGTCGTCCGCAGCGGTGAGCATCGCGCGGACGGGGTGGACGAACGACGAGTCCCACTGGGCGTGGAACGCGGCGCCCCCCTCCTCGGTCGAGGTGATCGCCGGGTCCGACTGGAGGTCCTCGGCGATGACGATCTTGTCGGGGTAACGCTCCCGGATCGTGTCGTTGATCGAGCGCATCACGTCCCAGCCCTCCGGGAGGTCGCCGGTGCCGATGCCGTCGATGGTGCGGATGTAGAGCGTCGCGTCGAAGCGCAGGCCGTCGAGGTGGAACTCGTCAAGCCACATCAGGGCGTTGTCGTGCAGGTAGTCCCGAACCTCGTTGCGGCCGTAGTCGGGTCGCGTCTCGCCCCAAGGAGTGGCGGACCGTTCGTCGTTGTAGAAGTAGATGCCGCCCTTGGCCTCCTCACTCCAACCGTCGAACTGCCAGAGCGACAGGTCGCTCGGACCGAAGTGGTTGATCACGACGTCGACGATGACCGCGATACCGTGCTGGTGGGCCTCGCGGACGACGGACTTGAGCAGATCGGGGCCGCCGTAGGTGCTCTCGACGGCGAACGGGCACGCGGGGTTGTAACCCCACGAGTAGTTCCCGGCGAACTCCGCGACGGGCATCAGCTCGATGGCGGTCACACCGAGGTCGCGGAGGTAGCCGAGCTTGCCCGCGAGTCCAGCGAGGTCTCCGGGACGGTCACTCGCGCAAAAGGACCCGATGTGGGTCTCGTAGATGACGAGCTCGTGGTGCGGAGGGCACGAGAAGCCGTCGTCCTGCCAGTCGAAGGCGTCGCGGTCGTAGACGATGGCGTTGCCGGTGGAGTTCGTGACGGCCCGCGCCCGGGGGTCGATGCGGTGCAGCCAGTCGTCGCCGTGGCGGACGAGGTACTGGTACTCGTCACCGGGGCTCGCGTGACCCACGTCGACCGCCCAGTGTCCGTTGTCCTCCGCGGACAGCGGATCGGCGTCCCCGGACCAGCCGTTGAAGCTGCCGATGACTGACACCGCATCGGCATTCGGCGCCCAGACCCGGAAGGTCGTCCCTCCCTCGTGAGGGATCGAGCCGAGGCCGACGTGGGGCGTGGAACGGTCAGACATGGGCCCTCTTGTGCTCGGGGACGAGGGCCGGACACGGCCGTCCTGACGAGCGTAGCGGCGCTTCCTCCGCCACGTCCGGACGGCGAGGTCCGTTACCGGGCGGCCAACGCGGCGACAGCGGCCGCGACCGAGCCGTCGTGGTCGGCGAGGGCGGAGCGGGCGACGTCCACGTCGACCCGGGAGAGCACCGACAGCAGGGCCGGTTTGAGCTCCCCGCCCGCTTCGTCGAGCACGCGATGAGCCTCTTTGGTGCTGATTCCACTGGCCTCGCAGAGGATTCGCACCACCCGGCCCCTGAGCTTGGCGTTCGTCGCGACGAGGTCCACCATCAAGTTGCTCCAGGTGCGACCGAGCCGCACCATGACGGTCGTCGAGAAGGAGTTGAGCACGAGCTTCTGCGCCGTACCGGCCTTGAGTCGGGTGGAGCCCGTCAGCGCCTCCGCCCCGGTCCGGGGCGCGATGAGGTGGTCGGCGAGCCCGGCGAGGGGAGCCGCCGGGTTGGCGGTGACGAGCGCGGTCACGGCCCCCCGTTCGCGCGCCCGCTCGAGGGCGCCGCCGACAAAGGGAGTGCGTCCCGAGGCGGCCAGCCCGATGGCCACGTCGTGGGGGCCGAGGTCGTCCGCCTCGAGACGCCCCGCCTCGGCGTCGTCCTCGACGTTCTCCATCGCGCTGGTGAGTGCCTCGGGCCCGCCCGCGGGGTGGGCGACGAAGAGTCCGGGCGGGAGGTTGAAGGTGGGGACCAGCTCGGCGGCGTCCTGGGCGGCAAGTCGACCGGAGGTCCCGGCCCCGAAGTAGTGCACGGAGCCGCCGGCACGGAGGGCAGCGACAGCGCGGTCGACCAGCAGGGCCAGCTCCGGCAGGACTGCGGCCACGGCGCCCGCGACGGTCGCATCCTCCGCGTTGAGCAGGCGCAGGACCTCGAGCGCGCTCTGGGCGTCGATCGACCTCGTCCCGGGATGGCGCTCCTCGGTGGGGGCGTCGACCTGCACCTCGTCCGTCACCTGCCCGAGGTTAGTCGCTGCTCCCTGTCGGCTCCAGGTCCGTCCCCCCCGTGCGGGGTCACCACCCGGCGAGCGCGCGAACCGTCTCGACGGTGTCGATCTCGTTGACCGGCTTGTCGTCGCGGTAGCGCAGGACGCGCGCGAAGCGCAGCGCCATCCCGCCGGCGTAACGGCTCGAGCGCTGCACCCCGTCGAAGGCGATCTCCACCACCTGCTCCGGGCGGACCCGCACGACCCAGGCGGCATCGGCCCCCTCGGGGTCGGTGGCCAGCTCGCGAAAGCGCTCGGTCTGCCAGCCGAGCATCTCGTCGGTCATCCCCTTGAACGTCTTCCACAACGGGCGGTGACGTATGGTGACGCCATGACCGATCGCGCCTACCTCCGCATCTCGCTCGACACCCTCACCTCTGGCTCCATCGCGAAGCAGCGCACCGCGCTCACCAAGGCCGCGATCGGCACGCCCGTCTTCTACGCCGACGAGTCAGTCTCCGGCTCCAAGATCCCCTTCGCCGAGCGCCCCGAGGGAGCCCGTCTCCTCGCCGATCTTCGCAAGGGTGACCGCGTCCTCGTCACGAAGATCGACCGGATGGGCCGCAACACGGAGGACCTCCTGGCGACGGTTCGCCGGATCACGGAGGCAGGCGCCAGCGTTCGCTTCACCGAGCAAGACATCGACACCTCCGGCTCGGTCGGCCAGCTCCTCCTTACCATCCTCGCGGCTGTGGCCACGATGGAGAGCGACATGATCGGCGAGCGTCGCCGGGAGTCCCTCGTTGCCTTCAAGGCCGAGGGTCGCCACGCGGTGGGGGAGGCGCCCTTCGGGCTCCAGAGCAGCCCCAACCCCACCGGGCGCGGTCTCGTCCTCCGTCCCCACCCGGCGGCGGCTCCGGCCCTTCGCGCCGCCGTGGCGCGCCTCTACGAGGGGACGCCCCTCTCGACGCTCGCGGCTGATCTCGGCATCCTCGACACCCGGCTCGGCCGCGTCCTCCGGAACGACCGTCTGGCCGGAGTGCTGGAGCAGACGCCTGAGGGGCCGCGCCTCGACCCCGACATGGCCGTCTTCTCCCTCGTCGAGTGGGACCGGCTCCAGAAGCACCTCGCCGCGAGGCCCATCAAGACGTGGAGCCCCTCCGAGGGCATCGGCGCCGCGCTCTCATGCTCGGAGTGCGGAGAGCGTCTCTACTTCAACGCGGCCAAGGTCTCGACGGAGGCCACCTACCGATGCCGGGGGGTCGCCGCGGAGCACAAGGGGGGCGGCCGTCCCCGCGCCGCCATCACCGCCCACAACGCGGAGGCCCGCGTGGAGGCCCTCTTCCTCGACGCCATGGGAGACCTCCCTGTCACCATCACAGTGACCGAGGAGAGCGACGCCGCCCGCACCGAGGCCATCGCCCTCGCACGTATGCGCGTCAAGGCCGCCGAGGTGGCTCTCAGCGCCGCCAAGACCCGCGAGGAGCACTCTGCCGCGACCGCAGCACATTGGGATGCACTGGAGGCCGTGGAGGCTGCCAAGGTCCTCCCGGTGACGTCCTTCTCCGTGGTTCGCGAGACTGGCGACACGTTCGCCGACCTCTACGCCCGCGGTGGCGCGGACCGCGTCAACGCTCTCCAGCTCGCGGGCCGCTGGACGGTGTCTCCCGGACGTCTCCCCCTCGCGGAGAAGGTCCGCTTCTTCGCGGACGCCGACCTCTGGGCGGGGGCCGCCGAGGGCAAGTGAACTCACCCTCGGAGGAACACTGCCAGCGCCGCTCTCCGGCGAGATCTAGACCCGTCCGCTCCTGGGAGTGGGCGGGCTTTCGTCGTGCCGTCCTGTCGCCGCCTGCCCGCGTCTGGCGGCCGGAGACGCGGCGGAAGGGTGGCCGGGGCGCGGGTCGCTGGAGCATCCGGACGCGGCGGAGGGGCCGAGTCGGGCGGGGCCTGTCCCCCGAAATGCTCCGATGGGTGAGGGGACAATTCATCTTCCTATTTGGTCTCTAAGCTTCTCTTCTTCTTAGGGAAGAAACCTCTACTCCTAAATGTCCCATCACCCATCGGAGGGTTCCTCTCGGTCCCGACGGTGTCGTTTACACGGTGGGATCCGGAGTGTTTCCCGGAACCGGGGCCGCCCCGGCACCGCTTCGGGCTGACGACGCGACGCAGGGCGGGCCTGTCCCGAGGTGCTCGCAGATATCCCCTATGAAGGAGAAAGTTGCGCCTCCCGTGCTGCCGAACCCCACGGCCGCCCCGCCTCGCCTCGCAGGGTGCCCCTCTACAGGATGAGCAATCAAAGGCGCCTTCGCAGACCTACACGTCACAAGGGGGAGGCATCGCCTCCTAGTCCACGCCGATCCGAGAGGAGGCCGCCCGTGCCTTCCGTCCCCACCCCGGGCCGCTGCGCCTGGTGCAACAAGCCCCTCCCTGAGCGTCGCCGCGTCGACAAGGAGGTCTGCGGCCCGTCGTGTCGGGCGATGCGCTCCAAGGCCCGCCACGATGAGGCCCTGGCCCTGTTCCTTGCCGGGAGCCAGCTCCGCGCGTCCGGGTCGTGGGACCCCGAGGCCGTGGCGGCCATGGACCGCGAGGCCGCGCGCCTCCTCGGCGTCGACCTCTGAGGCCACCCCGCGCTTGACCGGCCCCCGCCTTCTCCTCGGGGAGCCTCGGGACTCCCCCTAGCCTCCCGGAGCCCACCGGGCGGCGCCCCCACTCCGTCCGCCGCGTGGAGCACGACAACTTCCGCGGAGCGTCCGAGTCACTGTCCCGGACTACCTACACCGCGCTCCCTCGCCGCCTGCGAGGTCGCAGCGCTCCCACGCTCCGTGAGCGTGCCATGAGTTCCCGTCTCGGTTGGTCGCCGTGTCGGGCTTGGGAAGGGGACGGGCATCCCCAACTTCGTCCGCCTGCGGTGTCGCCGTGGAAAGCCTCACCGCGGGCGGACACCCGCTCCTTCCCGCGAATCTGTCACCGCCCCAACGGTGGCCGACCCGAGGACGCCGCCCATGCCCTCGTCTCCCCCCCGTCCGCCTCCAAGCCCACAGAGACCTGACCACCCATGACGCCTTCGACTCCCGAGGCTCGCCGCCTCGCCCTACTCACTCTCTTCTCCGTGTCCTTCGACCGCGGCGACGGTGACCCCGCCGTCCGCCTGTCGCGGCCCGACCTCTGGCGCTTCGTCGCGCCACGGCTCGCATCGCGCGGGATTGGGCGCAACGCCTTTACCGCGGCGCTCCGCGACCTGACGGAGGCTTACACCGCGATCCTCACCGACGGTGGCACCGCTCACGGTGGCCGCCCGGTCCTCGCGGTCGTGGACCCCTTACGCGACGCGGGCTCCCCGGCTCTCTGGAGGGCCGCCCTGCGCGCTGAGGGCTTCTCCGGTGACCTGGCGGAGGTCCTCGCGGATCTCGCCATCCCGTCCCGCGCCATCGGCGTCCGCCGCGGTCTGGCTCCCGACGCCGTAGTCCTGGGTGACGGCCGGGTCCGCTGCAACGCTCTCCGCGCCGAGGCCGCCGAAGATCTCCGCATGGACCTCGTGGACGACGAGGGCCGGCTGGAGTGCGCCGGGTGCAAGCGTCTCCTCGACGCAGACGACGACTTCAGCGACGACGGCCTGCGCCGTCACCGCTGCCGCGACTGCGAGCGTGAGCGCGCCCGCCGTCGTCGCGGTTCGGCGATCCCTCCGGGCGCCCCTCGCCAGCGCAAGGGCCGCGGTGGCCGACACCTCCGGTCCGCGCGGCCCGCTGCCGCGCGCGCCTCTTCGACTCCGGATCTCTCCGAGGCCGAACTCGACGAGGCCGAACTCGACGCGCTCGATGCGGCTGACATGGCCGCCGAGAGAGCGCAGCGGATCGCGGCGGAGACGGAGCAGGCCGCCCGCGCCGTCCCCGCATGGCGTGAACGCCGCCACGCGGTCCGACGGTCGGCCATTCTCCGCTCCGTGGAGGCCCACAACGAGTCGGCCCGCGAGGCCATGGACGCCACGCTCGACCGCGCCTCCCGCGCGGCGGAGACCACGAAGGGGCCCGCGGCGGCACGGGCCTACGTCGCCCACCAGCAACTCCTCCCGTACCTCGATGGGTGCGAACTGGAGCACCGCACCGCGGTGAGACACCAGCGCCCCTACGACGCCCGCGCCTTCCCGCTCGACGGCCTCCCGGAGTACGTCGCACCTGACGTGGCCGACCTTCTCCCCTGACTCCCCCCGTCAGCCTCCACCGTCTTCTACCGACCACCAACCATCACAAGGAGATCCGCGCAATGCCCGCCATGAGTGACTTCCCGATCCAATCCACTGGCCGAGGAGCGGCATACCCCGTCTTCGGTCACCAGCTCGCCCCGGCAACCTTCGACGATGCGCTCGGCGCGACCGAGGCCCGTGAGACGTGGGAACGCGCCAACGCCGAGGGCCTCGCGCTGCACCGCGTCCTGACCGCGAAGCAGAAGCAGTGGCTCGCCGCGAACCGAGAGAGCGACTTCTCCGACCGCGCCGACTACCTCTTCGCGCTCGACCGGCACCTCCGCGAGGAGGACGCCGCGGTGAAGGGCGCCGGGAGACACGCCGTCACCGCTCTGCGCGCCTACCGCGAGGCGCAGCGCTCCAGCGGCGCGGACCTCGTCGCGGTGGCCTCTGAGGCGGCCCGGGAGGCCGACACCCGCGCCCGCCAAGCAGTGGAGGACCTGGAGAAGGCTCTCCAAGACCGCTCCACGGCCGTCGCCCACACGGGCGGAACCCTCCAGCTCCGCAACCTCAACACGCAGATTCCGCAGGCCGTCAAGGATCTCGTCAACGAGCGCGTCCTCTCCACGCCCCACCCCGCGGGCACCCCGTCCGCCCGCTCCGTGCGGGCCGTCGGCTTCTGAGAGGGGATCCCGTGACGAACCCCGCCACTCTCGCCGCCATCGTCCGCGAGGCCGTCGAGTCCTCCCCATCCCCCGCGTCCTTCGCTGCAATGAGCGAGCGGGACCGCGAGCGCCACACCCTCGCGCGGCAGCGCGCAGGCCTCACAGAGGCGGAGTACCTCGCGGGCTTCGTCACCTCTGAGGCCCTGGCCTCGCCTCAGGACGCCGCCGAGATCGCCCGGTCCCATCGACGATTCCGGCCATTCGCCAACAGCGGGAGCAGCCACCCAACCTGAATAGAACAACCACCCCATGTCTCCCACCGGCCGCCGGGCGCAAACGGCCGTCTTTAGGGGTGGTCAAGTGGGCGAACCCTATACTCCAGCCAACCGCGCTGGTCGAACCCGTTCGCGCGATGATACTGGGCGCCTTGTGCGGCCATCATGAACATCACGGGGACATACTCTCCAACCTCGCCTTCCCCCACGTCCCAACGAAACTTGGCCAACTGGCCGGGTGGCGCGGTGGCCATGAGGCGCACGGGACCGACCTCCAAGGTCCATTCGAGGTCTCTGCCCTGAGGATCAACTGCAAAGCACTCAAACGTAACGACCTCACCGGGGCGGAGGACTAGGCCGGTATCCGCGCTTCCTGCGATCTCACCGCCGGCGGACCCACTTCTCCGTGGATCAATTCTATTACCGAAACTATCGCTGATGGACTCAATGCGGGGATAGTACTCACCCGATGGATCTATTGCGCTCAAGCTCATGGTCACCTGGTTCCGTATTAGTCCCGCGATACCTGATAGCAGTTCTTGTTCAAATGGCATCAGAGAACGGCTATGGCCCACCGTGTTGCGAAGTCGTTCGAACACTTCCAGCAAGCGCATTGTTGACGCCCTCTTGCCCAAGGCCGTCGACAGCGGCTCCCAGTGCTTCCCCGCTATATCGATCAGCTCCCACAATTCGCTGAAATCAAACTCTACCGATAAACGTCGAACTACCCCGTGGCGCTTAGGCGTCTCATCGTCGCGACGCCTCGACCACCTATCACGCTGCTCTTGGCTGGTTACCTTCTCCAGCCAGTCCGGTCCGTATGCCGCCGAGTATGCCGATCGCATCACCTGGCGCATCGCGCTTTCTAACGTAGTAAGAGCCTGTGAAGGCTCGAATGTGACCATGGAATCGATCCTTGCATCGATGGACCCGCTGAAACGACCCAAGAGCGCATACGTCTCGGCATCCCGCGATCACTGACCCCTGCCATCCTTGCCCATCTAAGTCCACCCGACGCTGGTGGGAGCCTCGCGCCTTTCTCTCTGTCCACGAGCCGCATCCCGGCCTCCGACCCCGTCCGTGACCGGTCCGTCGACCTGGGGGAGGGCCCCCTACCCCGGGTGTCCTCCGGTATCGGTTCGGCATAGCGCCTGCCGGTCCGTGCCGGGAGGCGCTCCAGTTTTCCCACACAGTTCTCCAAGAGATCGCCCAGATCGGACTCCCTATGACCCTCACCACCACCCCCGAGCCGCCCGAGGTTGCCGCTGACGACGTCCTCGACGGGTTCGACCTGCCGTCAACTTGGACTGCTAGCGCCGTCGATACCTTCCGCGAGGTCCTCAAGGCCCGCCCGGACCTCGCTGGCCCAGAGTTGAGCGCGCTGGAGCACGCCTGCCAGCTCCAGACGGTGGCCGACCACCTGGACGACGTCGCCCGCAGCTCCGCCTACATCGCCACGGGATCCCAAGGGCAGGAGATCCTCCACCCCGCGGTGGCCGAGGCCCGCCTCACACGGACCGCCGCCGCCCAGATCCTTGCCCGCCTCACCGTGACGTCCGCCCGCGTCCAGACGTCCTCGGAGCGCGCCCGGTCCGCGGCCCGAGCCCGCTGGTCCTCCCGAGGCTCGACATCATGAGGCGCCGTCCGGTAGCCGACCGCAGCGCCGCGCCCGTCGTTGTCCGGGTCCGCTTCGGCTCCAGCGGCGTCGTCGCGGAGTGGTCGCCCGTGCCTCCGCCGCTTGGCTGGGATCTCTCCAGCTCGCGGGCCGCGGCCGAGCACTGGGCCGACGAGCACGCGGGCGCCATGGGCCTCCGTCGTGGGCCCCTCGCGTCGGCCGCCTGGCGCTCCCTCGCGAAGGCCGTGGATGCCGCCACGGGCGACGGACTAGACCGCCGCTCCCTCATCCGCGCCGACCTCATGACCCGCGGCCGGCGCGACTGATCTCCCGCGGGGACCCGGTCTCCTTCCCCGGTCCCCACAGTTCCTGTCGTGTTCGCGATTGTGGTGGCGCGTGCTCGACACCCCGGCCCCGGTCTCCGCCGGGAAGGCCGGGCCCTGTTGCGTTTGAGGGCGCCTCGCGAAACCTCGCTCGCCTAGCCTTGCGCCATGACTCTCTGGAGCGTCTTCGACGCCGCGGACCGAGCCGCAATCACACAGCTCCTGGGGGTGGTCATCTCAGTGGCGGGTGTCTTCCTCGCATCTCCGTCGGGCACGGCTCGCGCCGCCTCGTCCGCCGCCAAGGCCCTGACCCCATGGCGCCGAGGGTCCCACCACGTCGTCCATCTTGCCGAGGTCGTAACTGTTGTCTCCTCTGCGACCGCGAGCGCCGTCGGCGTCGCGGGCGGGCAGCGCAAGCTCTCGCCGGAGGAGCGTCTTGACCTCCTGGACGCCCGCGTCGACGGTGTGGAGCAACGCCTCGTGGAGACCGCGGCCAAGATTGAAGCGGACCTCGCCAAGATGACCGAGGATCTTACGGAGGCCAAGCTCGAGCACGAGAGAGACTTGGACGCGCTCCACGCTCGCCTCACCATCGCGGAGGACGAGGCGGCCATGGTTGACGCCCGCGCCCTTCCCGTCGTCCTCATTGGCATCGTGCTCGGAGCCGCGGACACCTTCCTCGGGGATCTCGGGGTATGGCGTTGGGCCCTCGCCACCGCGGGGGCCGTGGCGGCCTCGGTTGTGATCTCGGCCCGTGTGATCCGCGCTCACCGCGTCGCTCGCGCCCGTCTCGGTGTCGGACTGCTCCGTAACTAGAATCAGGGCGTCCCCGTCCTTGTCGCCTCGCAGGGCCTCCGAGGGCGGGGACGCCTCGGTCAGTCGTGGTTCCCACCGAGATGTTTTCGGTTGCGGCGCAGTCCAATTCGTGCCTATTGTGACCGCACGGCGCCGTGTCGCGGTGTCACGATCAGAGAGGCCCTGCGAAGCCATGAACACAATTACGACGTCTGCCGAGAACCACGCCACCGCCCGGTCGGCGCCTACCTTCAGCGACCCGGAAGAGCGCGAGGCACGCGCTCTGCTCGACGATCTGCGGTCGCGCTCCCGCAGCTCCCTCGCGGGATTGATCGCAACCATGGATGAATTCGACTGAAGCGACAACAAGGCCCCGCCTCCACGACAGGAGGCGGGGCCCTCTTGCGTCCTGAACCGCCACGGACCGCCAACAGGCTCGGCAACCTCGGGTAGTGGAGCCTTACTGCCGCGCACCAGATTTCACCGCCCGGGGGATTGTTCGCATCCGACTCGTGGACCAGATCCTCGGACTACCCCGGGCCGTCGTCACCGGGCGTCACAAGCGCAGCCGCAGCCGCCAAGCCTTCCCTCGACATGCGTTGCTCGATCAGCCACAGGAAGCCTGCCTCGTCAACGCCAGCGGCGACGCCGCGGGCTTCATCCGCGGAATTTTGCGGCCACGGTGCCACCGCCGCCGCCGGAGGGGCATATCGGAATGCCGCACGCTTCACAGCCACTCCTGTGAGCCACTCACCCGCCGCGTTTTTCAGCGGCCCGAGGCACGCGTTGTCCCGACGCGCAGCCTTCTCGCTGGGCCAGAACGGTGCGCTCTTTGATACGACCAGATCAAGGTCCATCGCGTCTCCCGGTTGGGGCGGGGTCTGCAGGATCAAGCCTGCCGCACCGCTCCTAAGGTTCCCGGGTGAAGGGGCGGCGCCAAGACGCATGCAGCCATCCCATGTCCACCGGAGTCTTGCGACGAGCGTCGCGTCTTCGTTCAATGGCTTGCCCGGGAACCACATCGGCCACTGGCCGGTGCGCACCGACGCCAACCGGCCCTCGTTCACGGCTTCTTGGTAGGACGCCTCGGTGTCCATACCGATCTTGAATCCGTCCTTCCCTGCATGGCGGGGGTCTGGGCTGTGCAGGCTCAACTTGAGGTGACTCATGCCTGGCGCCTTCGACTTCAGGTAGAAGGATGTTCCCCCCGCCCACATTCGCCATGTGTAGCCGCGAGTCGGTTGGCCTGTCGCGCCGACCGTGACGTAGATGGCCTTGGGCTGTGGGTCAGACAACTAGATCAACCTTTCAGTTTCGTGTGAGGGTAGTTGGTTCCCTCTGCACGCCATCCCCTCGCGAGGCGGGAGGGTCAGCCTCTCTAGCCCGCGGCCTCGTAGAGGGACTCTTGAGCAAGGTATCGATGGGCGCGAGCCATCAATTCGGCGTCGTTGAGCAGGGGGTAGAACCCCCAGCCTCCGCCGACTTCATCGCGGAACACAAAACCGAGACCTTGGACTAGCGCGTGCTCGACGGCCATTGCCGCCTTCTGCTGCTGTCGCCACACAGCCGCAGAGATCGGCATGCTGGCAGATGGGATGCCAGCATAAAGCTCAGCGCGCAGGGACCAGCTCGGCGCAATGAGTTCGGCCCAGCCCTGAGCGGCGGGCTCGCCCTCCTTCGCCAATAGGGACCTGTAAGGACCGTCCAAGTCGTAGGCACAGGAATACGCCAAGACCTTGCTGATGCGGTCCGCCTGCGCCACAACACCCCTGCACAGATGCAGTGGGTCAGTCGACGCGGCATCGTGGATGAGTTCGAGGAGGTCGCCCGTCGTCGAGTGCAACAGCCATGCGACGTGGGCCGGGTCGCAGGCGCCGGAGGGGGGATAGCCGCGCTCTGCAAGGCTCTTCTCGACGCGGTACTCCTCGACGGCGAAACTTGCGAGCGCGGTTAGGTGGCTCTCCCACTCTCTCGCCGCCGCGTCGTCATGTTCCTTGAACGCTTCCCCTCGGCGGTTGAGCAACACATGTCCGCACTCGTGCGCCGCGGTCCGCTCGATGACCGCGTCGTCTAGGTGCTGCGTTGCGGCCGCGTTAATGATGATGGTGGAGTCATCTTTGGTGTCGATGGTCTTGGCGGCAACCGTCCCAGTCCCGCGATCGGATGAGTAGGTGGTGGAGCCCGTCAGACGACGCACTGCACCGTCGAAGTCGTCCGTATAGCAGAGACTTAGGGTCCTGGGGTCCAAGCCCATCGCCATAATGCCTCTCGTAATTGCAGCCTCTTGCGTGACGCTCGGCGCCGCCCCCTGAAGTTCGATCATGCCGACGACGCTACGCGCCCGGTCCGACAGTTAGGGCTGTCCGTGGGGCCTCGGACCGGGCCATACGCGTGGGCGGTTGCCGAGCATCGCATTGGGGGTCAGAGTGCTTTGTCAGTCGGTGAGCCCGCTTCAGGGCAAGAGGGCTTGGAGGGTCTGGATGGTGTCCGCTTCGCTCGGCGGCTTGTCGTCCCGGTAGCGCACGACGCGGGCGAAGCGGAGCGCCACGCCGCCCGCATAGCGGGTCGACCGCTGCACGCCATCAAACGCGATCTCGACCACCTGAATCGGCCGCACGTGGACCACGTGGGCGTCTCGGTGTGTCTCCAGCTCTAGGAACCGCTCGGTCTGCCACCGAAGCATCTCGTCCGTGAGGCCCTTGAAGGTCTTTCCCACGGGCACGAAATCGGGCCTCGTAGAAAGATCTCGTGATTAGTCGCTGTTCAACGTCTTGCCGAGCATCACGAGCTCGCCCGTCTCGGCGTTGCGGGCGCCGAGATGGATGTTGGACAGCCACCCCTTGCGTCGTCCGCTGCCCCACTCGACGGCGAGGACGACGAGGTCGAGGGTGTGGCGGGGCTTGACCTTGGTCCAGCCGGCACCGCGCCGTCCGGCGGCATACGGCGCCGAGGGGTCCTTGACGACGACGCCCTCGTGGCCGGCGGCGACCAGGTCGTCGAAGAAGCCCTGCGCGGCGGCCGAGTCGGCGGTCGCGAGGCGGGGGACGCGCCAGGCGGGTGGCACCGTCTCGGCGAGTCGGGTCCAACGGGTGAGCGCAGGCTCGTCCACGAGGTCGGCACCGTCGAGGTGGAGCAGGTCGAAGAACCACGGCGTGAGCGGGACCTCGGCACGGAGCCGCTCTGGATCCGCGCTGCTCGCGGTGCGAGCACCGGTGACCTGGAACGGCTCCGGTCGCCCGTCCGCACGCAGCGCGATGACTTCGCCGTCGAGCACCGCCGTCTCCACCGGGAGCGTGACGAGAGCCTCGACGATCTCGGGCAGGCGATCGGTCACCTCGTCGAGGGTCCGGGTGAACAGTCGCACCGACCGCGGCCTCGTGCGGTTGTCGACGTGCGCCTGCAGGCGGATGCCGTCGAGCTTGGCCTCGACGACCACCTCGCGTCCCTCGAGTCCGTCGGGTCCCGGGGTGGTGAGCGCTGCGGTGACATCGGGCGCGGAGCCGGCGAGCATCGGCCGCAGCGGACGGCCGACCTCCAGCGTGACCTCGGCGAGGGCCACCTCCCCGCCGGTGAGCGCGGCCCGGGCCACCGGCCCGGTGAAGCCCGCGAGCATGACGGCCCGCCGCACCGCCGCGTCGGAGACGCCGGCCGCGCGCGCAACGGCTTGGAGCATGACACCGTCACCGGCACCCTGCCTCGTCTCACCAGTGATGAGGCCGCGCAGCCAGCGTTGCTCCGGCTCGGTCGCCCGGCCGAAGAGGTCGCGCACCGCCGATGCCCTCGCCGCCGCGGAGCCGGAGCCAGCGAGCGCCGCGACGGCAGTCGCGGCCGCATCGACCTCGGCCACGGTGAGGCCGGGCTCGTCGGCGGGATCGGGCAGGCTCTGCAGGCCCCGCCAGCTCACCCCGATGCGCCGCTGGGGGAGCGCCCCCGAGAGGTGCGCTGCGACGACCTCGATGGTGTCGGGCCCCTCCTTCGCGGCGCGCAGGAGGCACGCCGCGAGCGCCTCGACCTTGGCGGTGCGCGACGCGGTGGCCGCCACGGCGGCAGAGGTCTCGACGACGTCGGTGAGCAGCATCCCCCGATCCTGCCCCGGCTCCCCGCGGCCCACCACCCCTGCCCACTCGAGTGAGCGGTGCACCTCCTACGCATCCGTGACTGAGGGCGCACTCGAGTGTGAGGGGCACTTGACGCGGGGGCCTCCGACTCGACAAGGTAAGCAAGCGCTTAGTTCCGGCGCGCCGCACGCACCTCCCAGAGCAGGAGTGGTCATGGCCGACACCGCCGTCGTCACCGGGGCAGCCCGGGGGATCGGGTGTGCCGTCGCGACCCGCCTCGCCCGAGAGGGGTACGACGTCGTCGTCAACGACCTCGACGCCGCCGAGCTCGAGGCCGTCGCCGCCGAGATCGGGGCCCATGCCGTGCCGGGTGACGCCGCGAGCGACGACGGGGTCCGGGCCCTCATCGCCGAGGCCACCCGGGTGCTCGGCCCGATCGACGTCTACGTCGCCAACGCCGGCATCGGCGTCCTCACCGGCCTCGACACCTCCGACGAGGAGTGGGCCCGGGTCCTCGAGATCAACGTCATGGCCCACGTGCGGGCCGCCCGCGTCCTCGTGCCCGAGTGGCTCGAACGGGGCAGAGGACGCTTCGTCGTCACGGCCTCGGCGGCCGGCCTGCTGACGATGCTCGACGACGCCCCCTACTCGGTCTCCAAGCACGGGGCCGTCGCCTTCGCCGAATGGCTGAGCGCGACCTACCGGCACCGCGGCGTCGTCGTCCAGGCCATCTGCCCGCAGGGCGTGCGCACCCGGATGCTCGAGGAGTCCGGCGACCTCCAGGAGCTGCTCAGCCGGGACTCCGCGATCGAGCCCGACGACGTGGCCGAAGCCCTCTGGCAGGCCATGCAGACCGACCAGCTGCTCGTTCTGCCCCACTCCGAGGTGAGCGACTACTACGCCCAACGCGCCGCCCACCCGGATGCCTGGGTGGCCGGGATGAACCGCCTCCAGCAACGCCTCGAGCGCGGTCGCCTGGACATCGCCACCTCCGCCTCGACGCCCTCGCCCGGCTGACCCGGACCAGAACCGCCCAGCCCAGCCCTCACCCGAACCCCACCCCAGACCTCAGGAGCAGCCATGACCGAGCAGTCCCGCACCGCCATCGTCACCGGAGCGGCCCGCGGCATCGGCGCCGCCGTGTCCAAGCGCCTCGCGCAGGACGGCTTCGCCGTCGCCGTCCTCGACCTCGACGAGTCCGCTTGCGCCGCCGTCGTTTCCGAGATCCAGGACGGTGGTGGGGAGGCGCTGGCCGTCGGTGTCGACGTGGCCGACGAAGAGCAGGTGATCGCCGCTGTCGAGCGGGTCGCCGGCGACTTCGGCGCTCCGACCGTGCTCGTCAACAACGCGGGGATCATCCGCGACAACATGCTCTTCAAGATGTCCGCCGACGACTGGGACGCCGTCATGGGTGTCCACCTGCGCGGCTCCTTCCTGATGACCCGGGCCGCCCAGAAGTACATGATCGAGGCCAAGTGGGGTCGGATCGTCAACCTCAGCTCCACGTCGGCCCTCGGCAACCGCGGCCAGGCCAACTACTCCGCGGCCAAGGCAGGTCTGCAGGGCTTCACCAAGACGCTCGCCATCGAGCTCGGCAGGTTCGGCGTCACGGCCAACGCGATCGCCCCCGGCTTCATCGCCAGCGACATGACCCGCCAGACCGCGGAGCGGATGGGCATCACGTTCGAGCAGTTCCTCGAGGGCGCCGCCAAGGAGATCCCGGTCGGCCGGGTCGGTGTCCCCGAGGACATCGCGGCGACGGCGTCCTTCCTCATCCGCGAGGAGGCCGGCTTCGTCTCCGGCCAGGTCATCTACGTCGCCGGTGGGCCGAGGGGCTGAGGTGGCCGATCCGGCGGGGACCCGCGGACACGACTCGCCCCCGGGGCTCGACCTCGCCGCGTTGGCGGGCTTCCTCGACGACCACGCTCCAGGCCTGCTCGACACGTCGCGCCCGCTCGAGGGCCGCGTCATCGCCGGGGGCAAGTCCAACCTCACCTACTACGTCGGCGACGGCGAGCGGGTCGTCGTGGTCCGGCGACCCCCGCTCGGCCACGTGCTCGCGACGGCGCACGACATGGGGCGGGAGCACCGCGTCATCACTGCTCTGCGCGACACCCCGGTGCCCGTCCCCGAGACGTATGCCGTCTGCCCGGGTGACGAGGTCATCGGTGCGCCGTTCTATGTGATGGAGCGGGCACTGGGCACGCCGTTCCGGTTCGCCGCGCAGCTGCAGCCGCTCGGTGCCGACCGGGTGCGGGCGATCAGCGAGCAGATGGTCGACACGCTCGTCGCCCTGCACGCCGTCGACCCCGCCGAGGTCGGTCTCGCCGACTTCGGTCGGCCGGACGGCTTCCTCGAGCGGCAGGTCCGCCGCTGGAAGCAGCAGCTCGACGCGTCGCGCAGCCGCGACCTCGACGGAGTCGACGCCCTGCACGAGAAGCTCGCCGCGTCGGTCCCGAGCTCCGGCGCGCCGGCGATCGTGCACGGCGACTTCCGACTCGACAACCTGCTCGTCGCCGAACGGCCTCGAGACAGTGCCGATGACGCCGGAGACCACGCCACCGACGAGATCACCGCCGTCCTCGACTGGGAGATGGCGACGCTCGGTGACCCGCTCACCGACGTGGCCCTGCTCGAGGCCTACCAGACGCTGCCCCTGATGATGGACACCGTTGCGGTGTCAGACGTCTCGCGCACGCCCGGGTTCCTCAGCGCCCCTGAGCTCCGGGCGCGCTACGCGGAGGGGAGTGGTCGCGACCTGTCCAGCCTCTCCTTCCACCTCGGTCTCGCCTACTTCAAGCTGGCCGTCATCCTCGAGGGGATCCACTACCGCTACACCCAGGGCCAGACCGTCGGTGAGGGCTTCGCCTCCATCGGCGAGGCCACCGTGCCGCTCGTGCGGGCCGGTCTACGAGCAGTCGAGGAGCACTGATGGACTTCGCATTCGACCAGCAGACGGAGGAGCTGCGGCATACGCTCCTCGACTTCATGGAGCGCCGGATCGAGCCCTCGCTCGCGACGTTCGACGAGCAGATGGCCGGGCTCGACGACCGGTGGGCGTGGAGCACCGTGCCCGTCCTCGCCGAGCTCCGGCAGGAGGCCCGCGACCTCGGTCTGTGGAACCTCTTCCTCCCGGGAGGGCACGGGGCGGGGCTGACCAACCTCCAGTACGCGCCACTCGCCGAGATCACCGGGCGGTCGATCCGCCTGGCGCCCGGCGTCCTCAACTGTTCGGCCCCCGACACGGGCAACATGGAGGTGATCGCGCAGTTCGGCAGCGACGAGCAGCAGGACCGATGGCTCGCTCCGCTGCTCAGCGGCCAGATCCGCAGCGCCTTCGCGATGACCGAGCCCGACGTCGCGAGCAGCGACGCGACCAACATCGAGACGAGCATCCGTCGTGACGGCGACGACTACGTCATCAACGGGCGCAAGTGGTGGATCACGGGGGCGATGAACCCCGAGTGCGCGATCTTCATCGTCATGGGCAAGACCGACCCGTCGGCCGACCGGCACCGCCAGCAGTCGATGATCCTCGTCCCGAGGGATGCCCACGGTCTCGAGGTCGTCCGGGGCATGGAGGTCTTCGGCTACGACGACCGCGACCACGGCGGCCACGCCGAGCTGCGCTTCACCGACGTGCGGGTCCCCGCTACGAACCTCATCGGCGAGGAGGGCACCGGCTTCGCGATCGCCCAGGCGCGCCTCGGCCCCGGACGAATCCACCACTGCATGCGCTCGATCGGCATCGCCGAGATGGCCGTCGAGGCGATGTGCCGCCGCGTCGAGGGACGGGTCGCCTTCGGCCGGCCGCTCTCGGAGCAGGGCGTCATCCGCGACTGGATCGCCGAGTCGCGGGTGCGCATCGAGCAGCTGCGGCTGCTCGTGCTCAAGACCGCGTGGCTGATGGACACCGTCGGCAACAAGGGAGCCCACAGCGAGATCCAGGCGATCAAGATCGCGACGCCGCAGGCGGTCGAGTGGATCCTCGACAAGGCGATCCAGGCGCACGGCGCCGCTGGGCTCAGCCAGGACACCGAGCTGGCCCAGGCCTTCGCCGGCATCCGGACGCTCCGCTTCGCAGACGGACCCGACGAGGTCCACAAGAACGCGCTCGCCAAGGCCGAGCTGCGCAAGCATGCTCGCACCGCACACTGAGCACCGCCACGACCACTGCAGCTGACGAAAGGCACAGGACATGGACTTCGACCTGAACGACGAGGAGCGGGAGATCCGCAACTGGGTGCGCACCTTCGTGAGCAAGGAGCTCATGCCGCTCGAGCAGCAGGTGCTCACCCGGGAGCGCGCCAACGAGCCCGGTATCACCGCTGAGGAGATGAAGGCCCTTCAGGACAAGGCGAAGACCTCCGGCTTCTTCGGGATCCAGACGCCGGAGAGCCACGGCGGAATGGGTCTCGGCGCCGTCATGTCGGCGCTCATCCAGACCGAGCTCGGGCGGACCTTCGTGCCCTTCCGCTTCGCCGGTGAGGCCGACAACATCCTCTTCAGCGCCACCGAGGAGCAGCAGGAGCGCTACCTCGTGCCGACGATCAACGGCGACCGGAGGTCGTGCTTCGCGATCACCGAGCCGGGAGCCGGCTCCGACGCCCGCGCCATCCGCACGAGCGCCCGCCGCGAGGGCGACGAGTGGGTCATCAACGGGGAGAAGACCTTCATCACCGGCGGCAACGAGGCCGACTTCGTCATGGTGTTCGCCGTCACCGACAAGGAGAAGGGCGCCGACGGCGGTGTGACCTGCTTCCTCGTCGACCGCGAGCAGGGCTGGCGCAGCGAGCCGATCGACACGATGGGCGAGTGGGGCCCGGCCGCCCTCGTCTTCGAGGACGTCCGCGTCCCGCACTCGGCCATCCTCGGGCAGGAGGGGCACGGTTTCGACCTCGCGATGCAGTGGATCGGCAAGGGCCGCTACATGCTGCCGGCCGGTGCGCTGGGCGCCTGCGAGCGGCTCGTCGAGATGGGCATGGAGTGGGCGAAGAACCGCTCGACCTTCGGCAAGCCGATTGCCGAGCGCCAGGCCATCCAGTGGATGATCGCCGACTCGGCCGTCGAGATCGAGGCCCTCCGCTGGCTCGTGCTCAGCGCCGCGTGGCAGGTCGACCAGGGGCTCGACTCCCGGCAGGGCCAGTCGATGGCGAAGCTCTACGGCGGCGTCAAGGCCAACGAGATCGTCGACCGGGTGCTCCAGATGCACGGCGGAATGGGTTACACCCGTGAGCTGCCCGTCGAGCGGTGGTACCGCGAGCTGCGGCTGCTGCGGATCTACGAGGGCACCGACGAGATCCAGCGCCGGACGATCTCCCGCAACCTGCTCAAGGGCCACGCGTCCGTGCGCGGTCACCTCGGCTGACGAGCGGGAGGGTTCAGTTCTGGGGGGTCAGGGTGAGGGCCCAGTTCGCGGTGTTGCTGCTGGTCGAGTTGGTGGTCGCGGTCCGGGCCGGGTAGGCACCGGCAGGCAGCGCCGCCCCGGAGTCGACCA
>JBBRGO010000018.1:0-23296 GCA_038224055.1 Actinomycetales bacterium
GTCACCGGCGAGTCGGGCGATGGCTACGGACATCTCCGAATCGCTCGCCACGACAAGTCCGTTGGCCTCATCGGTCACGAACTCGCCGACACCAGAACCGGATCGGCCGATCACAGGCAGCCCCACGGTGCGCGCCTCGAGGGCAGCGATGCCGAAGGACTCGAGGAGGACGGGCGAGAGGTAGACGTCGGCAGCGGCATACCGCTCACGCAGCTCGTCCCGGGTCACCCTGCCCGGCAGCGAGACCCAGTCGAGACGATGCTCGCCCACGTGGGCCTCGACCTTGCGGCGGTCAGGCCCCTCACCGAGGATCGTCAGCTCGAGCGACCCCGGGCCGGAGACGCTCTCGGCCGCGGCGACGAGATCCACGAGGGCTGCCGGGCGCTTGCGGGCGGCGAGCCGCATGGCCGTCACGAGGCGCAGCGGACCCGGCTCCCGGACGCGTACGCCGACGGCCCAGCGCGCGACGTCGATGCCGTTGGGCAGCACGCCCACCGACGAGCCGGGGCCGACGAGGTCCCGGAGCGGCGCGGCGGCGACGTGCGAGACGGCCGACATCGCCACGCCCCGGGCCGCCCACCGGCGGACGAAACCGGCCGCGCGGAAGACCGGCGCCACCCGGTCGAGCATGCAGTGCCACGTCATCGCCGTCGGCAGCCCGATCCCGAGCGTCACGCGGGTGCAGTCCCACGCGAAGGGCGAGACGACACCGGTCTGCACGTGGGCGACGTCGAAGCCGCCCGCGACGAGTCGTCGACGCAGCTCCCCCGGCGCCCGCGGGTTCACCGGGAGCTCCCAGGGCATCCGGACCGCGAGACGGTGCACCGGGACGCCGTCCTCGAGCGTGACCTCGCCGTGCATCTCCCCGTCGGCGCCACGGGTCGCCGTGAACACCTCGACCTCGTGCCCGTGCTCGAGCAGGTGGCGTGCGAGGTCGTGCGTCTGGACCTCGATCCCACCCAGCCGCGGCAGATAACAGTCGGACAGGAGCGCCACCTTCACGGGGATCACTCTGTCATGCGTCAGGATGGACCCACATGTCCCACACGCTGCTCGCCTTCCATGCGCACCCCGACGACGAGGCACTCCTCACGTCGGGGACGATGGCGCGCGCCGCGGCGGAGGGGCACCGCGTCGTCCTCGTGGTCGCGACCGAGGGTGGCCTCGGGCTGGCAGCGCAGGAGTATGCCGCCGGCGGCACCCTCGCGTCGACGCGGATGACCGAGCTGCACCGCAGCGCACAAGCACTGGGGGTCGTGCGAGTGGAACACCTGGGTTACTCCGACAGCGGGCTGGAGCCCGACCTCGAGCCGGACCTGCCCGGGCGGACCCGCTTCGTCCGGGCCGACCCCGAGGAGGCGGCGCAGCGACTGGCGCGCATCCTCACGGAGGAGCGCGCCGACGTGCTGCTCGGCTACGACCGCAACGGTGGCTACGGCCATCCGGACCACAAGCAGGTCCACGTCGTCGCTCGCCGGGCCGCCGAGATCGCCGGCACGCCACGACTGCTCGAGGCGACCGTGCCGCGCGACACGATCACCCGCGCCATCGACGTGGCCGCCCGGATCTACCGCTTCCCGCCGGAGTTCGACCGAGCGTCGTTCGACCGCGCCTTCTCCGCCCGCCGGGAGATCACCCACCGGATCAGTGTCCGCCGGCAGATCGCGGCCAAGCGGGCCTCGATGCGGGCCCACGCCTCCCAGGCGACCGCCGACGGGGGCGCCGACCGAACCCTTGCCGCGTTCCTGCGCATCCCCCGACCGATCTACGACATCGTCTTCGGGCGGGAGTGGTTCGTCGACCCGTCCGTCACACCGGGCACGCCGGTGCGTCGGGACATCTTCGAGGGCCTCGCGTGACCGGCGTGGTGACGCAGACGCGCGAGCGCGAGCCCGTGCGGAGGAAGCGGTCGTGGCTGGGGCGGATCGTCCAGTTCGTCGTCGGGATCGGCCTGGCCGTCTTCCTGCTCTGGTGGGGCCTGCCGCGGGTTGCCCACACGACGTGGACCGACGTGTGGCGCACCCTCTCCCAGCTCCAGGTGGGTACCGTCCTGGGCCTCGTCGTGCTCATGGTGTCCGGGCTCTGGCTCGTCACCTTCCTCTACACCGGCTCGCTCAAGGGCCTCGGGCACCTGCAGGCGATGATCGTCAACGCCTGCGGCTCCTCCATCGGCAATTTGCTGCCGGGCGGTGGTGCGGCCGGCGTGGTCGTCACGTACAAGCAGCTGCGGTCGTGGGGCTTCCTGCGACGTGACATCTCGACCATGGTCATCGTGACCGGGGTCTGGAACGTCCTCGCCCGGGTGGTCCTGCCCGTCATCGGCATCGTCGCCATCATCTTCGGGATCGGCCGGCTCAACCCCGTCGTCGCCCAGGCCGCCTTCCTCGGCGCGCTCATCGGGGTGGCCGTCATCGCCGCGTTCTGGGGGATGCTCGCGTCGGAGGCCTTCTCGCACAAGCTCGGCCGCTGGGTCCAGGTCGTGGTGAAGAAGGTCAGGCCGAAGTCGACCCGTGACCTCGAGGCGATCATCGTGGACATGCGCCACGACATCATCGACATCGTCCGCTACGGCTGGCTCGAGATGACCTACGGCCTCGTCGGCTTCTTCGGCGTCTACTACATCCTCTTCTGGTTCTGCCTCAACTCGATGGGCGTGCAGCTCCCCTTCGCCTACATGTTCGGCGCCTACACCGTGGGCCGCCTGCTCACCGCCGTCGGCATCACGCCGGGCGGGCTGGGCGTGACCGAGGCGGGGACCGCCGCCGTGCTCGTCGGCTGGGGCGCCGACCCCGCGCAGGCCACGGCCGGCGTCGTCCTCTTCTCGCTCTTCACGCACTTCTTCGAGGTCCCCCTCGGCGTCATCGGCTGGCTGATCTGGCTCGCGAGCCCCAAGACGGCCGCGGCAGACGCCCACGACGACGAGACCGGGGCCGCCGGTCCGGCCGGGCAGGCCGACCACGCGGCCCGGGCCTCCTCCGTCGCCCTGCCGCAGCCCGAGGGCGGCTGAGGGGGCTGAGGGGGGGCTGAGGGGGCGGAGGCGCAGCTCGGGCTAGCCTTCGCGCTGTTCGAAGACGAGGGCCATCGGCGTCTGCTCCGAGCCCTGGCCGAGCGGGTTGTCGGCGAACATGGCCTCGAAGCGCGCCTTGTCACCGGGCACGTCCGTGCCGAGCGCGTTGCGGCCGATGTCGTTGGCGTCCATGACGACGGAGCCCCCGAAGGTGGACCGCCACGGCTCCGGCACGCGGGCGCGGATCGCCGCCGACAGCTGCGCGGCCACGTCGTCGGGGTCCTTGGGAGCGAGCTTGGCCGAGACGTTGGCGGGGTAGACGGAGTACTCCGTCGGGCCGTCGATGGCTCGGATGTCGCCACCCACGAGGTCGTAGAAGAGGCCGCGCCGGCCGACCACCTTGCCGACCGCGCCACCCACGGCCGCGTAGGCGACGCGCGGGAGCCCCGCCTCCTCGATGGCGAGCTGCATCGTGAAGGGGGACCCGAGTCCGATGCCGGCGGGGGTGCGGGTGACGTACTTCGACAGCAGGCGGGCGGGACGTCCGACCTTGATGTCCCAGATGAAGTATGAGCGGCCCTGGGTGATCGCGACGATCTTCTCCGAGATGAACAGGAACCACCGCCCGGAGGTGCCGGCCGCATGGTCGGGGCCGGCGTCCGGCAGCCCCCCGAAGAACCGGTCCACGTGGGCCATCGTGCGCTCGAGCAGGGCGTCGTCGCGGGTGAACAGGTCGGTGCGCAGCGGGTAGCGACGCGCGACGGTGTCGTCGGGCAGGGTGAGGTCGAGCTGCTTGCGGGCGTTCGGCTCGTAGTCGGTCTTGACGTGGACGGGGGCAGCCTCCTCGGCCGGGGCCTCGTCGAAGAACTCCTGGAGCCACAGCTCGAGGTTGAGCAGCCGCCAGAACACCATCGAGTCGATCGTCGAGGTGCCCTTGATCCACCCCTCGAACGCGTGCAGCACCTCGGTCTGGTCGACGTAGGGCCGGTCGGCGAAGGACTCCGAGAGGAAGACGCCGTAGATGTGGTTCTTCAGGCGCATGAACCACTCGCCCTGGGGCGTGGTGAAGCCGACCTTCGTCCGGGTGCGGCGCACCGACTCGGGCAGCAGCCCCACCATCGCGTCGCGCAGCACCCGCTTGTTCCACCCGTCCCGGATGATCGCGTCGTCGGGCAGCCCGAAGACGAGGCGCACGAGGTCCGGGTCGAGGAAGGGCTGACGGGTCTCGACCGAGAAGCGCATCGCGTTGCGGTCGGCGTAGCGCAGCAGGGCCGGCAGCGAGCCGGCGAAGAGGTCCTCGAGGAGGCGGCGGCGCAGGTTCGCCCCTTCCGGGGCATACGTCTCCTGGGCGTATGCCGCCGAGAACTCGGCACCGAGCAGGGTCGAGGTGGGCACGCCCCGGCGTCCGCGCAGCCGAGCCGAGAGCCGGTGCCGGCCGAGTCGGTAGAGCAGGTCGGCTGACCGGGTCAGCTCCGAGGCCGCCCCCGTCGCGCCCGTCGCCCCCTGCGAACGCAGCTGCCGGACGTAGACCGACAGGTGCGGCACGTAGCCGGCGAGGGTCTCGTCGGCGCCCTGTCCGTCGAGGACGACCGCGACGCCGGCCTCCGCCGCCTCGCGCATGACCCGGAACTGCCCGTAGGGGCCGCTCGACACGAGCGGCTCCCCCTGGGTGCGGACGAAGTCGCGCAGGTCGTTCTTGAAGTCCGTCGCCGTCGGGCTCACCCGACGCGAGTCGACCCGCTCGCCCAGACCCGCCACCACGGCGTCGACCGCGCGCTGCTGGTCGGCGGCATCCGGGAAGATCGCGGACAGCGTCAGCTGGCGCGTCGGGTCCGGCCCGCCGGGTCCTGCGCCCGCGCTCCCGAGGAGGCGGTCGACGACGGCCGCGATCGCGGCGCCGTCGAGCCCACCCGAGAGGGAGGTCGCCACGACGCCGGCGGACGCGGTCCGGCGTCGCACCGCCTCGGTCAGCTGGTCGAGGTAGGCACCGGCCGCGGCGGGGTCGCCCCGGCGCTGGACGGCCTGCTCCCCCAGCGCGGCGAGCTCCTCACGCAGGCGGGTGAACGGTCGCCGCTCCACCCTGCCCGCCGAGATCGTCATCATCTCGCCCGGCTCGAGTCGCTCGACACCGTCGAAGAAGGTCTCCCGCCCGTCCTCGTGGACCCGGAAGCGGAGGTAGCGGTAGATCGTCCGGTCGTTGGGTCGACGGTCGTAGTGCCCGCTGGCGAGGATGGCCGTGATCTCGCTGGCGAAGAGCCAGGCCGCCCCATCGGCCTCGTCGCCCGCCGTCTCGGGGACCCGGCACACATAGAGGGGCCTGATGCCGAAGTGGTCGCGCGCGAGGGTGAGCCGCTGCGACTCGCGGTCCCAGATCGCGACGGCGAACATCCCGTTGAACCGGTCGAAGGCCACGGTCCCCCACTCGGCGAAGGCCTGGAGCGCCACCTCGGCGTCGGTGTCACCGGCGAAGACGTGTCCGAGGTCCTCGAGCTCCCGCCGCAGCTGGGGGTGGTTGTGCACGGCGCCGTCCAGCACGATGGTGAAACGACCGCCGTCGGTGGTGATCGGCGCGTCCCCCGCTGCGGGGTCTCCGCCCAGCCGCCGGTGCGCGAGACCCGCCCCACCGTCGATGACGTGGCCCGCCCCGTCCGGCCCGCGGTGCGCAAGCGCGTCCGACATCCGCGCCAGCAGGCCCTCGTCCGAGCCGAGTCCGTGGTAGCCCGCTATTGCGCCCATGCGCGCAACCCTAACGGCCCGGCGTCCGCCCTCCGGACGACGTCCACACGAGTGCCAGCCCCACCACACGCGGCAGGCGCCCGGCGGTCGAGCTCGCCCGCGACGAGCAGCCCACTCAGGTCGGCTGGGTCACTCCCACTCGATGGTGCCCGGCGGCTTGCTCGTGACGTCGAGCACGACCCGGTTGACGTCCTCGACCTCGTTGGTGATCCGGGTCGAGATCGTCGCGAGCACGTCGTAGGGCACCCGCGCCCAGTCGGCGGTCATGGCGTCCTCGGACGCGACGGGCCGCAGCACGACGGGGTGACCGTAGGTGCGACCGTCGCCCTGGACACCGACCGACCGCACGTCGGCGAGCAGGACGACCGGGCACTGCCAGATGTCGCGGTCGAGACCGGCCCGGGTCAGCTCCTCGCGGGCGATCGCGTCGGCGCGACGGAGCAGGGCGAGCCGCTCGGCGGTGACGGCCCCGATGATCCGGATGCCGAGACCCGGCCCCGGGAAGGGTTGGCGCCAGACGATGACCTCGGGCACCCCGAGCTCGAGCCCGACCTGGCGCACCTCGTCCTTGAAGAGGGTGCGCAGGGGCTCGACGAGCCTGAACTGGAGGTCGTCGGGCAGCCCGCCGACGTTGTGGTGGCACTTGATGTTGGCCGCACCCTCACCGCCGCCGGACTCGACGACGTCGGGGTAGAGCGTGCCCTGGACGAGGAACTCGACCGGGTGGCCCTCGCGCTCGCCCGCCCCGGCGACGTCCCGGGCGGCCTGCTCGAACACCCGGATGAACTGGGCGCCGATGATCTTGCGCTTCTCCTCGGGGTCGGTCACCCCGGCGAGCGCGTCGAGGAACCGGTCCCGAGCGTCGACGACGACGAGGTCGACGCCGGTGGCGTCGACGAAGTCCCGCTCGACCTGCTCCGCCTCACCCTCGCGGAGCAGGCCGTGGTCGACGAAGACACACGTCAGCTGGTCGCCGACCGCCTTCTGCACGAGGGCCGCCGCGACGGAGGAGTCGACGCCGCCGGAGAGTGCGCAGAGCACCCGGCCGTCGCCGACCTGCTCGCGGATCGTCGTGACGAGGTCGTCGACGACGTGGGACGCGGTCCAGTCGGGCTCGATCCCGGCGCCCTTCCAGAGGAAGTTCTCAAGCACCCGCTGGCCCTGCTCCGAGTGGAGCACCTCGGGGTGCCACTGCACGCCGTAGAGGCGACGGGCGTCGTCCTCGATGGCCGCGACCGGGGTCCCCGCCGTCGACGCGGTGACCGACGAGCCGTGGGGCGCCGACGTCACGGAGTCGCCGTGGCTCATCCAGACGACCTGGCTGGTGGGCTGCCCCGCGAAGAGGGTCGAGTCGATGCCGCTGATCGACGCCTCGGTCTTGCCGTACTCCCGCGCACCGGTGCGCTCGACCGTCCCGCCGAGGGCACGTGCCATCGCCTGGAAGCCGTAGCACATCCCGAACACCGGGACCCCGGCCTCGAGCAGCGCGGCGTCGAGGCCCGGTGCGCCCTCGGCGTACACCGAGCTCGGACCGCCGGACAGGATGATCGCCGACGGCGACTTGGCCAGCATGTCGGCGACCGACATCGAGTGCGGGACCACCTCGCTGTAGACCTGTGCCTCGCGCACCCGGCGGGCGATCAGCTGGGCGTACTGCGCGCCGAAGTCGACGACGAGGACGGGGTGGCTCTGGAGGTCGGTCGGCTGCGCATCACTCACGGCCGAAGCCTATCTGCCGCAGCGCCCGCTCCCGACGCCAGCGGAGGCATGCCGCCGGGCCGGCTCAGGAGCGGTCGTGGTCCTGGGTGGTGGCGGGCTCGCCGGCGGCGAGGTCGGCCTGCTGGAGCAGGGCCTCGGTGCGGGCGGTGTTGCGCCGCTCGGCGACCCAGGGGACGACGGGAACGAACCCGGCGAGGAGGTTGAGCACGATCCGCTGAGTGCCCCACGCGGCCTTGAGCCCGAGGTTGGCGACCGTGAAGGCGTAGACCAGGTAGAGGAAGCCGTGGATCTGGCTCCAGTTCTCGGTGAGGAAGTTCTGCTGGGACAGCAGGTACTTCATCACCATCTCGGTGAGGAGGATGAACAGGGCGATGCCGGCCACGACGGCCATGACCCGGTAGGCCATGAGGGCGCTGCGGATCTGCTGGGGCCGGGCCAGTCCGGTCGGGTTCGTGCTCACGCTCGTGCGCCTTCTTCCTCGGGGACGGCAGGAGCGGTCGGCTCCTGCCCTGTTCTCGGTTCCGCTCGGGACATCTTCCACCACATGACGACGGCGAAGATCCCGAAGACCCACCACTGCACGGCATACGCGGCGTTCCTGAGATTGAGCTGGGCCCCGGAGTCGGGCGGTGGCACCCGGGTCAGGCCTGCGGCGACGACCGGTGTGTCGTCGACGCTCTCGTCGGAGGCGAGCAGCACGACGTTGTAGAGCTCGCCGGGCCACTCGTTGACGAGGGCGGCGAGATCGACCGAGCGCCGCTGCTCGCCGGGGAGCCGGCCCCCGGGGCGGGGGGACTCCGAGGGGCCGAGGGTGCCCAGCACGGTCACCGCGCCACCCGGCGGCTCCGGGGCGATCCTCGGCGCGCCATCGACGAAGCCCCGCAGCACCGTCACCGTGCCGCCGGGGGTCTCGAGCGGGGTCACCACCCAGGAGCCGGTGCGGTCCCCGATGCGCCGGTCGACGACGACGATCGACCGGTCTGCGGCATACGTCCCGGTGACGCTGACGGGTCGGTTGGACAGGTCGGCCTCGAAGGGGCCGTGGGCGCGGGTCACCGACTCGAGCGGCTGCCGCGCCATCGACCCGGCAGCCTCGACGGACTGCTGCCGGCCCTCGTCCTTCGCGACGCCGAGCTGCCAGAGGCCGAGGAGCACGCACGCCGCGACGACCCCGAGCAGGGCCAGGAAGAACCCCACCCGCTGGCGGGTGATCAGGCCACGGGACACCCCCCAAGGGTAGGTCACCACCGGCAGGACCCCACTCCCCAGGTGGACGTGCCAGACTCACGGGCCATGGACGGACTCCTCTCCACGCGCCCGCCCCGCCGCCCGGTCCCACGACGGGTCGCCGCGGTGGCCCTCGCCTCCGTGCTGGCGCTGGGGGGCTGCGGGCTGGACGACGTCGGGACCCCGGTCGTCACGGTGACGGTGACCCCGCCCGACGCGCCATCGCCGACGCCCACCCCTGCGACGCCGTCGTCGATCCCGACGGTGCCGGCGACGCCGACCGCGACCTCGTCGCCGGTGCCGACCGCGCTGGCGGCCGGGGCGCAGCGCGGCGCCCCGCACTCGTATGCAGAGGCGAGCGTGCGGATCGGCACGGGCAAGGCCGCGTCCGGGATCGGCGACGCCTTCATCAGCCCGTCGGGCAACATCTTCTGCACCATCGGGTCCGGGTCGACGCCGGCCTGCGAGGTGGCCGACGGTCGCACGCCGCCACCGCAGGCCGGTATCTGCCCGGCGGGCGGGCCGTCGGACATCGGCCGGATCGAGCTGACGGACGCCGGGGCCGTGCCGGTCTGCAACTCCGACAGCATCCGCTCGGGCACGCCGCCCCAGCTGCCCTACGGGTCCCGCGCGGGGGCGGCGGGTTCGAGCGTCACCTGCCTGAGCGAGAAGGTCGGCATGACCTGCGCGGACTCCGCGACGAAGCACGGCTTCTTCGTCGCCAAGCGCACGTTCACGACCTTCTGACCCGCCGGCCACCACCGCCGGCCACCACCGCCGGCCGGCCGGTGCAGCCGGTTTGACCTCAAGTCGACCTGAGGTCCTAGTCTCTCGCGGTGACGACGAGCACCACCGAAAACCAGATGAGCCCGCGCGCGCCGGGACGTACCGTGGAGCGAGTGACCCAGCTCCCCCTCACCGACGCCGGCGACCCCGACCTGACGAGCCCCGCGGCCTACCTGCGATGGGTCGGGCGCGCCCAGGTGCCGACCCTGCTCACCGCCATCGGTTTCGGTGTCGTGTGGATGGTCAGCCAGGCCCTCTTCCCCGCCGCGATGAGCCGCGCCATCGACGCGGGCATCATCGGCGGGGACACCGGCGCCCTCGTGCTCTGGTGCGGGGTGCTCCTCGGGCTCGTCGTCCTCAGTGCCGTGGCCGGAGCCTTCCGTCACAAGTACGCGGTGGCCAACTGGATCCGCGGCGCCTTCCGCACGGCTCAGCTCATCGGGCACCAGGCCGCCGACGCCGGTGAGGCCCTCGGCCGCCGGGTCCCGACGGGCGACGTCGTCGCGACGGTGAGCTCCGACGCGATGCGCATCGGCGGACTCTACGACGTGACAGCCAGATTCGCCGGCGCCATCGTCAGCTACGTCGTCGTCGCGCTCATCCTGCTCCGCACGTCCGCGATGCTCGGGCTCGTCGTGCTGATCGGCGTCCCCGTGCTCGTCGGCTGCCTCTCCTTCATCGTGCGCCCCCTCCAGGCCCGCCAGCTCGCGCAGCGCGAGGAGGCCGGGCGACTCATCGGGCTCGGCGCCGACACCGTCGCGGGCCTGCGGGTGCTGCGTGGGATCGGCGGCGAGCAGACCTTCCTGACCCGGTATGCCGCCCAGTCGCAGTCCGTGCGGCGGGTCGGCAACCACGTGGCCGGCTACCAGGCCGCCCTCGACTCGGCACAGGTCCTGCTGCCCGGGGCCTTCGTGCTCGTCGTCGTCTGGCTCGGCGCGCGCTTCGCCGTCGAGGGACAGATCACGCCGGGACAGCTCGTCGCCTTCTACGGCTACACCGCCTTCCTCGTCATCCCGCTGCGCACCGCGACCGAGATGGTCGAGCGGACGACCCGGGCCGGTATCGGCGCGCGCAAGGTGATCCGGGTCCTCGACGTCGCGCACGACCAGACCGAAGCCGCGACCCCCCGCCCCCTGCCCCGCGACCCCGCCGTCCTCGTCGACCCCCAGAGCGGCGTGACGATCGAGCCGGGGCGGCTCACCGCCGTCGTGTCCGCCCGCCCGCAGGAGTCCGTGGTGCTCGCCGACCAGTTGGGCCGTTTCGGCCTCGCGTCGACCGAGGCACGCCTGGGCGGGACCCGTCTGGCCGATGCCCCCCTCGCCGAGGTCCGCAGCCGGATCGTCGTGTCCGAGAACGACCCTCGCCTCTTCACCGGAACCCTGCGGGAGGAGCTGGACCCGCACGGGGACCACACCGACGAGCAGGTCCTCGCGGCTCTCGACGTGGCGAGCGGTGCCGACATCCTCGACGCGCTCCCGGGCGGGCTGGACGGCGACGTCGAGGAGCGCGGCCGCGCCTTCTCCGGTGGGCAACGTCAGCGGCTGTCGCTCGCCCGCGCACTGCTCACGGACGCGGAGACCCTCGTCCTCGTCGACCCGACGAGCGCGGTCGACGCCCACACGGAGTCGCGGATCGCGGCGCGTCTCGGCGCGGCCCGGCAGGGCCGGACCACCGTCCTGATGACGGCGAGCCCGCTGCTGCTCGACCGGGCCGACCACGTCGTGCTCCTCGTGCAGGGCCGAGTCCTCGCCACCGGGACCCACCACGAGCTGATGGCCACCGAACCGACCTACCGGCGCACCGTCGTCCGGGGAGAGGACGACTGATGACGACTACCGCCACGGCGCCCGACGCCACATCTCGTGCCCTCCCCGTCGCCGACGTCGCCTCCGTCCGGGCCCACACGAAGGCGCTGCTGCGCCGCCACCGGCGGTCCCTGCTGCTCGTGGTCGGCCTGCACGCCGTCGCCGCCGTCGCGGCCCTCGTCGCTCCGCGTGTCATCGGCCTGCTCGTCGACGAGATCAGCGGGGGCAGGTCGCTCGCGGTCGTCAACCGGCTGGCGCTCTGGATCGCCGGTGCCGTGGTCATCCAGACGGTGGTGACGTGGTTCGCCCGTCGGGCCTCGTTCGTCATGGGCGAGACGATCTTCGCCGAGCTCCGCGAGGAGTTCATGGAGCAGGTCGTCGAGCTGCCGCTCTCGACCGTCGAGCGGGCCGGGACGGGTGACCTCGTCTCGCGCACGACGAACGACGTGGAGGCCCTCTCCCGTGTCATCCGCTTCGGCATCCCCTCGATCTTCGTGGGAGCCGTGACGACGACGATCACCGTCATCGCGGCGTTCCTCACCGGGTGGCTCGTCGCGCTCCCCATCGTCGTGGGGGTCCCGGTCCTCTGGCTCTCGACCCGGCGCTACCTGCGCCTCGCCCCCGACGGCTACCTCCGGGAGCGGGCGACGTATGCCGTCCTCAACGGTGTCGTCACCGAGTCGGCCGACGGGGGGCGCACCGTCGACGCCCTGAGCCTGCGGGGTCGTCGCCGCCGCCGCATGGATGCCGCCCTCGAGGACTGCTACGACGCCGAGATGTACACGCTCGGGCTGCGCATGCGGTGGTTCCCGTCCGTGGAGTTCGCCTTCTTCGCGCCGGTCGCGGTCACGCTGCTCTGGGGCGGCATGCTGATCAACCGCGACCTCGCCACCGCCGGCACCGTGACGGCCGTCGCCCTCTACGTCCAGCAGATGGCGGGCCCCCTCGACGAGCTCATCTCCTGGCTCGACGAGATCCAGGTCGGGGCCACCTCCCTGGCCCGGGTCATCGGGATCGCCGACGTGCCCGCCGACCGCTCGCCGTCCGGCGAGGTGCCGACGGACGACCACCTCGAGGTCGACGACGTCCACTACGCCTACCGGTCCGGCCGCGACGTCCTGCGCGGGGTCTCCCTCGACCTGCGACCGGGTGAGCGCCTCGCGATCGTCGGGCCCTCGGGTGCCGGCAAGTCCACCCTCGGGCGCCTCGTGGCCGGCATCGACGGCCCCCGTCGGGGCCGCGTCGACGTCGGTGGCGTGCGCCTCGTCGACCTCGACCTGCCCCAGCTGCGCGGGCAGGTCGCCCTCGTCACCCAGGAGCACCACGTCTTCGTCGGCACCCTCGAGGACAACCTGCGCCTCGCCCGGCCGGAGGCCTCGTCCGACGAGCTGCGCGATGCCCTCGGGGCGGTCGACGCCCGGGGCTGGGCCGAGGCGCTCCCCGACGGGCTCGACACGGTCGTCGGCTCGGGCGGCCACCGGCTCACCGAGCCCCAGGCCCAGCAGCTGGCGCTGGCCCGTCTCGTGCTCGCCGACCCGCACACGCTCGTGCTCGACGAGGCGACGTCTCTGCTCGACCCCCGCGCGGCCCGTCACCTCGAGCGGTCCCTGGCGGCGGTCGTCGACGGCCGCACCGTCGTGGCCATCGCGCACCGCCTCATGACGGCGCACGACGCCGACCGGGTCTGTGTCGTCGAGGACGGCCTGATCAGCGAGATCGGCTCGCACGACGAGCTGCTCGCCGCCAACGGTGCGTATGCCGCTCTCTGGCGCTCGTGGCGCGACGAGCCGCAGCCGGTCCGCTGAGACGAGACCACGGCCGGCCTGCCGGCGGGACTCAGACCTCGACGAGCCGGTAGGCCTCGCCCTGGGCGGGCCGCCGGTCAGGCTCGCCGCGGCGGGGCCACAACGAGATGGCCCGCTCGGCCTGTGCGGTGATCGTCAGGCTCGGGTTGACCCCGAGGTTGGCCGACACCGCCGCCCCGTCGACGACGTGCAGGCCGGGATAGCCCCAGACCCGCTGGTAGGGGTCGATCACGCCGGTCCGGGGCGAGTCCGAGATGACCGCCCCGCCGAGGAAGTGGGCCGTCATCGGGACGTCGAGCACCTCGCCGACCGAGGACCGCGGCGCCGTCCGCTCCCCCGTCACCCGGGCCAGGCCTCGGGCGAGGACCCGGGTGGCCTCGTTGCCCTGGGGGATCCACGTCGGGTTCGGGACGCCGTGCCCCTGGGTGGAGGTCAGCCGCCAGCCGAGCAGGCCGCGGGCCCGACGCACCGTGATCGAGTTGTCGACCGTCTGCATGACGAGGGTGATGACGGTGCGCTCGCTCGACCTCCGGCTCGACAGCGAGCGGGCGAACTCGAGCGGGTGCCGGGACGCCGTTCCGAGGTAGCGCAGCCACCGCGGGACGCTGCCGCTGCCGTCCACCTGCATCGCCCCGAGGGCCCCCATGAGGTTGGAGCCCTTGCCGTAGCGGACGTTCTCGACGTGGGTCGACGGGTCGACGTGGAAGCTCGTCGTGATCGCCACCCCCCGGGTCAGGTCGACCTCCCGGGGCACCCGGGCGGTGACGGCGCCGCCGAGCGCCTCGGAGTTGGTGCGCGTCAGCATGCCGAGCTGCCCTGAGAGCCGGGGCAGACCGTGACCCTCCGGCTCGGCGCGCATCGCCTGGAGCAGCTGCGCCGTGCCCCACGCACCGGCAGCCACGACCACCTGACCGGCCGTGACGGTGCGCTCCTCCGACCGCCGCCGACCCCACGCGCCGCTGCGGACGGTCGTGACGGCATACCCCTCCTCCGGGTGCCCCGGGTCGAGCGGACGCACGCGGGTGACGGTGCGCAACGCCTCGATGGTCGCGCCCCGACGCTCGGCGAGCGCGAGGTAGTTCTTCACGAGCGTGTTCTTCGCGCCGACGCGGCAGCCGACCATGCAGTTGCCGCACTCCGTGCAGCCGGTGCGGGCCGGGCCCTCCCCGCCGAAGTAGGGGTCGGGCACCGTCTCGCCCGGCGCGCCGAAGAACACCCCGACGGGCGTCTTGCGGAAGGTCTCACCCACCCCGAGGGCGGTCGCCGTGTCACGCATCAGCTGCTCGACCGGGCCCTCGCACGGGTTCACGGTGACCCCGAGCATCCGCTGCGCCGTCGCGTAGTGCGGGGCGAGCTCGGCCTGCCAGTCGGTGATGTGGCCCCACTGCCGGTCACGGAAGAAGGGCTCCGGCGGCAGGTAGAGGGTGTTGGCGTAGTTGAGCGAGCCACCACCGACCCCGGCGCCGGCCAGCACGATGCAGTCCGGCAGCCGGTGGACGCGCTGGATGCCGAAGCACCCGAGTCGCGGCGCCCAGAGATAGCGGCGCAGGTCCCAGCTCGTCCGGGCGAAGTCCTCGTCCTCGAAGCGCCGGCCCGCCTCGTAGACGTGGACGCCGTAACCCCTCTCCGCGAGCCGGAGGGCAGCGACCGAGCCGCCGAAGCCCGAGCCGATGACGACGACGTCGTGGGCGTATGCCATGGCCGCAGCCTAGGGGCTCGGGCGACTGGAAACTACCGATCGGTAACAATCGATCCGGCTAGAGCCACGCCGGAGGGCTCGGCAGCCTCAGGACGATCAGACCGTCGCGCACGACCACGCCTCCTCGAGGAGGAGGTGGGAACGTGGCGGCCAACCGAGCGCACTCGGTCGGCGAGCACCACCGTGGGTAGATCCCGTCCAGGTCCTGCGACATCATGCGGACCGTCACCGCAGTCATGTTCCCCCCCGGGGTCGCCCGGAGGTCAGGCTCCATCCAGATGACGACGGGGAGGCCGGGGAAGCGCTGCTTCTCCGCTGCCACCTGCCCCACGAGCGAGGCGTACTGGTCTCGGGTCTGCTGGTGCAGGTCGAGGTCGTGTCTCCACTGGAGACCACCGACGATCGTCAGACCGACGAGGGTCACGACGCCGACACGTCGGGCGACGGATTGGCGCGCGCCGAGGAGGAACACGGCGGGGAGCGCGAGGAGCGGCCACGACCACAGCGAGGCGCGCACCCCGGTGGTCGTCCCCGTCACCACCGTGAGCCCCGCCTCCAGTCCCAGGGCGAGCAGTCCGGCGCCAAGGACCGCGCGTGCGCCCCGGCGAGAGCTCCGGTTCCGGAGCGCCCAGCCGGCGGCGACCAGACCCAGGACCGCAGCCGCCCCGAGCGCGGCCACGAGGGACCACAGCTGGCGGCGGTACTGCTCGAGGTTCGTCACGAGGTCGTCGAACCCGCGCAGTGGGTTGGGGTGGCGCCACTGCGAGAGCCTCACCCCGAACGCGCCAAAAGCCATCCAGTTCAGCGACGACACCACGAGAACCCCCAGGCCGTACGCGAGGACGAAGCCGAGCGCCGCCCTGAGCAGCCTGCGGCGGTCGCTGTCACGCTCGGTGACGGCCACCACGAAGAGGAGCATCAGCGCCACCGGTGGATAGCTCAGCACCGCCAGCACCACCGAACCGACGAGCCACGACCACCAGGTCACCTCGCGGCGCCGGGCCCACGGGATCAGCCACACCGCCACGGCCGCGACCACCATGGACGGCGACAGGCTGGACGGCCAGTAGACGAGGCGGATCCACACCACGGACACGGCCAACGCGGTCGTGGCCAGCATCTGGTGCCACCAGCGAAACAGTGGGAGCAGACGGACCACCCCGACCACCCACGCCGAGTAGGCGAGGACGAAGATCGCCGACGCAACCGACACGCTGAGGTGCTGGCCCAGCACCCGCCACCAGAGCCGGCTGAGCCACCGCCCCTCGTAGAGGTTGCGCCCCCACATGTTGATCGCGCCCGGCTCGTCTGGGGAGACCGCGAAGGCCCAGTCGTCGTGGCGGATGAACGGGTGCGTCACCTGGAGCACCAGTCCCGTGACGGTGAGGACCACGACCAGGGCGGCGGCCGCGGCCAGGGTGACGTTTCCGGGGCGACGCGGCGGCCGGGCGCGGTCCGCCCCGGGTCGCTGTCGGTCGGGCGAGACGTTCACCCTCAGCAACCCCGTCATGCCGTCGTCAACCTGCTCCGTCCACGGCTGTGACCAGGGCCCTCGACACCTCGGGGAGGAGCGTGAGCGAGAAGGACCTCGTCATGTGGCCGTGGTCGAAGTAGGTGATGAGGCCGCCGAGGACGGCCGGGCAGGACCCGTCGCGACAGAGCAGGTCGGTCACGTCGAGGACGGAGACGTCGCGCCCTCGGTGCGCCGTGGCTGCGGCGGCGAGGGGGTCGGGCTCGAGCCCCTCCTTGAGCGGGGTGGCGCACGCGGACGGGTCGTCCTCGTGCTCGGCGACGCAGTCCGGCACGCTGCCCTTCGCACCGGGGGTGTCACGGATCACCAGGACCTTCGCCCCTGACTTCACGAAGGCATCGATGACCCGCGAGTAGGACGCGGCGGCGACCTTCTGCTTGTCGGCGGCGGGCACCCCCGCGAGCGGCTGGAGGCTCCGGTCGGACATCACGACGAGGTCGTAGCCGCCCTTGATGATCGCTCCGCGGGACCAGGCGTTCCAGTTCGAGCAGTTCTTCTGCAGCGTCTCGGTGGAGAAGGAGACGGGCACGTCGACGGAGTAGCACTCGGACCCGAGGTAGGTGTCGAGGGCCCAGCCCTGCTCCTTGACCGTCCGGGCGATCGGTGGCTCCCACTGCCCTGCGTGGGAGTTGCCGTAGAGGGCCACCCGGACGGGTGCTCCCTTCGTGCCGTAGTGGCAGACCGTGTGGCCCGTGAACGGTCGGTTGTTCCAGCAGTTGTCGGCGTAGACCTCGGGCTTGTCCTCGGCAGCGACGACCGGCGCCTGGAGCAGCGCCGTGGCCCGACCCGCGCACGCGGCACTGCGGACGGCATCCACGCCGACGCACTCGGCGGCGGGGTCGACGACGACGTCGCGCGCCGCGGCAGCCGCCTGCTCGGTCGTATGGAGGGCGGTCCCCGCCAGCCCCACCGTCACGGTGAGGCACACGGCGAGCAGGACGAACGAGCGTTTCGTGCTTCGGGCGATCCGTGGGGTGAACCGCATCAGGTCCTCGACCCACCGCTTCGACAGGGTCGAGAGCCCGAGGACCGCCACGACGAGCACCAGCTTGTGCGCCAGCTTGAGGTCGGTGCCGAGCGCGAAGGGGGCGATGACGATCGCCGGCCAGTGCCACAGGTAGACGGAGTAGGAGATGTCACCGAGCCACTGGACGGGTCGCACCGACCACACCCGTCGTGGAGACGGACGCAGATCATCCGACCGAGCCGCGATGACCATGGCCGCACCGACGGTCGGGAGCAGGGCTGCGGATCCCGGGAACGGCGTCGCTCCCGAGAAGAGCACCGCGGACACGGCGATGGCCGCGAGGCCGCCCCACACGAGAACGACCCGGCTGAGCAGGGCGCGAGGGGAGAACCCGAGGTGGACCGCCGCGGCCAGGGCCGCGCCCACTCCCAGCTCCCACACCCGGGTGGTGCTGACGAAGTAGGCCTGAGCCGCATCCTGACCCGTGAAGACGACCGACCAGGTGAGCGAGGCCATCCCGACCGCGGCGACGACCAGGAGGGGCGCGCGGGTGGAGCCCCGCCCCCACCGACGCGTGAGGAGGTAGGTGAGTCCGAGCAACACCGGCCAGAGGATGTAGAACTGCTCCTCGACCGAGAGCGACCAGTAGTGCTGCGTCGGCGAGTGGAGCTGGTCGGTGGCGAGGTAGTCGGTCGAGGACAGGGCCAGCCACCAGTTCTCGACGTACAGGCTCGAGGCCATGACCTCCTGGGCCACCCGGGCGTGCACTGTCGAGGGCAGCCACACCAGGCTCGCCACGAGCGTCGCGACGAGGACCAGGCTGGCCGCGGGGATGAGGCGTCGGACGCGCCGGGCCCAGAACGAGAAGAGGTCTCGCGCGCCCCGGATCGGCTTCTGCAGCAGGTGCAGGGTGATCAGGAAACCGGAGATGACGAAGAAGACGTCGACCCCGACGTAGCCACCCGTGAGCCGGTTGGGCCAGAGGTGGTAGAGGACGACGAGGGTGACCGCGATCGCCCGCAGCGCCTGGATGTCTCGCCGTGGGGCCACCGGCGCGTGAGCCTTCGGCGTCGTCGCGGTCGAACCCGTCGACAGGAGCTCGGACGTGCTGACTGTCGTGCTGGATGCTTCAGGCAACGTCTTCGGAACTTTCAGGACTGAGGATGTCTGGCTCCACGCCTGGGAGCAACCTCGACAATGTATCCCAGCAGGCCCTTCCGGCCACATTCCCACGCAGGCGGGGAGGTGGGCCCGAGCAGCCGCCGTGAGAAGATCCCGTCGTGGCCGACTCGTCCCCCAGCCTGACCGTGGTGTGCAACGTGTTCAACGACGCGGGTCGGCTGCCCCGGGCCGTGGCCTCCGCCCTGGGCGGCTGGGACGCTCACCCCACCACCGGCCGGGCGGACGCCGTCGAGGTCGTCATCGTCGACGACGGTTCGAGCGACGGCACTCTCGAGGTGGCCCGCGCCCTGGCCGTGGGCGACCCCCGCATCCGGGTGGTTCACCGGGAGGTCAACGACGGAGCCCCGGGCGCACCGCGCAACCTCGGGCTGGACGCTGCGCGGGGCCGCTACGTCGCGTTCGTCGACAGCGACGACGTCTACCTGCCGGGCGCGCTCCCCCGGTTGCTCGGACGGGCACTGAGGACGGACGCCGACGTCGTGGCCGGCGCAGTGTCCCGGTGGAACCCGCGCACCGAGGTGGCGACCCCCCTCGCCGCGACCGCCTACACCGCCGGTCCGGTGGGTCCACTCGACCCCGACTCGCCGCTCTGGATGGACACCATCGCGGTCGCCAAGGTCGTGCGCCGATCGCTGCTCGACGGGCACCGGATCCGCTTCCCCGAGGGGATCCTCTACGAGGACCAACCCTTCACCCTCCAGGTGTGGCTCGCCGCTCGGTCCGTCGTGACGCTCGACGAGGTCGTCTACCACTGGTTCGTCACGAACGTGGAGGGCGAGGAGTCGATCACCGCCCGGCGGCACGAGATCGCGAACTTCGCCGACCGCATCGCCGCCAACCGCCTCATCGACGAGGCGCTCACGGACCGCGACGACCTGGCAACGGCGAAGCTGCGCAAGTTCGTCGAGCACGACCTGTCCCTCTACGCCAAGGACCTGGACCGGCGCGACCAGTCCTACGTCGACGGTTTCCGTGTGCTGGCAGGCGACTACCTCCTCTCCCTGCCCCCGGAGCGGCGGAGCGCCCTCGCACAGCCGCACCGGCTGGCCGTGCGCGAGCTCGTCGACGGCTCCGCGGAGAGCGCCGTCGCAGCGTGCCTCTTCGCCTACCGCCGTCTGCACGTCGCGCAGCCCCTCGCTGCCCGCGCCGGCGGGTGGTGGTGGCCGTACCGTCCGAAGTCGATCTCGCCCGACCACGAGCTCACCGACCTGGTGCGGCGTCGTGCCAAGCGGGGCCGCAACGTCCGCACCGCACAGGCGAGGGGACTTCGCGTGGACGGCCTGCGTCTGCTGCTCGACCTCGAGGTCGTGGACGGCGACGCCTCACTGGCCTCACGCGCGACGGCCTGCGTGGAGCTCGTCGACCGCGCCACGGGCACGACCCTCACGAGCGCCTCCGCCCGCCTGTCCGACGGCGGCCTCACGGTGACCCTCGACCTGGCCCCCGCTATCTCCCGGACCGGACCGACCGACGTGAAGGTCGCGTTCGGAGGCCGCCTCCGGGGGCCGTCGCGCGGCGCCCACCGGTATGCCGTCGAGCTGCCCCCCACCTTCGAGCGCGGTGCGGCGGTGGTGGGCTCCGCCGGCCGGGCGAAGGAGTGCTACCGGACGCGCAACGGCAACCTCTCCCTCCGCCCGGTCGGGGCCTAGGCGAGCGAGTCGTCGTACGACGCCGTGAGGGGGCCTCCGGCGTCTCCGGTGTTCACCACCCCGGTCGGCTCGATGAGCACCGCGTGCACCTCACCGTCCGACGCGATCGGACAGTGCTCGATGCCGCGGGGGACGACGAACAGCTGGCCGGCCGACAGCCGCAGGTCGCGACCGCGCAGCTGGATGTGGAGCTCGCCGGCGATGACGAGGAACAGCTCGTCAGTGTCCTCGTGGGTGTGCCAGACGAACCCGCCCTCCAGCTTCACGACCTTGACCTCGTAGTCGTTGAGCCTTGCGACGACCTTGGGCGACCAGCAGTCGTCCAACAGGGACAGCCTCTCGGCGAGGTCGACGACGTCATGTGCCATGTGCCAACCCTCGCACGGTGCGGACCGTGCGGCGAAGCCCGGCGCCCCAGACCGGCCTCGTCGACCGGGCGCCGTGAGTAGGTTGACCGCATGCGTTCTCGCGGTGCGCTCATCGTTCCTCTCGTCGTCGTCGCTGCCCTAATGGTGGTTGCCGTGGTGCTCTGGAGACAGCCGACGGAGTTTGGGTGGTTCGCTTACGAGCCCCTCCCGGCCGAGGCTTTCCAGGGCCTGATCTTCGTCACCGGCGGGAAGCGGGTCGCGGTCGCCCTCGTAGGTCTTGGGGTGTTCGTGCTGGGCGTCCTGGTCGGTCGCGCGGTTGAACGCAGATCGGCGGCCCGAGTCCTTTCGGGGACTGCCGGACAGTAGGTGGTGTGAAAGGACGACAGGGAGGAGGTCGCCGTGGAGCGGGTGTGGTGGGCCGCCGCCCGTGCGGGTGACGGCGAGAGCTTCGGCTGCGTCTTCGACCTGCACCAAGGACGGGTGTACAGGCACGCCTGCCGCCTGGTGGACCGTCGCGCTGATGCGGAGGACGTGACGGCGGCGGCTTTCCTCGAGCTGTGGAGGCGGCGAGAGGACGTCCGGCTCGTGGAGGGCTCCGTGCTCCCGTGGCTGCTGGTGACCGCCACCAACGTGTCGCGCAACCTGCGCAGGTCGACCCGTCGGCATCGGGCCCTGCTCGACCGACTCCCGCGCGCCGGCTCGGCCGCGGACCCCGCCGAGATCCTCAGCGAACGGTCGACCTTCGGTTGGGACCCCGCCCTCCTGGGACACCTGCGGTCCCTTGCCACGAATAACCTCGCACTCGTCTCGCTCGTGGTGCTCGAGGGATTCGCCATAGCGGAGGCCGCGGAGGCGCTTGACCTCTCGGAGTCGGCCGCGAAGTCGCGCCTCTATCGCTTTCGTCGTGCGGCGCGCGCCTGCACCGCGCTCGCTGCTGGAGGGAACGAGACATGACCCGTCCTGGTCTGGAGCCCAACTTTGCTGCGGCCCTCCGTGCCGAGCTCGTCGGTCAGGTCGACGTCGTCGGCGCGGATGCCGGCGGGTCCCGGCCACCTGGGCATCCCGCCCGTCGCCGCCGCCGGTGGTTCCTCGGCGCTGGATCCGCGGCGCTCGCCTTCGCCGCGGCTGGCACGGCATACGCGCTGACGACGACCTCGCCGGGTGGTGACGAGGTGACCTACCTGACGCCAGCCCAGTCCCACCGTCTGATCGGGACGGCGACCGTCGAGCTGGGAGTCCGACCTGTTGGAGCGACGGGGGTGGAGGTGGAGTTCAGCTGCCTCTCGCCGGGAGTGTTCCGCTTCCCCAACGGCAGCAGCGCCACCTGCGACGAGGCCGACCCTCCTCGTGCCGCAGGGGATCCGGCGATGATGAAGGACCGCTACGACCTGACGGACGGACAGCACTCCCTGACGATCACCGCCCAACCCGGCGCCGCCTGGGCTCTCAGCACCCGCTACATCGACACCCGGGAGACCGCGTGGGGACGCAACGCCAAGGGGGAGACATATGGCGTGCAGAACGACCACGGCGAGCCCGACCTCATCCTCGTCGTGGCGACCAACGGACGGACCGGCTACGTCTACACCCGAGAGCTGAACGCGGCCGGAGGGCCGCCGCCCACCGACCCGTCGGACGCCGCCGTCCGCCTCCAGGCCCTGAGCGCAGGGATTCCGGTCACGGTCTACGAGTCCGACGGTGAGACGGTCGTTGGCGCGTTCGTCATCGGCGGCGGCAACCACCGCGGCGACTACCTCGACACCCCCTGACCCACCACGCGATGCTGCTCTCGATGCACGATGGTCTGGTCCAGGGTTCGACCCTCACTGCGAGATCGGAGACACCGTGAAGCTCTTGCTCACCTCGGGCGGTCTGACGAACCCGAGCATCCACGCCGCGCTCGTTTACCTGCTCGGCAAACCGGTCTCCGAGAGCCATGCGCTGGTCGTCCCCACCGCCCAGTGGGGCCACCCGAGCTGCGGACCGGCGTCGGTGCGTGGGCTCATTGCCGCCGATGACGCCTGGCGGAACTTCACCGGTCTCGGCTGGGCGTCACTGGGTGTCCTCGAGCTCACGGCCCTGCCCACCATCGGTGCGGAGCGTTGGGTCCCCTGGGTGCGCGAGACCGACGTCCTGCTCGTCGACGGGGGCGAGGCGACCTACCTGGCCCACTGGATGCAGGCGTCCGGGCTGGTGGACCTGCTGCCGTCGCTGACCGACACGGTCTGGGTGGGGGTGAGCGCCGGCAGCATGGTGATGACGCCGCGGATCGGCGACCGCTTCGTCGAGTGGCAGGACGCAGCGGACGATCGCACCCTTGGCGTCGTCGACTTCTCGATCTTCCCGCACCTCAACGCCTTCCCAACGAACACCCCCGCCGAGGCGGAGCGGTGGGCGGCCGACCTCGCTGCCCCCGCCTACGCGATCGACGAGCAGACGGCGATCACGGTCGTCGACGGCAGGGTCGAGGTGGTCTCGGAGGGGCAGTGGACCGCCTTCGGGTTCTAGCGTCAACGCGTCGGTGATCAGTCTGCGGATCAGTCGGCGTCTGCTGCTGTCCTGACGACCTCGCGTGCAGACTGATCCGCGGCTTGATGCCTGGGTTCAGGTAGGCGTATCAACTGGCACTCGGTGCTCCGGGCCCTGGCCACCCGCCGCGACCAGCTCGCCCTAACCGGACCGGGGTCGGTCGAGGGCCTCGATCGCCGCGGTCACGCGCTCGCTGCAGCGCCCGTCGCGAAGCGGGAAGGCCGCGTCGATCCGGCTCTGGAACTCCGGGGTCGAGCGGTAGCCGTGGTCCGCGATGTCGTCGATC
>JBBRGO010000019.1:0-23258 GCA_038224055.1 Actinomycetales bacterium
TCTCGACATCGTGATCCGGGAGGTCAACAAGGGCCAGAAGGTCGGCATCACCGGATTCGGCACCTTCGAGCGGGTGGACCGCGCGGCCCGCACCGGCCGCAACCCCAAGACCGGTGAGACGGTCAAGATCAAGAAGACCAAAGTGCCGAAGTTCCGGGCCGGGACGAACTTCAAGGAGATCGTGTCCGGGTCCAAGAAGCTCTCTCGCACCGAGTCCGCTGCTGCCCGCGCCTCCGCCGGGACCGCGACCGCCCCGCCGGTGAAGAAGACGACGACGAAGGTCGCGTCGAAGGCGACGGCCAAGAAGGCCACGACGAAGACGGCCACGAAGGCTGCTCCGGCCAAGCGCGCGACCCCGGCGCCGACCAAGGCGGCACCGGCGAAGCGGGCCACCGCGACGAAGGCCACGGCGACCAGGTCCGCGACGACGAAGGCCGCGGCGACCAAGTCAGCCGCCACGACGACCGCGCGCAAGAGCGCCGGCACGGCATCGCCAGCGAGGAAGGCGGCCACCACGACGGCTCCCGCCAAGCGCACCAGGGCGACGAAGGCCGCTCCGGCGCGGGCCGTCACACGCAAGACGACCACCACGGCCACGCCGGCGGCGCAGAAGACGGCCAGCAAGGCGGCGACCGCGAAGACGACCGCCCGCAAGACGGCCCGCAAGAGCGCCCGCTGACGTCGAGCGAGGTCGGTCTTCGTCGGGCGCGAAGCAGACACGAGGGGTCGGGCCGAGCGCCCGGCCCCTCGTGCGTGGACTCGGCGGGCCGAACCCGCCGGGGTCACCGGGCTCGATCGGCTCAGCGGATCGGTTGGCCCGGCCCGATCCCGACGATGTGCAGCGCCACGACCCGGTGGTCATCGACCTCGATGGTGACCCGCTGGCCCGACCGGAGCAGTCGCAGCCCACTCGCGTCGAAGGGCTCGTGGTCGAAGCCGATCTCGAGGCCGTCGTCGAGCAGGACCGACCCCGAACGGCTGTCGGGGTCGAAGCGGTGCACGGACGCCTGCATGGTGCTCATCCAACCAGAGCCGCGGGCCCGCAGGACCGCTCGGGTCGCCGGTCCGAGGCCGAGGCGTCCGGCGTCGGCGAGGGAGGCCGCGTCGTCGACGTCGGTCCGCAGCCGGGGGAGGGCGAGCTCGAGCCGGCGTGCACCGTCGGCGGTGTGGGCCGCGGCGCTCGCGGGGCCGAAGCGCGGGACGAAGGCGGGGACGGCCGTGGTGCCGCAGCGCAGCACCGTCCCGGTGCCTGCGCCGTCGGGCACGAAGGACTGGTCATGAGCCGCGGCGAAGCGGAGCGCGGCCAGCAGGTCGGCCGGGGTGAGGGTGGGCACGTCCCCGAGCAGGGCAGCAGCCCTGGTCCCCACCGGCACCAGGGCGAGTCCAGCGGCGACCGCGGCGTTGAGCCCAGCGCCGGGGTCCGGCGTCGTCGTGCAGCCGCGTCCGCGCCAGTGGGCAGCCAGTGCGCGGTCGGAGGTGACGAGCACGACGTGGTCGGCCCCGACGGCGTCGACGACCGCGGAGAGGGTGTCGTCGGCGATGGCCCGGCTCAGCTCGGAGCGATGGGGGCCGGCGGCACGAGCGAGACGGGACTTGCCCTGGAGCGTGTCCTTGACCGGGACGACGACGGACCAGCGACGCGTGCTCGTGGGCTGTGTGGGCATCGACATTCTGGAGTCAATCCTCGCACTCGCCGCCCCGTTGCTCGACACCGCGTCGGCTGATGGACAAGATGAAGGATGCGCCCCGGTCGGGGCCACCGAGCCGAGGAGGACGTCCCAACGTGAGCGGTGCACGCCCCACGCGGTTACCCGTGGTCTACCGCCTGTTGGCGCTGGTCCTGCGCCCGCTGCTCATGGTGCTGACGAAACGCGACTGGAGGGGGCTCGAGCACCTGCCGGAGCGCGGTGGTTTCGTCGTCTCGACCAACCACATCTCCTACGCCGACCCTCTCGTCTTCGCGCACTACATGTTCGACAGCGGTCGCGAGGCCTACTTCCTCGGCAAGGACAGCCTCTTCGCGCTGCCCGTCGGGGGTTGGCTGCTCCGCAAGGCCGGTCAGATCCCGGTCTACCGCAGCTCGGTGGCGGCCGCCGACTCCTACCGGGCCGCGGTGGCCGCGGTGCGCGAGGGCAAGGCGGTGGGGATCTTCCCCGAGGGCACGATCACCCGGGACCCCGACCTCTGGCCGATGCGCGGCAAGACGGGCGCGGCGCGGGTGGCGCTCGAGACCCGGTGTCCCCTGGTCCCGGTGGCCCAGTGGGGCGCCCAGGACATCCTCTCGCCCTACGGCAAGCGGCTCCATCTCCTCCCGCGCCGGACCATGCACATGACGGCCGGGGCGCCCGTCGACCTCGACGACCTCTACGGCAAGCCCCTCGACAGCGCGGTCCTGCGCGAGGCGACGAACCGGCTGATGGACGCCATCACCGTGCTGCTCGAGCAGATCCGGGGCGAGCAGAGCACCCACGAGCGGCTCGACCCCCGTGCCCACGGTCTTCCGGAGGTGGGATCGCCGCTCCGGCACGAGGATGCGCCGAGGCCCACTCGCGGGCGGGCGGCGGAGGGGGGCGCGGCATGACGCGGGTCGCCGTGATGGGCACCGGCAGCTGGGGCACCGCGTTCGCCGCTGTCCTCGCCGAAGCCGGGGCGAGCGTGACGATGTGGGCCCGCCGCGCGGAGGTCGCCGCCCAGATCAACGCCGGCCGCAACTCCGACTACCTCCCCGAGCTCGACCTGCCGAGCACCGTGCAGGCGACGACGGACCCGGCTGCGGCCTGCCTGGACGCCGACCTCGTCGTCCTCGCCGTGCCCTCGCAGACGCTGCGGTCCAACCTCGAGTCCTGGGGGGGCGCGATCCCGCCCGGCGCCGACGTCGTCTCGCTGATGAAGGGCGTCGAGCTGGGCACCACGAAGCGGATGAGCGAGGTCATCGCCGAGGTCGCGGGAGTGCAGGGGAGACGCATCGTCGTCCTCTCCGGGCCCAACCTCGCCAAGGAGATCGCCCGGCGCCAGCCCGCCGGGAGCGTCGTCGCCTGCGTCGACCCCGCGGCGGCCGAGCGGGTCGCCGCCGCGTGCGCGACGCCCGCCTTCCGGCCCTACACCTCGACCGACGTCGTCGGCGCCGAGGTGTGCGGGGCGACGAAGAACGTCGTCGGGCTCGCCGTCGGGATGGCCGAGGGGATGGGCTTCGGCGACAACACGAAGGCGACGATCATCACCCGGGGGCTCGCCGAGACGACGCGCCTGGGGCTGGCGCTCGGCGCGGAGCCGGAGACCTTCCTCGGCCTCGCCGGCGTTGGTGACCTCATCGCGACGTGCATGTCGCCGCTGTCGCGCAACCACGCCTTCGGGGTCCGGCTCGGGCAGGGGATGGCGGTCGACGAGGTCGTCGCCGTCACGCGACAGACCGCCGAGGGGGTCAAGTCGTGCCAGTCGATCCTCGAGCTGGCACGTCACCACGGCGTCGACATGCCCATCGTCGAGCAGGTCGTCGCCGTCGTCCGCGACGGCCAGTCGGCGGCGGCGGTCGGCCCCAAGCTCATGTCGCGCGACCTCAAGGCCGAGAAGCACTAGTCGAGCGAGAGCCCCCGGCGCAGCGCCCCGTCGAGGTCGTCCCAGAGGTCCTCGACGTGCTCGATCCCCACGGACAGCCGCACGAGGTTCGCCGGCACGGACGTCGGCTCCGACGGGTGCCGACGCCGTCGCTCCAGCTGGGACTCGACGCCGCCGAGGCTCGTGGAGTGCAGCCACAGGGCGGTCGCGTCGCAGACCCGGTCCGCGGCGTCGGCGTCGCCCGCCACCTCGATCGCGAGCATCGCCCCGCTGCCGGGGTAGCGGACCCTGGCGACCGCCGGGTGGCCGCCCAGCCGCTCCGCCAGCTGCGCGGCATTCGCGCACGCCCGCTCGAAGCGGACCGCCAGCGTCCGCAGGCCGCGCAGGGCGAGGAAGACCTCCATCGGCCCCGCGATGGAGCCGTGCAGGGTGCGGTGGCGCTTGAGCCGGGCGCCGATCTCCCGGCCGCGGTCGTCGTCGGCGACGACCGTCGCGCCGAGCACGACGTCGGAGTGGCCGGCGAGGTACTTCGTCACCGAGTGGACGACGACGTCGGCCCCGAGCCCGAGCGGTCTGGACAGCAGCGGGGTGGACAGCGTGTTGTCGACGACGCTCGTCACGCCGAGCTCCCGGGAGGCGTCGAGCACGGCCGGCAGGTCCGTGACGTCCATGAGCGGGTTGGTCGGCGACTCGAGCCACAGCAGGTCGGCGCCGGCCAGGGCGGCGACGAAGCCCGCCGTGTCGGCCGCCGCGACCCGCACGACCCGCCCACCGGCCTGCTCGTGCGCGAGGAGCAGGTCGTGGGTGCCGTTGTAGGTCTGGTCCGGCGCGACGACCGTGCCCTGCGGAGGCAGCAGCGACAGGGCGGCCGAGATGGCTCCCATCCCCGAGCCGTGCACGAGCGCGAGGCCGCCCTCGAGTCCGCCGAGCGCGGACTCGAAGGCGTCCCACGTCGGGTTGCCGACGCGCGCGTAGTTGACCGGACCGTCGGCGGCATACGTCGAGGTGAGCTCGACGCCGACGTTGACCGGGGCGCCCGGCCGGCGCGGGGGACGACCCGCGGCCACGACCTGGCTCTCGACGTGCAGGGACCGGGGATCGACGTCGGGGCTCACCCGCGCAGCCTACGAGGAGGCCCCGGCGCGTCCCGCTAGAGTCTCGACTGATGACCACGGACCAGCCCCCGACCCCTGCGTCGAAACCTCGCCCGCGCGTCGCCGTCGTCTTCGGCGGCCGCTCCTCGGAGCATGCCGTGTCGTGCGCCACGGCGGCAGGGGTCCTGCGGGCCATCGACCGCGACGCATACGACGTCATCCCGATTGGGATCACCCGCGAGGGGCAGTGGGTCCTCGCGGCCGACGAGCCGTCCCGCTTCGAGCTCACCCCCGGGCACGTGCCGGAGGTGACGGCCGAGGCGGCGCACGTCGTCCTGCCGATGTCCACCCAGGAGACCACGTTGACCGTGCTCGAGCCCGGGGTCGCGCCGCGTGCCCTCGGGGAGGTCGACGTCGTCTTCCCTCTCCTGCACGGACCCTTCGGTGAGGACGGCACGCTCCAGGGGCTGCTCGAGCTGTCGGACGTGCGCTACGTCGGCTCCGGCGTGCTCGCCTCCGCCGCCGGCATGGACAAGCACTACATGAAGCTCGTCTTCACCGGTCACGGCCTGCCCGTCGGCCCGTATGCCGTCATCACCGACCGCGCGTGGGGGGCCGACCGTGCGGCCGCCCTCGCGTCGTGCGCCCGACTGGCCTATCCACTCTTCGTCAAGCCGGCGCGGGCCGGCTCGTCGATGGGGATCACGAAGGTCGACCGGCCCGATGACCTCGAGGCGGCGGTCGAGACGGCCCGCGAGCACGACCCCAAGGTCGTCGTCGAGCAGGGCATCCGCGGTCGGGAGATCGAGTGCGCGGTCCTGCAGGGCCGCGGGACCGACGCCCCGCGCACCTCCCAGGTGGCGGAGGTGGCCGTGCACTCCAACCACGCCTTCTACGACTTCGAGGCGAAGTACCTCGCTGAGGCCGATGTCGACCTCAGCTGCCCCGCGGACGTGCCGGCGGCGGTTTCCGCCGAGGTGCGCCGGCTGGCCGGCCTCGCCTTCGAGTCGCTCGGCTGCGAGGGACTGGCCCGGGTCGACTGCTTCTACACCGACGACGGCGGGGTCGTCGTCAACGAGATCAACACGATGCCCGGCTTCACCCCGCACTCGATGTATCCGCAGATGTGGGCGGCATCAGGTCTGGCCTACCCGGACCTCATCGACGAGCTCATCGCGCTGGCCCTCGAGCGCCGGGTCGGTCTGCGCTGAGTCCGGCCTAGCTGCAGCGGCGCCCGTTCGTCGGGAGCGCCGTCGCGGCCGGGGTGAAGGCCGGCAGCAGCAGCGGCACCGGGCCGTAGGCGGCCGGCGCGAGGACCTCGACCGCCGGGTCCCGTCCGTACGTCGTGGCGGCCCCGCCGTCACTCAGCTCGCGCACGACCCAGTCGACGCCGTCGACGGTGACGCACGAGTCGGTCGTGGGCCCCAGCGGGTCCAGGCCGCAGCGGGCGATGAGGGCGGGGTCGCCCCACGCGGCCGCCCAGGGCGCGTCGGGGCGCGTCGCGGTGCGCGTGCGCCCGCTGACGGAGGACGGCCAGGCCAGGGCGGAGCAGACCGGTGCGGAGGACTGAGGAGCCGCGGTGACCTCGGGGGCGGACGAGCAGCCGGACACCGCGACGACGGCGGAGCAGAGCGCCGCCGCCGCCGTGGTGCGGATGGTGGGGAGCCTCAGACGTGCACGACCGTGCAGGTGAGGGTGCGCGTGATCCCCGCGACGTCCTGCAGCTTGGCGATGACGAGACGGCCGAGGTCGTCGACGTTGGCCGCTTCCACCCGCGCGATGACGTCGTAGGGGCCGGTCACGTCCTCGGCGAGTGTCACGCCGGAGATGTCGGCGATCTGCTCCGCCACGCTGGCGGCCTTGCCGACCTCGGTCTGAATCAGGATGTAGGCCTGAACCACGAGTCACCTCTTTGTGTTGGTCTATCGGTGGCGGGCCCCAGAGTGGTCGGGGGCCGCGGGACGGGTCGGCAGCAGCTCGACCCGACGATCCGTCGGGACCTCCGGGCGGCGAGCGACCGGGTGTGCCGAGGATCGTGCCCTGACGCTACCGTGCGGTGGGATGTTTCGTCCCGAGGAAGCCGCGCATGTCCGAGTGATGAAGGGTGATTCGTGACCACGAGGTCCGGTCCGATGATGACGGGCGGCACGCCGCTGCGCTTGCTGGCCGAGGAGGGGGTCCTCGGCAAGATCCTGCCCCTCTTCCCTTCGGGTGAGGTCGTCGTCGTCGGCCCCGGCGACGACGCCGCCGTCCTGCGCACCGGGTCCCGTGTCGTCGCGACGACGGACACGGTGGTGCTGGGGCGCGACTGGGTCGACGAGTGGAGCTCGGGCGCCGACATCGGACACAAGGTGGTCGTGCAGAACCTCGCCGACGTCGCGGCCATGGGGGGCCGTGCCACCGGGGTGCTCCTCACGCTCGTCGCAGGACCGGAGCTCGCCCTGGAGTGGGTGCTCGACCACGCCCGCGGCGTGGCGGAGGCCGCTGCCGCGGCTGGGGTCGCGGTGCTCGGTGGTGACCTCTCGTCCGCGCCACCCGGCGTCGTCGTCGTCTCCGTGACGGCGCTCGGCACCATCGCGGGTGAGCCGGTGCTCCGCTCCGGTGCCCGCCCGGGCGACCAGCTCGCGGTCTGCGGAACGCTCGGCCTCGCAGCGGGCGGTCTCGTGCTCCTCGCCGAGGGCCGCGACGCGGCGCATCCCGTCGCGGTGGCCAGGCAACGCCGACCCGTGAGCCCGCTGCCGGCCGGACCCCAGGCGGCCCGCGCGGGCGCGACGGCCATGCTCGACATCTCGGACGGGCTGCTCCGGGACGGTGGACGGATCGCCCGGGCGAGCGGTGTCGTCCTCGACGTCGAGGTGCACACACTCCGCGACGACATCGCGGCGCTCGAGCCGGCCCTGGGCGAGGAGGCGGCGCGGGAGTGCGTGCTCACCGGCGGCGAGGAGCACTCCCTGCTCGCGACCTTCCCGCCCGGTGCCCTCCCGGGCGACTGGCGCAGGATCGGCACCGTGCGCGTCAGGGAGCCCGACGAGCAGCCCCGCATGCTCGTCGACGGTCGAGCCATGGCGCACTCCGGCTGGGACCACTTCCGCCCCGACTGACAACGCACGGACGCGGACCTGACACGGACCCGACGACGGACCCGACGACGGACCCGACGACGGACCTGACGACGGACCCGACGACGGACCCGACGACGGGACAACGCGGTGATGACGTGGTGATGACGTGGTGATGACGTGGTGGGGGGGACGACGAAGGCCGGTGCCCCCGAAGGGAACCGGCCGGTCGATCGTGCGTCAGGCGGAGGTCAGCGAGCGACCTTGCCCGCCTTGAGGCACGAGGTGCAGACGTTGAGTCGCTTCGGCGTCACGCCACCGACCATCGTGCGAACGCGCTGGATGTTGGGGTTCCAGCGACGCTTGGTACGGCGGTGCGAGTGCGAGATGTTGTGACCGAAGCTCGGTCCCTTGCCGCAGACGTCGCAGTTGGCAGCCACGGGTATCTCCTGAAATGTCGATGTTGACCAAAGTCCTGGGCGTTCCGACCCCGGGCAACCGGGACCCACACGGGGAGTGCGTCACCCGCAGTGCACGAGGGGAACCGGTCAAGCGTAGCCGACGCGGAGCTCCGACGACAAAACGGTGCGGGCACCCCGTCCAGCACGCCTCAGCTCCAGCGTCGGGCGGCCTGGACGAGCTGCTCGGCGTAGGCCGGGCCCTGCGAGGCGGCATGGGTGGCGAGCGGGTGCAGCTGGTGCAGGCTCATCAACGGTCGCCAGGCGCAGTCGAGCCCGGCCACCTCGGCGTAGGCCTCGCCCAGCCGGTCGAGCCAGGGCACCCCGAAGAGCGCGAGCATCGCCAGGTCGGTCAGCCCGTGCCCACCGTGGGCCGCGGGGTCGATGAGGACGGCGCCGCGGTCGGTGAAGACGACGTTGCCGGCCCAGAGGTCACCGTGGACCCGCGCGGGGGCCCGCCCGTCGTCGTAGGAGCCGACGGCGATGCGGTCGCAGACCCGCTCCACGAGCCGGGCACCGTCCCGGTCGAGGTTCCCGGCGCGGACCGCTCGTCGCACGAAGGGACGGACCCGCTGCTCGGCGTAGAACTCGCCCCAGGTCGGCGTCGGTTCGTTCGTCTGCGTCTGGCGGCCGATCCAGGCGTCCCCGTGCCAGCCCGGTGGGGGCGAGCCGAAGGACGGCGCGCCCAGGCCGTGCAGGCGGGCCAGCGAGCGGCCGAGCTTCTCCACGGCTCGGGCCGTCTCCCCGACCGCGACGAGGGCCTCGAGGTCGATGTGCTCGTCGCCGACGTCGCGGACCTCGACGATGCGGGTTCCCCGGACCGACGCCCCCTCCGCCAGCCAGCGCAGCCCCGCCGCCTCGACGGTGTAGAAACCGGGTGGCGCCCCCGCCCATGACTTGCGGTAGGTGTCAGGGACTGGTCTGGGCACGGTCCCACGCTAGACCGCCACGGGGCGAGCGTGCATGCGGACGTCCGGGGTGAAGCGCTAGCCTGCCGTCCACCACGAGCGGAGGGACCCGGATGCCAGGCGCTGCACCCACGCCCGAGGATGCCCTCTCGCTCCTCGACGCGGCTGCCGTGCGTCGTTGGTCGGTCCTCGTCCGGTCGGCGCTCGCCTCTCGGCGGGCCGAGATCGACGAGCTCAACGTCTTCCCGGTCCCCGACGGCGACACGGGGACGAACCTCTACCTCACCTTCGACGCAGCCGTCGAGAGGACGCTCGCCCACGAGGAGACCGGCGGCGCGGGGGCGTTGCTCGTCGTCTTCGCCAAGAGCCTGTTGTGGACCGCGCGCGGCAACTCGGGCGTGATCCTCAGCCAGCTGGCACGGGGCCTCGCCGATGCCTGCCAGCACCTCGACGTGATCGACGGGCCCGCGCTCGCCGCGGGCCTCCTCCGGGCCGACGAGCGGGCGTGGCAGGCCGTCAGCGACCCGAAGGACGGCACGATCCTCTCCGTCGCCCGCGCCGTCTCCGAGGCGGCTCAGGCTGCTGCCGGTGACGGCCTGTATGCCGTGTCGCTCGCGGCACTCGACGCCGGGCGTCTCGCGCTGGCCAGGACTCCCGAGCAGCTTCCGGTGCTCGCGCGGGCCGGGGTCGTCGACGCCGGCGGAGCCGGCTACGTGATCATGCTCGAGTGTCTCGAGCGGCTCTGCGCCGGCGACGACGGACGGGTCGCCCTCGGCCTCGGTTCGACCGAGCGCCGGGCCCGACCGGGGCTGCCGAGGGCAGCGGGCAGTCCTGCCGCCGTCTCCGACCCGGGCAGCCTCGATCGCGGTGACGGCGGTGACGGCGATCAACTCGGGGACGACTGGGAGGGCCCGACCTACGAGGTGATGTTCCTGCTCCGCGACTCGGGTGACGAGGCGGTGGCGATCCTGCGTGAGCGCCTCGTCTCGCTCGGCGACTCGGTCCTCGTCGTCGGGGGGGAGCAGGAGTGGCACGTGCACGCCCACGTGGACGACGCCGGGGCCGCCGTCGAGGCGGGAATCGACGCCGGACGACCACACCGGGTGCGGATCACCCACCTCGTCACCGACTGGTCGCGACGACACCGTGTCACCGTGACCGCCGACGTGGACGACCCGGCGCCGGTCGCGGACGGCTCCTGCACGGGAGCAGCGCACCGCTCGAGAGGGCAGCGCTCCGGCATCGTCGCGTGCACCGTCGGGGAGGGGTTGGCCGACGTGTTCCGTGCGGCCGGAGCCGTCGTCGTGCCCGCCCGCCCGGGGCGTCGCGCATCGACCGGGTCGCTCATCGAGGCCATCCACGAGCAGCACGACCGCGGCGGCGACGGTGTCGTCGTCCTGCCGAACGACGAGGACACGGAGCTCGCGGCCGCCGCCGCGGCACGCGCTGTCGCCGACGACGGCATCGAGGCCCTCGTCGTCCGGGCCCGCACCGTGGTCCAGGGGATCGCTGCCCTGGCGGTCTTCGAGCCCGCCGCCAGTGTCAGGGCCAACGTTCAGGCCATGCAGTCCGCCGCGTCGGCGACCCGCCACGGCGGGGTGACCGTCGCGACCCGCGCTGCCCTGACGAGCGGCGGCGAGTGCCGGCCGGGAGACGTGCTCGGTGTCGTCGACGGCGACGTGGTCGTGGTCGGCTCGGACGAGGTTGCCGTCGCTGGTGAGGTGGTCCACCGCCTCCTCTCGAGCGGCGGTGAGCTGCTGACCCTGGTGATGGGAGCCTCGGCTCCCACGGGCCTCGCCCAGCAGCTGGCGGCGCGGGCTCGGGCGGAGCGCCCCGGGGTCGAGGTGTCCGAGATCGTCGGCGGCCAGGGCGTCTACAGCGTGCTGCTCGGGGTGGAGTGAGGCAGTGACCGTCAACCGACTCACCGAGGACTCCCCGCTCACCAAGATCGTCAAGAAGCCGGAGGCCGCCGCGCTGGCGAAGGCCAAGGGCCTGCACACCGTGGCCGACCTCTTCGACTTCACGCCGCGCCGCTACCTCCAGCCGGGTCAGACGACGGACCTGTCCGAGCTGAGGGTGGGGGAGGAGGTCATGGTCGTGGCCGTCGTCGCGTCGGCGGCGACCCGGCCGATGCGCGGGCGCAAGGGACGGATGCTCACGGTGGTGCTCACCGACGACGCCGGCCACGAGCTCGACCTCACGTTCTTCAGCGCCTACGGTCACGAGGGCAAGCTGCACCCCGGTGCACGCGGCTTCTTCGCCGGCACCGTGGGCCGGTACGGGCAGCGGGCCCAGCTGACCCACCCCGACTACGAGCTCTTCGACGCCGACGACGAGGCGGCGGTCGACCAGGCCGTCGAGCGCTACCAGAGCCACCTCATCCCGGTGTACTCCGCGACCGGCAAGATCTACTCCTTCCGGATGCGGGCCGTCGTCGAGATCGCGCTCGACTCGGTGGACCAGATCCGTGAACCGGTGCCGGAGGCCGTGCGCGCCGCCCGGGGGCTGCCCACGCGGGCCGAGGCGCTCGAGCTCGTCCACCGCCCGCGCCTCGACCAGCGCCCGGAGACGGGTCTCGACCGGCTGCGCTACGACGAGGCGTTCGTCCTGCAGACGATCCTCGCGCAGCGGCGCAAGGCGGCGGAGTCCGTTCTCGGCACCGCACGGCTCCCGCGCCCCGGTGGCCTGCTCGCCGCCTTCGACGCCCGGCTGCCCTTCGCCCTGACCGGCGGGCAGCGGGAGGTAGGTGAGGTCCTCGTTCGGGAGCTCGCCAGAGACCGTCCGATGAACCGGTTGCTCCAGGGCGAGGTGGGGTCCGGCAAGACCGTCGTCGCGCTCCGGGCCATGCTCGCTGCCGTCGACGCCGGGGGGCAGGCGGCGATGCTGGCCCCGACGGAGGTGCTCGCGGCCCAGCACCTTCGCTCGGTCACGACGATGCTCGGCGACCTCGCCCGGGGCGGGATGCTGGACGGCTCGGACATCGGCACGAAGGTCGTCCTGCTGACCGGGAGCCAGAGCGCCGGCACTCGCAAGCGCGCGCTCCTCGACGCAGCCTCGGGCGAGGCGGGAATCATCATCGGCACCCACGCCCTGATCCAGAAGCACGTCCAGTTCGCCGACCTCGCTCTCGTCGTCGTCGACGAGCAGCACCGGTTCGGCGTGGAGCAGCGGGATGCGCTGCGCGAGAAGGGATTGCGGCCACCGCACGTGCTCGTGATGACCGCGACGCCGATCCCTCGCACCGTGGCGATGACGGTGTTCGGGGACATGGAGACCTCGACCCTTCGCGAGCTGCCGCGGGGTCGCTCACCGATCACGACGCACGTCGTCGACGCCGAGCGCCCGAGCTGGGTCGAGCGCACGTGGCAGCGCATCGCGGAGGAGGTGGCCGCGGGGCACCAGGCCTACGTCGTCTGCCCGAGGATCGGCGAGCCCGACGGCGCTGCCCCCCCGGGCGGCCCCGACGGTGAGGACGCCGAGGCGTGGGACGTCGTGCCCGACGAGGCCGGCATCGACGACGCACCGAGGGAGCTGACCGGCGTCTACGCCATGCTGGAGACGCTCCGGGCGACCCCGTCGCTGGCCGGTCTCCGGGTGGAGATCCTGCACGGCCGGCTCGACCCCGAGACCAAGGAAGCGACGATGCTCGCGTTCGGCGCCGGCGAGATCGACGTGCTCGTCGCCACCACCGTGATCGAGGTGGGCGTCGACGTGCCCAACGCCTCGGTCATGGTCGTCGTCGACGCCGACCGCTTCGGGATCTCCCAGCTGCACCAGCTCCGCGGCCGGATCGGCCGCGGCAGCGTCCCGGGGCTCTGCCTCCTCATGACGGCCGGCGGGGGTGAGCGGGCGGGAGAGCGACTGGCCGAGGTCGCCGCGACCACCGACGGTTTCGCGCTGGCCCGTGCCGACCTGCTGTTCCGCCGCGAGGGCGACGTCCTCGGTGCCCGCCAGAGCGGGCGGGGCAACTCGGTGCGGCACCTGCGTCTCGGTCGCCGCCGCGACGAGGAGATCATCGCTCAGGCCCGTGAGGACGCCTTCGCGCTCGTCGACGCCGACCCGGACCTGCGCGAGCACCCGGCTCTCGCGGCCGCCGTCGCGATGCGCCTCGACGACGAGCAGGCCGCCTACCTGGAGCGAGGTTGAGATGACCCGGATCATAAGCGGCACGGCCGGCGGCCAACGACTGCGGACCCCGCCCGGTGGCACGACCCGGCCCACGTCCGACCGGGTGCGGGAGGCGCTCTTCAGCCGCCTGGAGCACCGCGGGCTCCTCGAGGGCACCCACGTGCTCGATCTCTACGCGGGGTCCGGCGCGCTCGGTCTCGAGGCCGCGAGCCGCGGAGCCGCCACCGTGCTGCTCGTCGAGTCGCACGGCGCAGCAGCCGGGGTCATCGAGGCCAACATCGCGGTCGTCGGCTCCCCGGGTGCCCGACTCGTCCGCGACACCGTCGATCGGGCGCTGCGTGCCGGGCCGCCCGGTGGCACCCGCCGGGACCTCGTGCTCATCGACCCGCCCTACGACGTCACGGACGACGCGTTGGGCGCGGTGCTCGCGGCGCTCGTCGAGCACGACTGGCTCGCGGCGGACGCCTTCGTCGTCGTCGAGCGGTCGCGTCGCTCGCCCCAGCCGAGGTGGCCCGAGGGCCTCGAGCTGTCGGGGGAGAAGCGCTACGGGGACACGACCGTCTGGTTCGCGGAGCCACCCGCGACGGACGAGCCGGCGTGAGGCTGGAGGGGGACCGTTACCGGTCGCTCGTCAGCAGCTAGGTTGGAGTCGTGACGACGTCGAGGGACGACCCCCGCGCGCTGCGGCGGTGCCTCTGCCCCGGCTCCTACGACCCGGTGACGAGTGGCCACGTCGACGTCATCACCCGGGCGGCCTCCCTCTTCGACGAGGTGGTCGTCGCGATCCTGCACAACCCTGCCAAGCAGGGCACCTTCACCGTCGACGAGCGCGTCGAGCTCGTGCGCGCCTCCGTCGGCCACCTGCCGAACGTGCGGATCGACGCGTGGTCGGACCGACTCGTCGTCGACATCTGCACAGAGGTCGGCGCGGCCTCCCTCGTCAAGGGACTGCGCGGGGGCACGGACTTCGCCTACGAGCTGCCGATGGCGCACATGAACCACCACCTCTCGGGGGTGGAGACCCTCTTCCTCGCCGCGGACCCGTCCCTCTCGCACGTGTCGAGCTCGCTCGTCAAGGAGGTCGTGCGCTACGGCGGCGACGTCGCCGGCCTCGTCCCGGACGCGGTCCTCACGGCGCTGCACAACCGTCTCGCCTGATTTGGGTGCACGCCGGCGCTCCGGTAGCCTTGACCGTCGGTCCTCCCCGCCTTGGCGATGACCGAGCCCTCGACCGCGCGCAGGAGACATGAACCGCCCCGATCCCCGTTCACCGCTGGTGCTCGACACCAGAGAGCTGAGTCGGCGACCCGGGACGATGCAGGAGCTCCGGCGCACGGTAACGCTTCCCGACGAACTGGGCACCGACGTCATCTCGATCAAGGCCGGCTCCCCGGTCCAGGTCCGGGTGCGCCTGGAGTCAGTCGTCGAGGGCGTGCTCGTGACGGGCTCGGCCAGTGGCACGGCGACGGGTTCGTGCGTTCGGTGCCTGGATCCCCTCGACCTCGTGGTCGAGGGTCACTTCACGGAGCTGTTCGCCTACCCCGACCGGTTGACCCACCACCACGAGGTGGGGGTCGACGAGGAGGAGGACGAGGTGCACGAGCTCGAGGGTGACATGATCGCACTCGAGACCGTGCTCCGGGACGCCGTCGTGCCAACGCTGCCGTTCAAACCGGTGTGCCGCAAGGACTGCCCGGGGCTCTGCTCCGAGTGCGGGATCCACCTCGCGGACGACCCGGACCACCACCATGAAGTGCGAGACCCCCGGTGGTCGTCACTCAGCGGACTGCTGAGCGACGACCCGCAAGAGAAGAGGAACTGACGTGGCTGTCCCGAAGCGCAAGACATCGCGATCCAACACCCGTTCGCGTCGTGCGAACTGGAAGGCGACGCCGACCGCGCTCACCACCTGCCCCCAGTGCGGTAACGCGGCCCAGCCGCACATCTCCTGCCCGTCGTGCGGCACCTACAAGGGCCGTCACTACGCCGTCGCCGAGCGCACCGAGCACCAGGCCTGACCAGCGTCGTGAGCGACCCCGTCGCCCCGGCCGTCATGACGGTCCCGCAGCGGCCCGTCGATGCCCTGGTCGCGCACCTGTTCGAGGTGCTCGACCGGGAGATCGACGAGCCGCTGCTCCTGCGTGCCCTGACCCACCGCTCCTACGCCTACGAGAACGGCGGGCTGCCCAACAACGAGCGTCTCGAGTTCCTCGGCGACTCGGTGCTGGGCCTCGTCGTCACGGACACCCTGTACACCCGTCACCCCGAGCTCGCCGAGGGCCACCTGGCCAAGCTCCGTGCGGCCGTCGTCAACATGCGGGCGCTGGCCGACGTGGCCCGCACCATCGACCTCGGCGGGTTCGTCATGCTCGGCAAGGGCGAGGAGGCCACGGGTGGCCGGGACAAGGCCTCGATCCTCGCCGACACGATGGAGGCGCTCATCGGGACGGTCTACCTCTCGTGCGGCGTGGAGCGGGCCTCCGCATTCGTGCACCACCACTTCGATCCGCTCATCGAGGACGCGGCGACCCTCGGGGCCGGCCTCGACTGGAAGACGAGCCTCCAGGAGATGGCGGCCGCCTCCGGCCTCGGTTCGCCCGAGTACCGCGTCGACGAGCAGGGTCCGGACCACGAGAAGGAGTTCGACGCACGCGCCGTCTTCGACACCACCGTCCTCGGCACCGGCCATGGGCGGAGCAAGAAGGAGGCCGAGCAGAAGGCGGCCAAGCAGGCCTGGCACGCGCTGGAGGACCGGCGCAGGACGGCCCAGGCCGCCGCGGACGAGGTCGTGCGGTCGCACGCCGTCGGCCCCGACGCCTGAGCGCGGCCGGTGCCCGAGCTCCCCGAGGTCGAGGTCGTCCGCCGCGGCCTGGCCGAGCACGTCGTCGGTCGGCGCATCGTCCGGGCCCGGGTGACCGGGGTTCGGGTGGCGCGACGCCACGACGCGGGTCCCGAGGACCTGGCCCAGCGCCTGCACGACGTGACGGTCACCGCTGCGGCCCGTCGAGGGAAGTATCTCTGGCTCGCCCTCGACGGTGAGGACGCGCTGATCGTCCACCTGGGGATGAGCGGACAGATGCTCGTCGAACCGCCCGACGCCCCCCTCGAGAAGCACTGTCACGCCCGCTTCGACTTCAGTGACGGTGGCCCGCAGCTCCGCTTCGTCGACCAGCGCACCTTCGGCGGGCTGGCCCTGTCGCCGCTGCGCCCCGACGGGATCCCCGAGTCGGTCGCCCACATCGCTCCCGACCCCTTCGAGCCGTCGTACGACGAGCGTGCCGTCGTGCGCCGGATGGTGATGCGTGAGAGCGCCGTCAAGCGCGCCCTGCTCGACCAGCAGCTCGTGTCGGGGATCGGCAACATCTACGCCGACGAGGCGCTGTGGCGCGCCCAGGTGCACGGGGAGCGCCGGTGCTCGACGCTGACGAGGCCGGCGCTCAGCCGTCTGCTCGGCCACGCCCGCGACGTCATGGCCGAGGCCCTGGGCCAGGGCGGCACGAGCTTCGACTCGCTCTACGTCAACGTCAACGGGGCGAGTGGCTACTTCGACCGCTCACTGCACGCCTACGGGCGGGCGGGCACCCCCTGCGACCGGTGCGGAGCGACCATGCGCCGGGAGCAGTTCATGAACCGCTCATCCTCCTCCTGTCCGGTCTGCCAGCCGCGGCCGCGTCGCCGGTCGGCGCCGGCCTGAGAGGCGCCAGGGTCGGCCGGATCACTTCGCCGGGCGCCGCCGCGGAGCCGGACGGACCGGGTCGTCGTCGGGGGCGTCGACGTCGGCGGGCACGACGATCGGCTTGATCCTCGCCCACGCGAGGAAGGCGACGCTGACGACGATGAGCCCGAGACCGGTATACAGGTTCGCGTTGATTCCCCCCGTCTTGTCGAGCGACGGCTCACCGAACACACCCACGAACGTGAGGATGAGTCCGTAGAGGCCGAGCAGCGCCCCGATGAAGTTGCGGATGTCGAAGGCTCCGGCGGTCTTCTTGCCGCCGTCCTCGGGCTGGCGCTCGGGTGTCGTGTCAGGCATGTCCGCTCCTTTCAGAACGCGAAGTTGAGGATGATGACGAGGACGAGGGCGATCCCGGCCAGCGGAACCGTGCGCCGGAACCAGGGGAGGGTCTGCTCGTGCGGGTCGACGAGGTCCTCCCTGGGCGTCTCGGAGTAGACGAGGCCGCGCAGCGAGCCCGCGGGCTTCGGCTCGGTGACGAGGGAGACCACCACGCTGAGCACGATGTCGACGACGAAGGCCGTCGACGCCGCGATGAAGGCGGCTCCCTGGCCGCCGACCGGGATGAGACCGATGCTCGCCGAGCCGAAGGCGTCCTGGCTGAGGAACGCGACGAGCACCGCCGAGAGCGTGCCCGCCGAGAGGCCGACCCAACCGGCCGTCGCCGTCATCCGCTTCCAGAACATGCCGAGGATGAAGGTGGCGAAGAGCGGCGCGTTGAAGAAGCCGAAGAGCGTCTGCAGGTAGTTCATGATGTTGGAGAAGGAGCTCGCGATGATCGCCGTGAAGATGGCCACGACGGTGGCCCCGACCGTCGCGAGTCGCCCGATGCGGAGGTAGTAGTCGTCGGAGTGGTCCTTGCGGATGTAGCGCTGCCACAGGTCGTAGCTGAAGACGGTGTTGAAGGCCGAGATGTTCGCGGCCATACCGGCCATGAAGGCCGCGAGCAGGCCCGCGATGGCGAGGCCGAGCAGACCGTTGGGCAGGACGTCGCGCATGAGCAGGATGAGCGAGTCGTTGTACTGCACGCCGGTCCCCGACGTCCCGCCCGCCGGGGTGCCGCCCCCCTTGAGGTCGGCGATCTCCTTGACGAGGACGGCCGCGATCATGCCCGGGAAGATGACGATGAAGGGGACGAACATCTTGGGGAAGGCGCCGATGATCGGCGTCTTGCGGGCCGCCGAGATCGAGTTGGAGGCCATCGCGCGCTGGACCTCGACGAAGTTCGTCGTCCAGTAGCCGAAGGACAGCACGAAGCCGAGCCCGAAGACGATGCCGATGACCGACAGCACGGGGGAGTCGAAGCCCGTGAGGGCCTGACCGGGCCAGGACTGGAGCTGCTGGTCCGCCGGTGGCACCCCGGCGCTCGCCGGGGCCGTCGCCGCGAACTCCGTGATCTTCTGCTTGAGCCCGTCGTAGCCCCCGACACGGTGCAGGCCGATGAGGGTCAGTGGCAGGAGGGCCGCGACGATGACGAAGAACTGGAGGACCTCGTTGTAGATCGCCGCCGAGAGGCCGCCGAGGGTGATGTAGGACAGCACGATGGCGGCCGCCACCATGAGGGCGACCCAGAGGGGCCAGCCGAGCAGGGCCTGGACGATCGAGCCGAGCAGGTAGAGGTTGACGCCGGCGATGAGCAGCTGGGCGACCGCGAAGCTCAGGGCATTGACGAGGTGCGCGCCGGTGCCGAAGCGCCGGAACATGAACTCCGGCACCGACCGCACCTTGGAGCCGTAGTAGAACGGCATCATCACGACGCCGAGGAAGAGCATCGCGGGGATCGCCCCGACCCAGAAGTAGTGCACCGTCGCGATGCCGAACTGGGCGCCGTTGGCCGACATGCCCATGATCTCGACGGCACCGAGGTTGGCCGAGATGAACGCGAGGCCGGTGACCCACGCCGGCAGGGACCGTCCGGAGAGGAAGAAGTCGATCGAGCTGGAGACCGCCCGCCGGGCCATCACCCCGATGCCGAGGACGAACACGAAGTACAACGCGATGATGATGTAGTCGACGAGTTTCGCGTCGATGAGGGTGTCCGCCGTCGGCAGCCCTGCCAGAACGTTCATGGACGTGATCCCTTCGTTGGACGTCACCGTCGCATCACGCTAGCGCAGCGCGACCCGGGCGACCCGTCAGGCACTCCGGCTCGTGCGACGATGCCTGCATCCGTGACTCGAGGAGGAGCCATGACCCACTCGCCTGCCCACCCCGAGAGCGTCTTCACCTACGGGGCGCCGCAGCTGAAGTTCGGCCCGGGGGCCTCCGACGAGATCGGTCACGACCTGTCCCTGCTCGGAGCGCACCGGGTGCTCGTCGTCACCGATCCCGGGGTGGCCGCGACCGGCACGCCGGAGCGGGTGGCGCGGCAGATGGCCGCTTTCGGCATCGAGGCCGTCGTCCACGACTCCGCCCACGTCGAGCCGACCGACGCGAGTCTCGAGCGGGCGATCGAACGGGCCCGCGCCGACGGGCCCTTCGACGCCTTCGTCGCCGTCGGTGGTGGCTCCGCGATCGACACGGCCAAGGCGGTCGACCTCATGCTCAGCAACCCCGGCGTGCTGTTGGACTACGTCAACGCCCCGGTGGGGGAGGGTCGCGCCCCCAGCAAGCCGCTCGCGCCGCTCGTCGCCGTGCCCACGACGACCGGCACCGGCGCCGAGAGCACGACGATCTGCGTCCTGGACGTGCTCGCCCTGCGGGTCAAGACCGGGATCAGCCACGCGCGACTGCGCCCCACGCTCGCCGTCGTCGACCCGCGGCTGACGATGACCCAGCCGGCCGGCGTCACGGCGAGCGCGGGGATGGACATCCTCTGCCATGCCCTCGAGAGCTGGACCGCGCGGCCCTACACCTCCTACGAGCGCAGGACCCCCGACCAGCGGGTCCCCTACTGCGGCGCGAACCCCGTCGCGGACCTGTGGTCCGAGCGGGCCCTGGGCCTGCTCGCGACCGCCTTCCGCGCCGCCGTGCGCGACGGCGACGACGCGCAGGCGCGGGGCGACATGGCTCTTGCGGCGACCTTCGCCGGCCTCGGGTTCGGCAACGCCGGGGTGCACGTCCCGCACGCCAACGCCTACCCCATCGCCGGACGGGTCACGGACTTCCACCCGGCGGGCTACCCCGGCGAGGAGCCGATGGTCCCGCACGGGATGGCCGTCTCGCTCACCGCGCCCGAGGCGTTCCGCTGGACCTTCGAGTCCAACCCCGAGCGCCATCTCGCGGCCGCGCGGCTGCTCGAGCCCGGCGCCGAGTCGACGGCCGACCCGGCGGACCTGCTCCCGAGCGTCCTCATCCGTCTGATGCGCGACATCGGCCTGCCCAACGGGACCGCTGGGGTGGGCTACGACGCGGGGGACACCGGGGACCTCGTCGACGGCGCGCTCAAGCAGCAACGCCTGCTCGCGACGAGTCCTCGACCGGTCCGGGGCGAGGACCTGGCCGGGATCTTCGACCGCTCGCTCCAGCTGTGGGACTGAGGAGCGAGACTGCTGGACCGCACGCGCGACGGGCACTCGGCGGCATACAGTTCCGTGGTGACGACTGACCCCGGCGCGACGGCGCCCACCCCCCTCGCCCTCCCCGGACCCGACGGCTGGCTCGACTGGGTCGCGACCCGCGGCACCGAGCAGCTGGCCGAGGCCCGTGCGATCGTCGAGGCGCTCAAGGCCGACCCGCCCCCGCTCGCGATCGAGGTGCTCGGGGCGTGGAACCATGCCCAGATCGCCCTGTCCAACGCCGCGGCCGTCGGCTCCCTCCTCGCCGAGGTGCACCCCGACGCGGCGGTCCGCGACCGGGCCGACTCGCTGTCGCAGGACGTGCAGAAGCTCGACACCGACCTCGGGCTCGACACGGAGCTGTATGCCGTTCTCGCCGACCTCAGTGCCGACGGGCTCGACGCCGACGCGCGACGTGTCCTCGAGCTCACGCTGCGCGACTTCCGCCGGTCGGGGGTCGACCGTGACGAGGCGACGCGGCAACGGTTGCGCGAGCTGAGCGAGCGAGCGGTCGTGCTGAGCCAGGACTTCGGCAAGAACATCCGTGAGGACGTCCGCAGCATCCGGGTGCGTCCCGACCAGCTGGACGGACTGCCCGAGGACTGGGTGCAGGCCCACCCGGTCGGTGACGACGGGTTCGTCACCGTGACGACCGACTACCCCGACGTCGTGCCCTTCCGCACGTTCGCCCATGATGCCGACGCACGTCGCGCGCTCACCACGCAGTTCCTCACCATCGCCTGGCCGGACAACGACCGGGTGCTGCAGGACCTCCTCGCGGTGCGACGCGAGCACGCGTCCCTGCTCGGCTACGCCACGTGGGCCGACTTCGACGCCGAGGTGAAGATGATCGGCAGCGGGGACGCGATCGGCGCGTTCATCGAGAAGATCACCGAGCTGTCGACGACGAGCGCGGAGCGCGACAAGCAGGTCCTGCTCGACCGGCTGCGCGCGGACCGGCCCGACGCCGACGACATCGACGGCGCGGACGTGAGCTACTACGCCGAGCGCGTCCGCAAGGAGCAGCTCGAGGTCGATGCGCAGCGGGTCCGGACCTACTTCCCCTTCGAGGCCGTGCGCCAGGGACTGCTCGACGTCACCGGCCGGCTCTTCGGACTCGACTGGACCCCCGTCGACGACGCGTCGACCTGGCACGACGAGGTCGCCTCCTACGACGTGTCCTTCGAGGGCGAGCGCATCGGGCGCATCCACCTCGACCTGCATCCGCGTGACGGCAAGTACAAGCACGCGGCCCAGTTCGACCTCGTCCGGGGCGTGGCGGGGACGCAGCTGGCCGAGGGCGTCCTCGTGTGCAACTTCAACCGCGGCCTGATGGAGCACGACGAGGTGGTGACCCTCTTCCACGAGTTCGGCCACCTCGTTCACCACGTCCTCGCCGGCCGGATGCCGTGGGTGCGCTTCTCCGGGGTGGCGACGGAGTGGGACTTCGTCGAGGCCCCGAGCCAGATGCTCGAGGAATGGGCCTGGGACGCGGACGTGCTCGCCACCTTCGCGAGGAACGCTGCGGGAGAGACGATCCCGGCAGACCTCGTCGACGCGATGCGCACGGCCGACGACTTCGGCAAGGGGTATGACGCCCGGACGCAGATGTTCTACGCCGCGCTGTCCTACGACTTCCACATCCACCCGACCGAGGACCTCACGGCGCGGCTGAAGGAGCTGATGGCGCACTACTCCGCCTTCCCCTACCTGCCGGGCACCCACATGCAGTGCCACTTCGGTCACCTCGACGGCTACAGCTCGGCCTACTACACCTACATGTGGTCGCTCGTCATCGCCAAGGACATGTTCTCGGCCTTCGACCGGGCGGACCTCTTCGACCCGGAGGTGGCCGGCGCCTACCGCGACAAGGTGCTCGCCCAGGGCGGCCGCCACGACGCGGCCGAGCTCGTCGAGGACTTCCTCGGCCGGCCCTACACCTTCGACGCGTATGCCGCATGGCTGGCGGAGTGACCGACCGGCGCACCGGGCTGGCCGTCGTCGGGCTGACGGTCTACCCGGTCAAGTCCCTGGCCGGCGTCGCGGTCGACGCTGCCGCCGTCGACCGGCGTGGGCTGGTCGGCGACCGTCGCTGGGCCGTCGTCGACGAGCTGGGGAGCAAGGTGACCGCCCGCGAGGTGCCGGCCATGCTGGGGCTGCTGGCTCATGCAGACGGGGCTGACGGCATACGACTCGTGGACCGCGACGGTGGGGCCGTCGCCGTCCGACCCGACCCGGCCGCCGACGTCGTGGCGGTTGCCTTCTCCGGGCAGGAGTGGGCCCGGCCCGGGGGCCCCGATGCCGACGCCTGGCTCTCGGTGCGCCTGGGGCGCCCCGTGCGGCTGGTGTGGCAGGAGGAGTCCGTGGCGCGGCCGATCCGGCCGGAGATGGGTGGCGAGGACGGCGACACCAACTCCTTCTCCGACGCCGCGCCCCTGCACGTCACGACGGAGGCCTCGCTCGACCGGCTCAACGGGTGGCTGGCGGAGTCGGACGTGCCCGGGAGCGGGCCCCTGGGGCACGACCGGTTCCGTCCGAACGTCGTCGTGGGCGGCGGCGGCGCCGCCTTCGAGGAGGACCGGTGGCGGTCGGTGCGCATCGGCGCGGTGGCCTACCGGGCGACGATGGTCTGCGACCGCTGCGTCATGACGACGGTCGACCGGACCAGCCTGCGCGGGGCGAAGGAGCCGATCCGGACCCTGGCCCGGCACCGTCGCTGGGAAGGCGCGACGTGGTTCGGCATCCGGCTCACGCCGGTCCTGCCGGTGCCGCCCGGCGCTGCGATCGCGGTCGGCGACGAGGTGGTGTCCGACCCCTGAGTGCACT
>JBBRGO010000020.1:0-23236 GCA_038224055.1 Actinomycetales bacterium
ATGTCGAGGTAGTCGGCCCCCGCCGCCCTGGCGCCGGTGAAGACCGACACGGTGAACTTCGGGTCCACGGCGTTGAAGACGTGGGTCGCACCGTGCTCGCGGGCCAGTGCCGTGACCGCCTCTTCGGAGGACGCGTCGACCCGGGCGGCGACGAAGCGGGTTTCCCCTGCGTCGCCGGAATGCCGTTCACGGACCGCCGCGACCGTGCGCTCGGCACGCGAGAGGTCGAAGTCAGCGACGACCCACCGATCGAAGAAGCCGCGCTCGGCGGCGATGCGCGCGGCGGCGTCGCCGACTCCGCCGGAGCCGATCATGAGAACTCGCATGGAGTCAGACCCTTCTGCCGCGGCGGCTCGAGATGGCCTGACCGGTGATGACGACGGCAAGCGCGACGACGAACATGGTCGTGCCGATCACGTTGACCTGCACCGGCGCTCCCCGTTGGGCCGCTCCCCAGACGTACATCGGGAAGGTGATCGAGCTCGGGCTGGCGTTGAAGTTGGTGATGATGTAGTCGTCGAAGCTGAGTGAGAACGCCAGCAGCGCGCCCGCGCCGATTCCCGGAGCCGCCAACGGCAGGGTGACGCGCAGGAAGGTCTGGAACGGGTTGGCCCCCAGGTCCGCGGCGGCCTCTTCCAGCTTGGGGTCGAGCGTCGCCACCCGGGCCTTGACCGCGACGACGACGAAGGACACGCAGAACATGATGTGCGCGATGAGGATCGCGCCCCGGCCCGCGGGAAGCCCGATCATCAGGAACAGGGTCAGCAGGCTCGACCCCATGACGACCTCGGGTGTGGCCATCGGCATGAAGATGAGCAGGTTCGTCGCCGCTCGCCCCCGGAAGCGGTAGCGGCCCAGGGCGAAGGCGATCATCGTGCCGAGGGCGGTCGCCGTGAGCGAGGCGATGACACCCACCTGCAGGCTGAGCCCGACGGAGTCGCAGATCCCTTGGGCCCCACACGGGTTGGTCCACGCGGCCGTGGAGAACTTCTCCCATGTGTAGTTGTAGCGCCCCGAGGGCGAGTTGAAGGAGAAGATCGCCACGACGAGGTTGGGGATGAGCAGGTAGGCGAGCACGACGAGGGCCGCGAAGCTGAGCAGGTGTCGGCGGATCCAGGCCATCAGAGCAGCTCCTCGGTCCCGGCCCGCCGCACGTAGACGGAGACCATCGTGACGATGATGACGAGCAGGACGAACGACAGCGCGGCAGCCAACGGGTAGTTGAGCACCCGGAGGAACTGCGCGTCGATGACCGAGCCGATCATCGTCGTCTGCGTGTTGCCGAGCAGCCGGGCGTTGATGAAGTCGCCCGATGCCGGGATGAAGGTGAGCAGGGTGCCGGCCACGACACCCGGCAGCGACAGCGGCCAGGTCACCCGTCGAAAGGTCTCTAACGGGGACGCGTAGAGGTCCGAGGCGGCCTCGATGAGACGAGGGTCGAGCCGCTCGAGGCTCGAGTAGAGCGGCAGGATCATGAAGGGCAGGAAGTTGTAGGTGAGCCCGGCGATGACGGCGAACTGCGAGTTGAGCAGGGTGTCGTTGTTGATCAGGCCCACGGAGTTGAGCAGGCCGGTGAGCCCGATCTTCTGGGCGACCGCCGTGACCGGTCCGGTGTCGGCGAGGATCGTCTGCCACGCGAGCGTCCGGATGAGGAAGCTGGTGAAGAAGGGCGCGATGACGAGGATGAGGACGATGTTCTTCCATCGGCCCGCCTTCTGCGCGATGAAGTAGGCGAGCGGGTAGCCGAGCAGCAGCGCCAGCACCGTGGCGGTGCCGGCGTAGGCGAGCGACCGGACGAGCTGGCTCCAGTAGGCCGAGAGCGCCTCGCCGTAGATGCCGACGTTGCCGGTGAAGACATAGCCGTCGTAGACGTTGCCCTCCTGCAGCGACTGCGACGCCAGGGTGACCATCGGCAGCACGAAGAAGACGAACAGCCAGACGAGCCCGGGAGCGAGCAACGCGTACGGGACCCAGTTGCGTCGGCGTCTGCCCGTCGGGCCGTCCGAGGTGGGGCTCGGGCGTGGCGCCGTCGGCTTGCCGGCCGCCACCGCGGTCGACTCAGCCATCGCTGTCGTCCCAGTCGGCGCCCGCGGCGGCATCCTGGGACGCGTCGAGCGCGAAGCCGTGCTCCGCGGCCCACGAGACGGTGACGTTCTCCCCGACGCGGGGACGGGCCGAGCCGTCGTTCTGCTGCACGACGGTGAGCTCCTGGCCCCACGGCAGGCGGATGAGGTACTGCGTCGCGACCCCGGTGAAGGACACGTCGCGCACGACCCCGGTGAGCCGGTTGGGCCCGCCGGACTCGCCGAGGCGCAGCTTTTCCGGCCGGACACCGAGCCAGACCTCGTCCCCCCCATCGGGGAGGTGGCTCCGCACGACCTCGAGGTCGATGTCGTGCACGCGCACCTCGACGACACCGTCGCGCAGCTGTCCCGACGTGCGCGTGGCTCGGAGCAGGTTGGACTGGCCGAGGAAGTTCGCGACGAAGGTCGAGCGAGGGTTCTCGTAGAGCGTCGCCGGGTCGCCGAGCTGCTCGATCCGGCCGGCGTTCATCACCGCGATCGAGTCGGCCATCGTCATGGCCTCCTCCTGGTCGTGCGTCACGTGGATGAAGGTGAGCCCCACCTCCTGCTGGATCCGCTTGAGCTCGATCTGCATCTGGCGGCGCAGCTTGAGGTCCAGCGCGCCGAGGGGCTCGTCGAGCAGGAGCACGTCGGGCCGGTTGACGAGGGCCCGCGCGAGGGCGACCCGCTGCTGCATGCCCCCGGACAGCTGGGTGGGCTTCTTCGTCGCCACCTTCTCGAGCTGGACGAGCTCGAGAACGTCCTGCGCCTTCTTCCTGTAGTCCTTGTCCCCGCGCCGGCGCAGGCCGAAGGACACGTTGTCGACGACCGACATGTGCGGGAAGAGGGCGTAGCTCTGGAAGACCGTGTTGACGTTGCGCTGGTAGGCCTTGGTCCGGGTGATGTCCTGCTCGCCGATGAGGATCGATCCCCCGGTGGGGTCCTCGAGCCCCGCGACCATCCGCAGGGTCGTCGTCTTGCCGCAGCCGGACGGGCCGAGCAGGGCGAAGAAGGACGACTCGGGGATCGTGAGGTCGATCGGGTGGACGGCCGTGAAGGTGTCGAACGACTTCGTGAGGGCGACGAGCTGGAGGTCGCCCGAGTGGATGGTCGCCATCAGCCCACTGTCAGCTCGGCGTAGGCGGCGTTGTACGTGGTCTCCTCGGCGTTCGTGAGACCGCGGAAGACCTGCGCCCGCCTGAGCACGTCGGCCGACGGGATGATGAGGGGGTTGTCGCCCAGTTTGGGGTCGAGCTTGACGAGCTCCTGCTTCGTGCCCGTCACCGGAGGGATGTAGTTGAGCCACGCCTCGACCTCCGCCATGACGGCCGGGTCGTAGTAGTAGTCGATGAGGGTCTCGGCGTTCTTCTTGTGCTTGGCGAGCGCGGGGATGACGAAGTTGTCCGACCAGAGCGTGAAGCCCTTCTCGGGCAGGACGTACTGGACGTCCTTGTTGTCGAACTGGAGCTGGACGACGTCACCGGTCCACGCGACGCAGGCGGCGATGTCCCCCTTGGTGAGACCGGCGCTGTACTCGTTGCCGGTGAACTTCTGGATCTGGCCGGCGTCCTTGGCCTTGCGCAGCGTGTCGATCGCCGCCATGAAGTCGGCGTCCGTGAACGTCGAGATGTCCTTGCCCTGCTCCATCATCACGAGCCCGACGGTGTCCCTCATCTCGGAGAGCAGGGTCACCTTGCCCTTGAGCGCCGGATCGGTGAGCAGCTGGGTCATCGACTCGACCTTCTTGCCACCGGTCGCCTTGAGGTTGTAAGCGATCCCAGCGAAGCCGCTCTGCCACGGCAGGGAGTACGCGCGGCCGGGGTCGAACTCGACATCCTTGAGCGCGGCCTCGAGACTCGACACGTTCGGGATGTTGGCGAGGTCCAGCTTCTGCACGTAGCCCTGGCTGATGAGGCGGGCGACCATCCAGTCGGTGCTGCACCACACGTCGCGGCCGGTGTCCTGACCTCCCTCGAGGAGCGGACGCACCTTGGCATAGAACTCGTCGTTGTCGAGGTAGTCCTCGGTGTAGTTCACCTTGATGCCGGTCCTCTTCGTGAACGCCTCGAGGGTGGGGCGTGACTTCTCGTCGTCGGAGACGTCGATGTACTGCGGCCAGTTGGACCAGTTGACGACCTTCTCGGTGTCGGACATGTCCTCGGCCGCAGCCGCGGTCTTCGCCGCAACTGTCGCGCCGGAGGCCCCCTGGGCGCCCGTCTGGGCGTTCTTCCCGGCCGAACCGCAGGCGGCGAGGAAGGCTGCGGCGCTGAGGCCGGCGGCGCCCATCATGGCGGATCGACGCGAGACGAGGCCTCGGGCCAACGCGGCTCGGAAGACGGGATCGTTGTGGTTCGTCATGGGTGATCTCTCCGTGCGGTGGTGCGGGACGGTGGTCGTGCGGGTCGTCGCTGACCCGGGGGTGCGAGGTGGGTGGGTCAGGACTCGATGTTGGCCATGACGTGCTTGATGCGGGTGTAGTCCTCGAAGCCGTACATCGACAGGTCCTTGCCGTAGCCGCTGTGCTTGTAGCCACCGTGCGGCATCTCGGCGACGACGGGGATGTGCGTGTTGATCCAGACGCAGCCGAAGTCGAGCCGCTTGCTCATCCGCATCGCCTTGCCGAAGTCCTTCGTCCAGACGCTGGAGGCGAGGCCGTACTGCACGTCGTTGGCCCAGGCCAGGGCCTCGGCCTCGTCGGTGAACTGCTGGACGGTGATGACGGGGCCGAAGATCTCGGTCTGGACCTGCTCGTCGCTCTGGCGCAGCCCGGCGAGCACCGTCGGCTCGAAGAAGTAGCCGTCGCCGAGCCCGGTGACCCGGGAGCCGCCCGCCTCGATGCGGGCGTGGTCGGGCAGGCGCTCGAGCATGCCCGCGACGTGGGCCACCTGGTTGGGGTTGTTGACCGGGCCGAAGAGCGCGTCCGGGTCCTCCGGCATACCGACCTTGGCCGAGCTCCTCGCATACTCGGCGAGCGCGGCGACGAAGTCGTCGTGGATCCGCGGCCCGGCGAGCACCCGCGTCGCAGCCGTGCAGTCCTGACCCGCGTTGAAGTAGCCACCGATGGCGATGCCCTCGACGGCCGCCTCGATGTCGGCGTCGTCGAAGACGATGACGGGAGCCTTGCCGCCGAGCTCGAGGTGCACCCGCTTGACGTCCCGCGCAGCGCTCCGGGCCACCTCCATGCCCGCGCGCACCGAACCGGTGATCGAGACCATGGCGGGGGTGTCGTGCTCGACGAGCATCCGGCCGGTCTCCCGGTCGCCGGTGATGACATTGAAGGTACCGTCGGGCAGGAACTCGGACGCGAGCTCGGCGAGCAGCAGCGTCGTCTCTGGGGTGGTGTCGGAGGGCTTGAGGACGATCGCGTTGCCGGCAGCGAGAGCCGGGGCGATCTTCCACATCGCCATCATCATCGGGTAGTTCCACGGGGTGACCTGGCCGATGACGCCGATCGGCTCGCGGCGGACCCACGACGTGTGGCCCTTGAGGTACTCCCCCGCCGACCGGCCCTCGAGGACCCGGGCTGCTCCGGCGAAGAACCGCAGCTGGTCGACCATCGGCGGGATCTCCTCGCTCGCCGTGAGTGCGTGCGGCTTGCCGGTGTTCTCCCCCTCGAGACGGACGAAGTCGTCGGCGCGGGCCTCGATGGCGTCGGCGAACTTCAGCAGCGCCTGCTGGCGCTCGCTCGGGGTCGTGTCGCCCCACGTCTCGAAGGCCTTCGACGCGGCGGCGTAGGCCCGGTCGACGTCCGCCTGGCCGCTGACCGGGGCCGTGGCGACGACGGTAGCCGTGGCCGGGTTGACGATGTCGCTGGTCGTGTCCGCTGCGGTCTCGACGTAGGTGCCGCCGATGAAGTTGCGCAGCTCGCGGGGCGTAGGAGTCATGGCCGCATGCTAAGCGCCAGAGTGCTGGATCTGGAAGGGATTCTGGGGAAAGACTTCGGAATCCGTTGCAACTGGGCTTGCCAACCGCGCGTTCCACAGTCCACCATCAGGTCATGGTCTCCAAGCGATCCGGCGCCGCGTCGGGTGATCCCCCGTCCCGGAACCGGGGCACCCGGGGTTCGGTCAACCTCGACGCCGTCTCGAAGTCGATCATCGAGCAGCTGCAGCAGGACGGACGCAAGTCCTACGCCGCCATCGCCGCGGAGGTCGGCCTGTCCGAGGCCGCGGTGCGTCAGCGGGTCCAGCGCCTGCTCGACAGCGAGGTCATGCAGATCGTCGCGGTGACGGACCCACTCCAGGTGGGGTTCCAGCGCCAGGCGATGATCGGCGTGCGGACCTCCGGCGACATGAACCCGGTGGCCGATGCGCTCGCCGCGATGACCGAGGTCTCCTACGTCCTCACGACGGCCGGCAGCTTCGACGTGCTGGCCGAGGTCGTCTGCGAGGACGACGACCACCTGCTCGAGCTCCTCTCCACGCGCATCCGGACGATCCCGGGCGTCACCGCCACGGAAACGTTCGTCTACCTGAAACTCAACAAGCAGCTCTACAACTGGGGTACACGATGAGCATCACCAGCAATGACGTCCGCGGCGCCGCCACGAACACCCGGACTCCGGCCGGGACCCGGCACACCGACGCAGCACGGGACCACCTGTGGATGCACTTCACCCGCCACTCGGTCTTCGAGGACAAGGCGAACGGCGGCCTCGGCAGCCCCGTGCCCATCATCACCAAGGGCAAGGGCTGGAAGATCTGGGACGACGCCGGCAACGAGTACATCGACGGTCTCTCGGGCCTCTTCGTCGTCCAGGTCGGCCACGGCCGCGAGGAGCTCGCGGAGGCGGCGGCCAAGCAGGCCAAGGAGCTCGCCTTCTTCCCGCTCTGGTCCTACGCGCACCCCACGGCGATCGAGCTCGCGGAGCGGCTGGCGAGCCACGCTCCCGGTGACCTCAACCGCGTCTTCTTCACCACCGGTGGTGGCGAGGCCGTCGAGAGCGCGTGGAAGCTCGCGAAGCAGTACTTCAAGCTGACCGGCAAGCCGACCAAGCACAAGGTCATCTCCCGGGCGGTCGCGTACCACGGCACGCCCCAGGGCGCCCTATCGATCACCGGCATCCCTGCGGCCAAGGAGATGTTCGAGCCGCTCGTGCCGGGGGCCCACAAGGTGCCCAACACCAACCAGTACCGCGCGCCCGAGCACGTCCGCGACGACGAGTTGGCCTTCGGCCGCTGGGCCGCGGACCGGATCGCGGAGGCCATCGAGTTCGAGGGTCCCGACACCGTCGCGGCGGTCTTCCTCGAGCCGGTGCAGAACTCCGGCGGCTGCTTCCCGCCCCCCGCCGGCTACTTCGAGCGGGTCCGTGAGATCTGCGACGAGTACGACGTCCTGCTCGTCTCCGACGAGGTGATCTGCTCGTTCGGGCGGATCGGCTCGATGTTCGCGTGCGACGACTTCGGCTACGTGCCCGACATCATCACCTGCGCGAAGGGCATGACGAGCGGCTACTCCCCGATCGGGGCGATGATCGCGAGCGACCGCCTCTTCGAGCCGTTCAAGCATGGCACGACCTCGTTCCTGCACGGCTACACCTTCGGCGGACACCCCGTCTCGGCCGCCGTCGCGATGACGAACCTCGACATCTTCGAGCGCGAGGGCCTCAACGACCGGGTCAAGCAGAACGCCCCCGCCTTCAGGGCCACCCTGGAGAAGCTGCTCGACCTCCCGCTCGTCGGCGACGTGCGCGGCGCCGGCTACTTCTACGGGATCGAGCTCGTCAAGGACAAGGCGACCCGCGAGACCTTCAACGACGCGGAGAGCGAGCGGCTGCTCCGCGGCTTCCTCTCCCGCGCCCTCTTCGACGCCGGTCTCTACTGCCGCGCCGACGACCGCGGAGACCCGGTCATCCAGCTCGCGCCGCCGCTCACCATGGGTCCGGAGCAGTTCGACGACATCGAGTCGCGGCTGCGCTCCGTCCTCACGGAGGCGGAGAACCACCTCTGACCGGAGTCGCGACTCCCGAGGACGTATGCCGCACCCACTGGCCCACCGCGCCGGCGCGCTCGAGGTCGCTCACGACGGTGTCCGCCATCAGCGTGTGTCCGCTCGCGTTGAGGTGGTCGCCGTCGTCGAGCAGGTGCGCGGTCGGGTCCTTCGCGCCGGACCCACCCTTGAACGGGGTGTAGGCGTCGACGTAGACGGCCCCGACCGTCGTGGCCACCTGCTCGACGGTCCGGTCCACCTCGCGGGTCAGCGCGTCGCTGCCGGCCACGAAGTCGTCTCCCAGCTGCTGCCCGACCTGCCCGTCGAGCGTGACGTTCCAGTAGCCGAGCAGGGCGATGCGCAGGTCTGGTCTGCGCGCCGTCGTCCGGATCCCGGCGACGATCCGGGTCAGTCCGGCCGTCAACGACGTCAGGGTGTCGGCGTAGCACTGGGACGTCGCCGCCGGGAAGCAGCCCCGGTCGTCGACCCGGTCGAGATCGAAGTCGTTCGCCCCGACCTCGACGACGACGAGGTCGGCCGCGGCCAGGTGTTCGCGCGTGGTCGGCGAGGCGAGGTCGGCCTCGACATCGGCGGTGGTCCAGCCGTCGTGCGCGTCGTTGTGGACCGCCCAGGAGCGGCCCGTGAGCTGGTCGAGGCGGCGGCCCACGAGCTCGACGTAGCTCGCGCAGTCGCAGGTCGTCGCGGCGGGCACGGAGTCTCCCAGTCCGACGACCGTCAGGGTGTCAGCAGGTGGCACCGGCGCCGGCGTCCGGCCGAGCACGGGGCCGGCGGGGCCGGCGCCCAGCACGATGGCGGCAGCGCCCAAAGCGACCAGCACCGAGATGACCGCGAGGCGCCGACGCCACCGGGATGGCCTCGGGCGGCGCTCGGGTGGAGGGCTCGGCGGGTCAGGCACGGAAGCCGGGCAGGGTCAGCGCGAGCCACGCCAGGGCGTCCGGCACGTGGGGGGTGAAGAGCGACTCGCGGTGCCCACCGTGCGCGAGCACCACCGCGGTCACGTCGAGCGGTGACCGCGCGACGCTGAGGAACTTCGATGTCGTCGGGTAGGACAGCGGGTCCTCGCGGGAGGTGAGCACCCACAGAGCGACGGGTGGCGGAGCCGTCCGGGCCAGGGCCACGAGGTCGTAGCCGCGCAGGGCCGCCGCCGAGAGCGGGTCGTAGGCGACGCCGAAGTCGGGGCGGAAGTAGCCCAGGAGGGACACCGCTGCCCCGAAGACGTCGGGGTGGCGCATCGTGAGCGAGGCGGCGCACCAGGCCCCGTAGGAGTAGCCGATCGCCGCCCACGATGTGCGAGCCGTCGAGGCCCTGAAGTGCGTGACCGTCCAGGCCGGGAGGTCGCGCGAGAGCCAGGTGTCGGTCTGGGGCTGGCCCGGCCCGCCGTTGACGCACTCGGTGTCGAGGCCCGCCGGCGTGTCGATCCGGGGCATCACGACGATCGTGGGAGCCATCCGGTGCGCTGAGGTGAGGGAGTCGATGGTGCTGAGGAAGTTGAGGTGGGCGAAGTTCGCCGGCTGCCCGGGGAAGCCGTGGAGCCCGACGATGACCGGGTAGGCGTGCGTTGACTGCGGGTCGTAGCCGACCGGGAGGTGGACGAGGACCTGCCCACCGGCGTGGGAACGACTGTCGACGACCGTGTAGGTCTGCAGGCGGGACCCGGGTCGGGGCAGCGGAGGCAGCACGGCCGGGACCCGGAGGGCGCGAAGTCCCGGGCCGCTCACCGTCCCGGCGAGGACCGCGGACGAGCCGCCTCCCTGGTGCACCTGCACCGCGGCCGACCGCGAGCCGAGCAGGTCTCCCCAGCTGGAGTAGAAGAGGTACTGGTCGTTGAGCAGCACCCCGCAGAGGGACACGACGAGCAGGTTGAGGACGACGACCTGGACCGCGCGCGTCGCCCCGCGGAGCACCGCGCGCCCCCACCGGGGAACGCCTGCGACGACGAGACCGAAGAGGACGGCGGCAAGGACCGCGAGCAGGGCGACGAGGCCCGAGCCGGTGAGCTCCATCAGACGGTCACCGCCCGGCCGTCCCGCGCCGCCCCCGTGACCGGACGCCGTTCGGGCCGGGGCCGCACGAAGGGGAAGGTGAGGACCGAGCGGATCGAGGTGTTGGTCACGAGCATCACAAGTCGGTCGACCCCGATCCCGAGGCCACCGGACGGCGGCATACCCGTCTCGAGGGCGAGGAGGAAGTCCTCGTCCACCTCCATCGCCTCCGGGTCCCCCGCCGCCGCCTTGAGGGACTGCTCCGTGAGCCGGAGCCGCTGGTCGATCGGGTCCGTGAGCTCGCTGTAGGCCGTTCCGACCTCCATCCCCGCGATGACGAGGTCCCAGCGCTCGACCAGGCCCGGGAGCGACCGATGCGGGTGGGTCAGTGGTGAGCTCTCGGTGGGGAAGTCGGTGTAGAAGGTCGGCTCCATCGTCGTTCGCTCCACCAGGTCGGCGTAGAGCGCCTCGATGACGGCGCCCGGCCCCATCTCGGGCCGCACCGCGACGTCGTGCTCAGCAGCGAGCCCGAGCAGCACGTCCATGTCGGAGCCGACGGACACGCACGTCCCCACTGCCTCCGAGACGGCCTCGAGCACCGGCACCACCCGCCACGGCCCGGAGACGTCGATGAGCGCGACTCCCGCCGTCCCGCCCCGCACCTGTCCCGGGGTGGGCAGCGGCAGCACCTCGGCCCCGTGGACGCAGCGCGCGGCCGCCTTGACGAGCCGTTCGGCGAGGTGCCGCATGACGACGTAGTCGGCGTGGGGCTGGTAGACCTCGAGCGAGGTGAACTCGGGGTTGTGCGTCGCGTCCGCACCCTCGTTGCGGAAGTTCCGGCCGAGCTCGAAGATCGGGCCCAGGCCCCCGACGAGGAGCCGCTTGAGGTAGAGCTCCGGGGCGATGCGCAGGGAGAGGTCTGCACCGTAGGTGTTGCTGAAGGTGCGGAACGGCCGGGCGCTGGCTCCCCCGTGGGTGACCTGGAGCATCGGCGTCTCGACCTCGAGGAAGCCCGCGTCCGTGAGGTGCCGGCGGATGCCGCTGACGACCGCGGAGCGTTGTCGGAGCAGCTCCAGCTGCCCGGGGTGCACGATGAGGTCCGTCGAGCGCTGGCGGGCCCGGTCCTCGCGGTCCTCGAACGCGCGGAAGGGCACGGGGTGCAGCGACTTCGCCTCCATCCGCCAAGCGGCGGCGAGCACGCTGGGGGTGCCGGTCCGCGAGGTCCCCGTGACCCCGTCGATCCGGACCAGGTCCCCGACGTCGACCGTCCGCGCGAACCCCCGCACCCAGCCGCGACCCGGCCCGGCCGCGTCCACCAGCACCTGCACGTCGCAGCGGCCGTCGACGAGCGTCGCGAAGACGACGCGCCCATGGTCGCGGACCTCGCGGATCCGGCCGACCACGGACACCGTGCGGCCGGTGTGCCACGTGGTGCCCCGCTGGACGGCGAGCTCGGCGATGGTGGTCGAGGGAGCCGAGGCACCCACCGGGTAGGCCTCGACGCCGCGCTCACGCATCCGCTCGAGCGTCGCGAGCCGGTGTCGGAACTGCTCCGACCGTCGGGGACCCAGCGCCGCGACATCGACCGCGGCACCGGCTTCGTCGATCGCGGCGATCTCCGCGAGGTGCGCGGCGTCCAGCCCGCCGCCCTCCCGGAGGCGCCGCGTGGGCCACGGAAGGAAGCCCTCGACGACTCCGGCCGCGACGACCACCTGGGGCAGCGAGACCGCGTCGTCGTAGCAGAGGAACCGGGGCGACCAGGCCGGGCCGTACTTGTCGGTCGCGCGGTAGAGGCGCTCGAGCTGCCAGAGGCGGTCGAAGACACCGAGCACGGAGGCGTTGAGCCGGGTGAGGGACCGGGAGCCCAGCCGCTCGGCGTCGGTGAAGACGCTGCGGAACATGCAGAAGTTGAGCGAGACGCGGGTGACGCCGATCTGGCCGGCACGACCGAGCAGCTCGCTGACCATCAGCTCCGTGACGCCGTTCGGGGCGTCGGGGGCGCGACGCATGACATCGAGCGACACGCCAGACCGCCCCCACGGGACGAGGGACAGCACCCCGACGAGCTCTCCGTCGGCGCCGTGGGCGGTCACGTGCAGGACCTCCCGGTCGGCGCTGTCCTCCTGACGGCCGAGGGCCATCGAGAAGCCCCGCTCAGGACCGCCGAGCCGCCAGCGCCCGGCAGCGCCAGCAAGCCGGCCGAGGGTGTCCGCGTCGAGCTCGTGCTGGCGTCGCAGTCGGACCGAGACCCCCGCCCGGGTGGCTCGCGCGGCGGCCTGGCGCACCGGCGACAGCGATGCTCGCCGCACGTCGAAGCGGGCGGGGTCGAGGATGGCCTCGTCCCCGAGGACGAGCACCCGCATCCCGCGGGACGCGTAGGCACGGGCCCCCTCTTCGCTCGCGGCGATGACGGCAGGCAACCAACCGAACTCTCGCGCCTCGGCGCGCCAGGCTTCGATGGCCGGGACCCAGCTGTCGGGGTCACCGACCGGGTCTGCCGACGCGAGCGAGACGCCGGCGACGACCCGGTAGGTGACGGCGGCCCGCCCGTCCGGGGAGAAGACGGAGGCGCGGTCACGCCGCGTCGCGAAGTAACCGAGCGAGTCCCGACCGCCGTGTCGCGCCAGCAGGCGGCGCAGCTCGACCTCGCGATCTGACGACCACTGGCTGGCTCGCCGCGACGACGCGAGGAAGAGCGCGACGGCGGACAGGATGGTGACGCCCGCGCAGAGGGCCACGACCTCGACGACCCACGGCGGGACGAGCTCGACGGAGAGACGGCTCACCCCACCGAGGGCGGCGATCACCGTGCCCACCACGGCCCGAGCGTAGGAGCGGGGAACGCCGACGACCCCGAGGAGCAGCCATGCCACGCCGAAGGTCCCGGCGGAGCCGAGTGCGAGGGCCCCGAGCGAGAGCCACCACGAGCCGCGCTGGAGCCGGCCGGTGAAGTGGCCTCGCAGCCCCCAGAGCCAGACCAGGGCGGCGACGGCGAGCAGGACGGAGACGGCATCGACCACCCGACCGAGGTCGCCTCGGGTCCGCCAGAGCTCGCTCATCGGCAGGATGCGCCTCGGGACCTGCTCGGCCAGCCCGAGGTAGAGGCCGAAGAGCTGGAAGGCAGCGACCAGCCAAAGCCCGATCCGCTTGCGCCCCATCAGTGCGCGCGTCATCAGTCCCAGCACGACGACGGACACGAAGGTGGGCGCGACCGGGACGTTGAGGATGCCGTAGGCCTGGTCGACGACCCCGGGCTGGGGTCCTCGACGCACGAACAGCGTCAGCAACAGGGCCACGACCGTGGCAGACGCGTAGATGCCGGTCAGCAGCCGGGCAGGGCGATGGGACGCGGGCATGCCCCTCGATCGGGTCCTCACCAGCGGAAGGATCCTCCCCGATGCTGGAAGGTTGCTGGGAGTCGGCTGGGTCCCCCCGCCGACGTGGTCCCGGCCTCAGGCGTGGGCTGCGAGGGCGATGCTGCCGCCGAGGGCTCCCACGAAACCGAGGGCGGCGAGGGCGGCCCAGCCGGGGCCCGGGCGCACCGCGTCGCCGAGCCACGCCAGGCCGATGGCCGCCGGCACGACCGTCTCGACGGCGAAGGTCACCGCCGCGACGGTGGTGACCCTCCCTCGGGCCAGGGCGATCGTGTAGGCGATCGTCGCGAGGATGCCGTGGAGCACCAGCGCGATGACCACGGGATCCGCCGCCGCGCGCCACCACGGGACCGGGATGACGACGACGCGGGCCGCGACGCCGACGCCGGCGAACCCCAGTCCGGCCACCCCGCTGAGCAGCCCCAGTCCGAGCCGCGATGACTCGGGCTGCCGCCAGGCTGCGACGAGCACGGCGGCCACCGGCACGGTGGAGCCGAGGACGATCCACCCGACCGACCCGGTCCGCACCGCGGATCCCTCACTGGCACTGACGGCGAGGGCGACGAGACCGAGGCCGACGACGCCGAGCGCCGTCCACTCACGCGAGACGAGGTGCACCCGCAGCACCACGGCGGACAGGACGGCAGTGACGGCGACGCTGGAGGCGATGGCGGACTCGACGACGAAGAGCGGGAGGGTCCGAAGGGCCAGCAGGGATGCGGCGAAGCCCACACCATCGAGGCCCAGCCCCACGCCGTACAGCCGTCCGGTCCAGACCCGCCGGTGCCACGCCTCGCCCGCGGAGCCGGCGAACCGGCGCACCCCGACGGACTGGAGCACGGTCGCAGACCCGTAGGCCAGCGCTGCGAGCAGCGCGGTGGGGACGGCATACGACACGACGTGATCGTCGCATGCGGTCGATCAGGTCGTCGCCGCGCCCACCCGCGTCACGTCGAGTTCACCCTCGGCGTAGCGATGTCTGAGGACCTTCTTGTCGAACTTGCCCACGCTCGTCTTGGGCACCTCGTCGATGAGGGCCCACCGCTCGGGCACCTGCCAATGGGCGACCTTGTCCTCGAGGAACTCGTGCAGCGTCTCCACCGTCGTCGCAGTCCCTTCCTTGAGCAAGACCGATGCGAGCGGCCGCTCACCCCACTTCTCGTCGGGGACACCGACCACGGAAGCCTCGAGGACGTCGGGGTGCGCCATGATCGCGTTCTCGAGGTCGACCGAGCTGATCCACTCTCCCCCGGACTTGATGACGTCCTTGGAGCGGTCGGTGAGCACGAGGAACCCGTCCGGAGTCAGGCACCCGACGTCGCCGGTGCGCAGCCACCCGTCGTCGAACTTCGCATCCATCTCGTCGATCTCGCCGGGAGACTCGCTCCCGTTGGCGTAGTAGGACCCGGTGACCCACGGGCCGCGGACCTCGAGCTCACCGACACTCTCCCCGTCCCACCCGAGCACGCTCCCGTCCGGCCCGATGAGGCGACCGTCGACTCCGCAGAGCAGCCGTCCCTGCGACTGGCGATAGGTCCAGTAGGCGTCCGAGCCGGGCTCGGCGCTGGCGGGCGGGATGGCGAGGGACCCGACCGGTGACATCTCCGTCATCCCCCAGCCGTGGATGATCTCGATGCCGTGGCGGTCCTGGAAGTTGCGGATCAGGGCCGGCGGCGCAGCCGAGCCACCCACCATGAGCCGGTGGCACGTCGAGACGTCGGCGTCGTGCGTGTCGAGGTGGTGGAGCAGGTCGTTCCAGATCGTCGGGACCCCGGCTCCTCCGGTGACGCGCTCGACGCCGATCATCGTGGCGAGCGGCTCGGCCTGGAGGAACCGGTCGGGCATGACGAGCGACGCGCCGGTGACCATCGCGGAGTAGGGGTAGCCCCAGGCGTTGGCATGGAACAGCGGCACGACGACGAGCAACCGGTCGGACTGCGCGAAGGCGAGGCCGGCGCCCACCCCGGTGGCGTGGAGGTAGTTGCTGCGGTGGGAGTAGACGACACCCTTGGGGTTGCCGGTGGTGCCCGAGGTGTAGCACATGGAAGAAGCGTCGTTCTCGTCCAGGTCTGTCGGCCAGTCGAAGTCGGGAGAGCTGGCCGCGAGGAGCTCGGTGAGGTCGTGCACCTGCTCGACGTGGACCGGAGCCGCGAGCGCAGCGCGCGTCTCGTCGTCGACGGGCCCGTTGACGAGGACGTGACGGATCGCCGGCAGGTGCTCGAGGAGCCGGGCGAACGGTGCCGCGAGGGTGTTGTCGACGAGCACCACCTCGCTGCCACCGTGTCGGGCGACGTAGACGAGCTGCTCGGGGAAGAGTCGGATGTTGAGGGCGTGCAGGACCGCGCCCATCGACGGCACCGCGAGGTAGGCCATCAGGTGCTCGGTGTTGTTCCACATGAAGGTGGCGACCCGCTGGTCACCAGTGATCCCGAGACCACGAAGCGCGGAGGCGAAACGCGCAGCCATCTCGCCGAGCTCGCGGTAGGACGTGTGGCGCCCGCCCTCAGCGGTCCACGTGACGACCTCGCTCTCGCCGTGGACCGTCGTGCCGTAACGCAGGAGCGAGGAGATCAGAAGCGGCGTCGCTTGCATGGTGCTCTTCATCTGCGCAGCCTCCCATCCCCCGCCCCCGTCCGCACCCCCGTCGATGCCTCGGACCACTCCCGGGGCCACCTGTCGTGAGCCCCGAGGAAACCGGCCGGCCTCAGGGTCGAGTGGACCTACACGTGGGCAAAGGCGTGGAACAGCCCTGCCACGATGAGGATCACCGGCACCGAGGCGAAGGTGCTGATGAAGATCGCGTCCCGGGCGAGCGCGACCTCGCGGCGGTAGCGGACCGCGTACGTGAAGATGTTCTGCGCCGTCGGGAGGGCCGCGATGACGACGACGGCGAACAGGGCCTCACCGCGAAGTCCGAGCGCCGTCCCGACCCCGAACGCGACGGCCGGCATGAGGAGCGCCTTGAGGGCGACGATCGACCAGACGTGCTCGGCCGTCCCCCCACCGGCAGGGCGGGGTCCGCGCCGCAACGAGATGCCGAAGGCCACGAGCATCGAGGGCACGGCCATCCCGGCCAGCAGGTCGATGGGAGCACCGATGGCCCGCGGCAGGGTGACGCCGAAGACGGCGATGAGCAGCCCGGCGACGGCTCCGATGGTGATCGGGTTGCGGGTCATCGTGCGCAGGGCCCGCCCGAGCCGGACCCGCTCCCCCCGGCCGTCGCTGTCGAAGAGGGCCATCGCGACCGGGGTGATGAGGAGCAGCTGCAGGAGCAGTGTCGGCGCGACCCAGGCGACGTCCCCGAGGACGTAGAGCGAGATCGGCAGGCCGAGGTTGCCGGCGTTGACGTAGGCCACCGACAGGCTACCGATGAGCCGTGACCCGAGCGACCCTCCCGCCCAACGCCATCGGGCGAGCACGAGATAGACCAGCACGACGACGACGAAGCTGACGAGCGAGGTGAGGAGGTTGGCCGACACCAGGGCATCGAGAGGGGTGCGCTGCATGACCGTGAGCAGCAGGGCCGGCGACGCGACGTAGAAGGCGAGCCGCGAGAGGTTGTTCTGGGCGCCCTCGTCGAGGACGCGCAGGTGCGCGAGCAGCCAGCCGACCGCCACGATCACGGCGATCGTCGCGAAACCCTCCAGGACCCCGACCACGAGCCGATCCTGCCAACCCCCGGCCGGTGAGCGGGCACCCGTCCGACTGCTGGCCGACGCGGCATGATGACGACCATGGAGATCGAGTCACTCACCGCCCTGGACGACCACCTCGCGCAGGGAGCACCACTGAGCGGCATGCGGCTCCAGGATCTCGACCTCTCCGGCCACGGCGGCGCCTTCGCCGGTCGCCCGGACCTGAGCGGCCTGGTCGTGCTCGGGGGCGTCGTGCCGGTGGACGTCGCGGAGGTGCTGCTGAGAGGGGGCGCGATCGTCTTCCCGGGGATCGCCGACGCTCCCATCGACCCGTGGCGCGGCCTCTACCTGCCGGAGGACCTCTACGAGGGCCTCGCCGGCGGGTATGCCGCTACCCCAGACGCCCGCGCGCACGCGTGGTTCCGCGACGCCACGGCGCAGTCCGACGCCTACTGCACGCTCGTGCGGGCGATCCACGACGACACCGTCACGGACGAGCTCGACGAGTTCGTCGACGGCCGATCCGTGGTCGGGGTCATGGGCGGCCATGCGCTGCAACGTGACTCGCCCGGCTTCGCCGCAGCCGCACGACTGGGACAGCGTCTTGCCGACGACGGGCACCTCGTGGCGACCGGTGGCGGACCCGGTGCCATGGAGGCGGCCAACCTCGGCGCCTGGTGCCGGGACGGGGACACCCTCGACCGAGCTCTCACCGAGCTCGCGGGCGTGCCGGGATTCCTCGGTGACGTCACCCGCTGGGCCTCGTCCGCGCTCGGGCTGCGCAGCGCCGTGCTCGGGGACGAACCACCTGCACCGACGGATGCCCTCGACGGGGGCGCCCGATCACTGGGCATCCCCACGTGGTTCTACGGACACGAGCCGCCCAACGTCTTCTGTGACGCCGTCGCCAAGTACTTCTCCAACGCGATCCGCGAGGACGGGCTCCTGCACCGGAGCAACGCGGGCGTCGTCGTGCTGCCCGGCGCGGCCGGCACGGTCCAGGAGGTCTTCCAGGCCGCGACCCCCCTCTACTACGCGGCTGGGGACGCTCCGCTGCCGCCGCTCGTCCTGGTCGGACGCGACCACTGGAGCACCGAGCTGCCCGTCTGGCCCGCGCTGCGGGCCCTCGCCGCCGGACGCCCGATGGAGGGGGCGATCCACCTCGTCGACTCACCCGACGAGGTGCTCCCCCATCTCGGCCCCGCCCACCCGTGACGCCGCCGGCACTCAGCACGGAGGGACGGTCGGGAGGTCAGGACCGGGTGCGCAGGACGGACAGGAGCGACTCGAGGACGGCCGGGTCCTCGATCGTCGCCGGCACGGTGGGCGATCCCCCGTCGGCGAGCTCGCGCATCGTCCGACGCAGGATCTTGCCGGAGCGCGTCTTGGGCAGCGCCGCGACGATGTCGACCTGACGCAGGGCCGCGACGGGCCCGACCTCGGCCCGCACGAGCTTGACGAGCTCGGACCGGATCCGCTCCCCGTCGGCTTCGACGTCGATCCCCGCCTTGAGCACGACGAGAGCCCGCGGGACCTGACCCTTCAGCTCGTCGTGGACGCCGATGACGGCGCACTCGGCGACGGCCTGGTGGCCGGCGAGCGCGCCCTCGATCGAACCCGTCGACAGGCGGTGGCCCGCGACGTTGAGCACGTCGTCGGTGCGGCCCATGACGAAGAGGTAGCCGTCCTCGTCGAGGTAGCCTCCGTCGCCGGTGAGGTAGTAGCCCTCGAACGCCGACAGGTAGGAGCTGACGTAGCGCTCGTCGTCCTGCCACAGCGTGGGGAGCGTGCCCGGGGGCATCGGCAGGCGGAGACAGATCGCCCCCTCGACGCCCGCCGCCACCTCCTGCCCGAGCGGGTCGAGGACGCGCACGTCGTAGCCGGGGACGGGAACGCTCGGGGACCCCGCCTTGATGGGCAGCAGCTCGAGCCCGAGCAGGTTCGAGGCGATCGGCCATCCGGTCTCGGTCTGCCACCAGTTGTCGATGACGGGCACCCCGAGCGTGCGTGAGGCCCACTCGTACGTGTCGGGGTCGAGCCGCTCACCGGCGAGGAAGAGGGCACGGAAGCCGGAGAGGTCGTGGTCGGCGAGCTTCGAGGCGGTCGAGTCCTCCTTCTTGATGGCGCGGAAGGCGGTGGGCGCCGTGAAGAGCGCCACGACGCCGTACTCGGCGATGACCCGCCAGAAGGCGCCGGCGTCGGGCGTGCCCACCGGCTTGCCCTCGTAGAGGACCGTCGTGGCGCCCGCGAGGAGGGGCCCGTAGACGATGTAGGAGTGGCCGACGACCCAGCCCACGTCGCTCGCGGTGAACATCGTCTCGCCGGGGCGCACGTCGTAGACGTTCTCCATCGACCAGCGCAGCGCCACCGCGTAGCCGCCGGTGTCGCGGTAGATCCCCTTCGGCTTTCCCGTCGTCCCGGAGGTGTAGAGGATGTAGAGCGGGTCGGTCGCCGCGACGGCGACGGGGTCCGCGCCGGCCAGCGCCGCCTCACCGGACTCGAAGTCGGCCCAGTCGAGGTCGCGTTCGCCCAGCTCGGCGACGAGCTGTTCGCGCTGGAGCACGACGCAGTGCCGCGGTTTGTGGCTCGAGCGCCGGATCGCCTCGTCGAGGAACGGCTTGTAGGGCACGACGCGGGACGGCTCGACGCCGCACGAGGCGGAGAGGATGACCGCCGGCGCGGCGTCGTCGATGCGCGCCGCCAGCTCCTGCGGCGCGAACCCCCCGAACACGACGGAGTGGATCGCCCCGATCCGAGCGCAGGCGAGCATCGCGATGACGGCCTCGGGAACCATCGGCATGTAGATGACGACCCGATCGCCCTTGTCGACGCCGAGCCCGCGCAGGCCACCGGCCACGGCGCGCACCCGGTCGAGCAGAGCGGCATACGTGATGGTCTGCTTCGTCCCGGTCACCGGTGAGTCGTAGTGGATGGCGGCCTGCTCCCCGCGCCCGGCATCGACGTGGCGGTCGACGGCGTTGGCGCAGACGTTGAGCTCACCACCGGTGAACCACCGGTGGAACGGCGGTCGGTCGTCGTCGAGCACCCGCTCCGGCGGGGTGATCCAGTCGATCCCGGCCGCGGCAGCGCCCCAGAACGCATCGGGGTCGCTGAGGCTGAGGGCGTGGGCTCGTGCGTATGCCGTCGTGCTGGCTCCGTTGCTCATGCCCTCACTGTGCCGCCCAGAGGCAGCGCAGACCAGCGTTCGGACCATCAGGTGACGGATCAGACACTTGATGAGGCGCCCGCGGGGACCCCCGCCGAGAGGGTCAGGCCGTCGACGCGGCGAGCTGGCCGCAGGCTCCGTCGATGTCCTGGCCGCGGGTGTCGCGGACCGTCGTCGGGATGCCGTGCGAGCGCAGGCGCTCGACGAAGTTCTGCTCGACACCCGGCCGGGACGCCGTCCACTTCGAGCCCGGGGTCGGGTTGAGCGGGATCGGGTTGACGTGGACCCAGCCGCTGCCGCGGGCGCGCAGCTTCTCCCCGAGCAGGTCCGCGCGCCAGCCGTGGTCGTTGATGTCCCTGATGAGGGCGTACTCGATCGAGACCCGGCGCCCGGTCGCCTCGAAGTAGCGGTAGGCCGCGTCGAGCGCCTCGTCGACCGACCACCGCGTGTTGATCGGGACGAGCTCGTTGCGCAGCTCGTCGTCGGGCGCGTGCAGCGAGAGGGCCAGGGTCACGGGGATGCCCTCGGCGGTGAGCCTGTCGATGCCCGGCACGAGCCCGACCGTCGACATCGTGATGCCGCGCGCCGACAGCCCGAGCCCGTCCGGCGCCGGGTCGGTGAGCCGGCGGATCGCGCCGATCGAGGCCTTGTAGTTGGCCAGGGCCTCCCCCATCCCCATGAAGACGACGTTGCTGACGCGCAGCGGCGCCTCGCGGTCCGCGTCGTCGTCGCCTCCGGCGAGCTCGCCGCGCCGCAGCGCGCGGGCCGCCCAGACGACCTGCTCGACGATCTCCGCGGCGGACATGTTGCGGGTCAGGCCGGCCTGTCCCGTCGCACAGAAGGGGCAGTTCATCCCACAGCCGGCCTGGCTCGAGATGCAGATGGTGACGCGCTTGGGGTAGCGCATGAGCACGGACTCGACGATCGCGCCGTCGTGCAGGCGCCACGCGTACTTCATCGTCTGTCCGTCGTCGGCGACCCGCTGGACGATCGGCGTGAGCAGCGTCGGCAGCAGGTCGGCGACGAGGTCGGTGCGGACCGCCCTGGGCAGGTCCGTCATCTCCTCGGGGTCGTCGACGAGGCGCTCGAAGTAGTGGGTCGAGAGCTGCTTCGCCCGGAAGCCCGGGTGGCCCAGGCCGGCCACGGCATCCTTGCGCTCGGCCGGTGAGAGGTCGGCGAGGTGCCGCGGTGGCTTGCCGCGCCGGGGAGCCGAGAAGGTGAGCTGGCCCGGCGTCGGGCGGTCGGCCGTCGGCTCGGGCAGCGCGACGGGCTGCGTGGGCTGCGTGGGCTGCGTGGGCTCGGTGGTCTCAGTCATGGCGCCACCATTGTCGCAGGCCACCGGGCCGGACCCCACATCCTCAGCCCAGGCCGGGCGCCCGCTCCTCGGCGATACCGTTGCCGCCGTCGACGACGAGGACCTGTCCGGTGACGTAGGCGGCACCCGGAGAGGCGAGGAAGGCGACCGCGGCGGCCACCTCGTCCGCCGTGCCGGACCTCCCCACCGGCGTCCACCGGCCCTCGACCGCCTCCGCCGGCGTCTGGGACCCGGTCTCGATCCAGCCGGGCGCGACGGCGTTGACCGTCACCCCGCGCCGGGCCTCGTCGACCGCGAGGGCACGGGTCAGCCCGACGAGACCCGCCTTGGCCGCGGCATACGCCACCTCGCCCCGCATCGCCGAGACCGCTCCGGTGACGCTCGTGACCATGACCACGCGCCCGGAGCCCGACGCGTGCAGCAGCGGCAGGGCCGCCCGGGTGACGAGGTAGGCCGTGTCGAGGTTGCGCTCGATGGAGCGGCGCCAGCGGTGGGGATCGGTGCCGGCGAGGTCCCCCTCGAGGTAGTCCGGGTCGGTGGCGCTCACCATTCCGGCGTTGTTGACCACGACGTCGAGGCGGCCGTATGCCGCTCGCGCCCGCTCGACGGCGGCCGCGGCCTGCTCGGGACGGGTGAGGTCCCCCACCGATCCCGTCGCCGAGATCCCCTCGGCCTCGAGCTCGCGGACCCGATTGTGGATCCGGTCGGTCGTCGCCGAGACGACGACGCGCGCCCCGAGGCGGCCGAGCAGGCGGGCACTGGCGAAGCCGATGCCACTCGCGCTGCCGGCGCCCGTGACGAGGGCGACCCGGCCATCGAGGTCGAGAAGGGCGGGCAGGCCCACGTCACGCCCCGGCGGGGGCGAGGAGCGTCAGGACGGCCCACACGACGGGGGCGACGACGATGAGGGAGTCGAGCCGGTCCATGACGCCGCCGTGTCCCGGGAGGACGTTGGACATGTCCTTGACGCCGAGGTCGCGTTTGATGAGTGACTCCATCAGGTCGCCGACGGTCGCCGCGACGGCGACCCCGACGCCGAGGGCCACCCCGATGACCCACTCCTCCTCGAGGAAGAAGTTGACCGTGAGGGCGCCGCCGACCACGCAGAGCAGGACCGACCCACCGAAGCCCTCCCACGACTTCTTCGGGCTGATCGTCGGCGCCATCGGGTGACGGCCGAGCAGGACCCCGGCCGCATAGCCCCCCACATCGCTGCACACCCCGATGATGATGAAGGCGAAGACCCGGGCCACGCCGTCGTCGGCGGCGAGGAGCATGATCGCGAAGCCGGCGAGGAACGCAGGGTAGGTCGAGATGAAGACGCCACCGAGGACGTCGCGTCCGGCTCCCTCGAGGGGGCCGGCTCCCCGCCAGATGACGATGACGATCGCGGTGAGCACCCACGCGAGGACGAGCCCGGCAGGCCCGTGCGCGAAGGCGGCCCAGAGCATCACGACCGAGCCGACGACGGCCGGCACCAGCGGGGCGCGCACCTGAGCGTTGTGCAGGGCGCCGCGCATCTCCCAGGTCCCCACCGCCACCGCCAGCATGACGAGGACGAGGAAGAACTCCTTCTGGATGAGCAGTGTCGCGATGATGAGGACGCCGAGCCCCACCCCGACGCCGATCGCCGCGGGGAGGTTGCGACCGGCCCGGGACTGCTTCTTCTCGATGACCTGCTCCGGCGGCAGGCCGGCCAGGTCGTCGAGCGCGGGGTCGTAGTCCACCGGGGCGTGGACGTGACCGTCGTGG
>JBBRGO010000021.1:0-23144 GCA_038224055.1 Actinomycetales bacterium
GCCTTCCGGATCGACCTCGCCGCGGCCGACCCCTGGTGGCGCTTCGCCCAGGGCGTGCTCCTCGCCCTCGTCGTCTTCCTCGCCGTCCCCTTCGGCAACCGTCGATCGAGGAGGCGCGCATGATCCGCCTGTCCGGCCCGCTGCGGGCCACGGCCCTGGCCCTCGCCGCCGCCGCCCTGGCCTTCGGGGCCGCGAGGAGCACCGCCTCCGTGCAGCTCGCCGCCCCGCACGAGGCCGCAGGCCTGCCCGAGTCGTCCGACGTCCTCGTCGAGGACGCGACGCTCGTGTGCCCCGGACAGCAGCGGGTCGGCGGAGAGTCGCTGCGCGACGTCGCAGGTACCGTGACCGTGGCGTCGGGCGCCGCACCCCTCACCGCGCTCCCGGGAGCCCTCACCGCCAGGCCGAGCGACACGGGCACGGTGACCGTGACGAGCAGCGGGGCGGGCACGCCGACCGTCGACGGAGGATCCCGAGCCGGGGTGCGGACCGCCGCGGTGGCCGGCACGTCCACCGACCCGGTGCTCGTGACCGGCTCTGGCGGGCTGGCTCCCGGCCTCGTCGGCACCCAGACGTGGCGGCACCGCGGCGATGACGACCGCGGTCTCGTCGTCACCCCCTGCCAGGTCCCGTCGTCGGACGTCTGGCTCGTCGGTGGCGGGGGCGGGCCCTCCCGCACCGAGCGCGTCATCGTCACCAACCCGGGCGCGAACGCCGTCGCGGTCAGCCTCGACCTCTACGGCGCCACGGGGCCCGTCGCCGCCGACCAGGCCCGCGGCCTGTCCGTCCCGCCTCGGGGACGCATCGTCCTGTCCCTCGACGCCCTCGCCCCCGGCGAGGTCTCTCCGGCCGTCCACGTCATCGCCACGGGCGGCGTCGTCTCGGCCGTCCTCGACGATGCCTGGATCGACGGTGCGACCGGGCGCGGCACCGACGACGCCACGCGCTCGGCCTCCCCGGCCACCGACGTCATCGTGCCCGGTGTCGACGTCGGCGGCGTGACCGCGCTGCGTCTCGTCAACCCCGGGGCCGCCGAGGCCCTCGTGCAGGTCCGCGTCCTCACCGCGACGGGGCCGAGCCAACCGACCGAGCTGCGCGCCGTGCGCGTGCCCGCCGAGTCGACGACGGACGTCCGGCTCGACCTGCCCGCGGGAGGCGTGGGCCTACGGCTCGTCTCCGACCAGCCCGTGACGGCCGGGGCCTACGTCGAGCGTCGGGCGGCCACCGGCGCCGACCGGATGGGCGACTTCGGCTGGGCGCCGGCGACGTCCCCGGTGCGGTCGACGGCCGGGCTGCTCCTGCCCGGCCTCGAGGGAGCGGGCGCCACCACCTCGCTGCTGCTCTCCGCCGGTCCGGCCGCGGAGGTGACCGTCACCCTCACGACGGGAGGAGCCGACACCACGAAGGTCGTCGCAGTCGCCGCCGACTCGACGGTCACCGTGCCCGTCGGGGCCGCGACGAGCGTCTGGCTCCGGGTCGACTCCGGTGAGGTCCACGCCGCCGCCACCGTGAGCGGCACCGACGGCGGGGCGCCCTTCTTCTCCGTCGCCGCCATCACCGGGGCCCCGGTCAGCGCGCTGGCCATCCCGGTGCGCCAGGTGCGTCGCTGACCCCTCGTCAGTCCCGCGAGTCGCCGAAACCGGGGTCGAGCTCCTCGGGGGTGACGCCCATCAGCCCGGCCACCTGCTCCGTGACGATGTCCGCGATGAGCGCCGCCTTGTCCCGCGCATCGGTGACCCGCGTCTCGACCGGCCGTCGGTAGACGACGATCCGGGCCGGCTGTCCGCCGGAGGCGGGGTAGAGGCGTCCGAGGGGGACCTCCCGGTGGTCCCACGGGGCCAGGCCCCGGGGCACGTCCTCGACGGCGAACTCCACGACCGGGAAGGCTCGACCGCACGTGGCCTCGAGCCGCGCGGCGGCATCGAGGACGTAGTCGTCGAAGGCGTCCCGACGACTCTTCATCGCCGGGACGGGGGGCCACGCCAACGGGCCCCGGTGGCCGCGGCCGTGACGGTCCCGTCGGCGCGACGGGTCGGGACGCGTGCTCACGCCACCACTCTAGTTCGCCGGACGGCCGACCCCGGAGCCTCGTCGACTCCGGCGTGGGGGCTCGGTCGCGTCCTCGACGGCGACTAGAGTCCACGATCGTGGGTCTGACACGTGGATGTTCCAAGACGGGGTGCTCCCGTCCGGCGGTGGCGACGCTCACCTACGCCTACGCCGACCGCGCCGTCGTCCTCGGCCCCCTCGCCACGTATGCCGAGCCGCACACCTACGACCTGTGTCGTGAGCACGCCGAGCGCATGACGGCTCCCCGCGGGTGGGACGTGGTCCGCCTCGGCGGGGACTATCCCGAGCCGGCCCTCGCCACCGACGACCTGCTGGCACTGGCCGACGCCGTCCGCGAGGCCGGCCGTCCCCGCACGCCGCGCCCGGGCGCGCAGTCGAGGGCCACCGAGGCGGCCGAAGCGGCCGAAGCGGCAGGGGAGCGCGGGTCGCCTCGCAGCCAGGCGGCGACAGAGGCGGGCTCGGGTGCCGTCGAGGCGGGACGGCGCGGTCACCTGCGCATCCTGCGCGACAGCTGAGCACTAGAGTCGTCGCCGTGCCGACTCTCGCCGACTTCATCAAGGCCTACGACGTCCGGGGCCTCGTTCCCGACCAGCTCTCGCCCGAGGTCGCGCGTGTCATCGGTGCCGCCTTCGCGGAAGTGGTCGCCCTCCCCGACGGCCACCGCGCGGTCGTCGTGGGGCATGACATGCGCCCGAGCTCGCCGGAGCTCTCGCGGGCCTTCGCCGACGGCGTCACCTCGCGCGGCGTCGACGTCACCCTCATCGGGCTCTGCTCCACCGACGGGCTCTACTACGCGAGCGGTGCGCTCGACCGGCCCGGCGCGATGTTCACGGCGAGCCACAACCCGGCGTCCTACAACGGCATCAAGCTGTGCCGATCGGCCGCCCGCCCCGTCGGCCAGGACTCCGGCCTCGGCGAGATCCGGGACCTCGCGCAGTGGCTGCTCGACAGCGGCTCCACGCTGCCGGACCCGCGACACCCGCACGGGGTCGTCGACGAGCGCGACGTGCTCGCCGACTATGCCGCATTCCTGCGCGGACTCGTGGACCTGTCGGGGTCGCGCCACCTCACGGTCGTCGTCGACGCGGGCAACGGCATGGGGGGCCACACCGTTCCGGCCGTGCTGGGCACTGGCGCCGGCCTCCCCGAGCTGCCGCTGACGATCATCCCGCTCTACTTCGAGCTCGACGGGACCTTCCCCAACCACGAGGCGAACCCGCTCGACCCGGCCAACCTCGTCGACCTCCAGGCGGCCGTCGTCGAGCACGGCGCCGACCTGGGGCTCGCCTTCGACGGTGACGCCGACCGCTGCTTCGTCGTCGACGCCGAGGGTCAACCCGTCTCACCCTCGGCGATCACCGGCCTCGTCGCCACCCGGGAGATCGCCCGGGCGCGGGCTGGTGGGGAGTCCGACGTGACCATCGTGCACAACGTCATCTCCAGCGCCGCAGTCGCCGAGATCGTTCGCGAGCACGGCGCCACCCCGTTGCGCACCCGGGTCGGCCACTCCTTCATCAAGGGCGAGATGGCCCGGTCCGGAGCCGTCTTCGGTGGGGAGCACTCAGCCCACTACTACTTCCGCGACTTCTGGTTCGCCGACACCGGCATGCTCGCCGCGCTCCACGTCCTCGCGGCCCTCGGGGAGCAGGATCGAGCCCTCACGGAGCTGACCGACGAGTTCGAACGCTACGTCGCCTCGGGTGAGATCAACAGCACGGTGCCCGACCAGGCGGCTGCGGTGGAGGGAATTCGAGGCTGGGCGGCTGGGCGCGGCGGTGGCACCGACGAGCTCGACGGGCTCACGGTGAGCTGCCCGGAGGGGGAGACTCCCTCGTGGTGGTTCAACGTCCGGGCCTCCAACACAGAGCCCCTGCTCCGGCTCAATGTCGAGGCGGCCGATCATGAGACGATGGAACGGATCCGTGACGACGTGCTCGCGCTGATCCGCGGCGACGGAGGAGAGTCATGAGCGACAGCGCCACCCAAGACGACAGCGCCACCCAAGACGCAGGACGAGCCGCGGACGGCATCGAGCCGTGGCTCCGCGACATCATCAGGTGCCCGCGGTGCACCGGACCCCTCACCGACGCACGGGGCGCCGACGGTGCCGAGCTGCACTGCGCGGCCTGCTCGCTCGCCTACTCGGTGGACGACGGCGTGCCGGTCCTGCTCGTGGACCTCGCCCGGCAGCTCGGCGACTGACCGGCACCCGGGATGTTCGACGAGGCGCGGCTCGACGACGAGGAGCAGATCGCCCGTCTCGATCGCGGTGACACCCTCCGCGCCCTCGCGAGCGCGGGGGCACAGGTCCGCCGGACTGCCTCCGCCGCGCAGGATGCCGGCCTGCACCGCCTCGACGGGCTGAACCCCCGGGGTGTCGTCGTGGCGGCCACGGGCGGCTCGGCCGCCGTCGCCGACCTCTTCGAGGCGGCCACGCGGGGCAGTGGCGCCATCCCGGTCGAGAGCTGCCGGTCCGGGCCGTTGCCCGGGTGGGTCGGCGCCCTCGACCTCGTCATCGCCGTCTCCCAGTCGGGTCGGGCCTCGCAGTCCCTCGAGCTCGCGGCGGAGGCGGCCCGGCGCGGCGCCATGCTTCTCACCGTCGGCGCGCCCGACTCCCCTCTCGCCGATGTGTCGGCTCGGGCGCGCGGGATCCACGTGCCCGTCTCGGTGCCCGAGGCCTCCTCCCGCACCTCGATGTGGGCGCAGGTGACACCGGTCCTGCTCGCGGCCGAGGTGCTCGGCCTGGCCGAGACCGGCGTCGACTGCCTGGCCCGGATCGCCGACGTCCTCGATGCGCGGGCGCAGGACGCGCGTCCGGGGTCCGAGTCCTTCGTCAACCCGGCCAAGATCCTCGCCACCGAGGTCGCGGAGTCGATCGCGATCGTGCTGGGTGTCGGTGCCTTCGGCGGGGTCGCGGCCCGACGTGCCGCCGCGATGTTCGGTCGGACCGGGCGGGTCCCGGTGGCGTCGGGGACCCTGCCCGACATGGCCAGCCAGATCGTCGCCTGCTTCGACGGGCCCCTCGCCGGTGGGGAGTCCGACGACGGTGCGGCGGACGACCTCTTCGTCGACCCCTTTCTCGACGGCCCCACCACCCCACCGCTCCGCCTCGTCATGCTGGGGGAGGGCGACAGCGCGAGGACACCGACCACGGGGTCGGGTCCCGGGGCCGAGGGGGTGGCCGGGGAACGCGAGCTCGTGGCGACGGTCGTCGAGGCGGCCCGGGACGCCGGCGTGCGGGTCTCGCACGTCGACGCCCTCGACGCCGACCCCCTGCTGCGGCTCGCGTGGCACGTCGCCCTCACCGACTTCGCCGCGACCTACCTCGCGATCGGTCAGGGTTTCGACCCGGCGACCTCGCCGCACGTGCGCCTGCTCAGGGGCTCGCGCTCCCGGTGACGTCGGGGCGGCCCCGGCGGCCCACACTCCCTTCCGGCCGTAGGGTGCTCGTGTGACTCAGCACTTCGACCTGGCCATCATCGGCACCGGCTCGGGCAACTCCCTCGTGACCGCCGACTTCGACGACAAGCGCGTGGCGATCATCGAGTCGGGGGTCTTCGGGGGCACCTGTCTCAACGTCGGCTGCATCCCGACGAAGATGTTCGTGTATGCCGCTGAGGTCGCCGACACCATCCGGCATGCGGGACGCTTCGGCATCGACGGGCGGGTCGACGCGGTCCGGTGGCGGGACATCCGGGACCGGGTCTTCGGCCGGATCGACCCGATCGCCGAGGGCGGGAAGAACTGGCGGATCGTCGGGCCCAACACGACGGCCTTCCTCGGCCGGGCCCGGTTCACCGGTGAGCGTGAGCTCACGGTGGACCTCCACGACGGCGCGACCGCGACCCTGACCGCCGACCAGGTCGTCGTCGCCACCGGCGCGCACCCCCACGTCCCGGAGGTCGTCCTCGAGTCGGGGGTCGCCTTCCACACCTCCGACACCGTCATGCGGATCGACGAGCTGCCCGAGCGGATGGCGATCATCGGCGGCGGTTACATCGCCGTGGAGATGGCGCACGTCTTCGCCTCGCTCGGCGTGCAGGTCACCGTGCTCGCGCGCGGCCCGCTGCTGCTCCGCCAGCTCGACGACGACCTCTCCCGCCGCTTCACCGCGATCGCCCGCGACCGGTGGGACGTGCGGACCGGCGTCGAGGTGCACGCGATCGAGGCCGTCGGCAACGACGGCGGGGCGCGCCTCGCCCTCGGCGTCGAGGGGAACCTCGAGACGGACCTCATCCTCGTCGCGACGGGACGCACGCCGAACTCCACCGACATGGGTCTCGAGCTCGCCGGGGTGCGCTGCCAGCCCGACGGCCGCGTCGCCGTCGACGCGTTCGGTCGGACGAGCGCCGCCGGGGTGTGGTCGCTCGGCGACGTCAGCTCGACGCACCAGCTCAAGCACGTCGCCAACGCCGAGGCGCGGGCCGTCGCCCACAACCTCGCGCACCCGGAGGACCTGCGAGGCTTCCCGCACGAGCACGTGCCCTCCGGCATCTTCAGCCACCCCCAGGTCGCGAGCGTGGGGCTGACCGAGCAGGAGTGTCTCGCCCGGGGCCTGCGGCACGTCTGCGCGATCCAGTCCTACGGCGACACGGCATACGGCTGGGCCATGGAGGACTCCACGAGCATCTGCAAGGTGATCGCCGACCCGGCCACCGGACTCCTGCTCGGCGCGCACCTGATGGGTCCCCATGCCACGACCCTGATCCAGCCGCTCATCCAGGCGATGGCGTTCGGCACGCCGGCGCACGAGGTGGCGCGGGGTCAGTACTGGATCCACCCGGCCCTGGCCGAGGTCGTCGAGAACGCACTCCTCGGACTCGAGCTCGAGGCCGACGACACCTGACCCGGCTCGGGCGGCAGGTTCCTGGGTGGCGGCTGGATGCCCCTAGGCTGTCCGCCATGTCAACCGAAGGTGGAAACAAGGCGGTCATCGCCGCGCTGCTGGCCAACAGCGGGATCGCAGTCACGAAGTTCGTCGCCTTCCTGTTGACCGGGGCCAGCTCGATGCTCGCCGAGGCCGTGCACTCCGTCGCCGACTCCGGCAACCAGGGCCTGCTGCTGCTCGGGGGCAAGAAGGCACAGCAGGCCGCGACACCGGAGCACCCCTTCGGATTCGGCCGGGAGCGCTACGTCTACGCGTTCGTCGTCTCGATCGTGCTCTTCAGCATCGGCGGGCTGTTCGCCCTCTACGAGGCCTTCCACAAGTACGAGGAGACCCACGCGGGCGAGCCGAACCAGCTGCTCGACAGCCGGTGGTGGTGGGTCCCGATCGCGGTCCTCATCGCCGCGATCGTCATGGAGGGGCTGTCGTTCCGTACCGCGATCCGCGAGAGCAACCACACGCGCGGCTCGCGTTCGTGGACGGAGTTCATCCGACGGGCCAAGGCGCCCGAGCTGCCGGTCATCCTGCTCGAGGACTTCGCGGCGCTCATCGGTCTCGTCTTCGCCCTCTTCGGTGTCGGCCTCACGCTGCTCACCGAGAACGGTTACTGGGACGTGGCCGGCACGGCCATGATCGGCCTGCTCCTCGTCGCCGTCGCGATCACCCTGGCGGTCGAGATGAAGTCGTTGCTCGTCGGTGAGTCCGCCACGCCCGAGCACCAGCGCGCCCTCGCCGCGGCGATCAGCGCGACCGACGGGGTGGACCGCCTCATCCACATGAAGACCCTGCACCTCGGCCCGGAGGAGATCCTCGTCGGCGTCAAGATCGCGGTGACCCGCACCGACCACGCCGACGACGTCGCCCGCGCCATCGACGCCGCGGAGCGGGCCGCGCGCGCGGCGCTCCCGGACCTCGAGCTCGTGATGTACGTCGAGCCGGACCTCGACCGGGGCCTGCCTAGCTGACCCGACGACGCCGCGTTCGAGACTGTCGCCCCCACTCGCTAGACTGGGGGACTGCCGGCGTGGGTGATGACCCAACAACTGCCCAGAGGGGCGCGCCGGGTCTGCACACCCCTGCATCAACGGAAGAGATGACTCATGTCCTTTGACTACAAGGTGGCCGACCTGAGCCTCGCCGAGGCCGGCCGTCACCAGCTCCGACTTGCCGAGCACGAGATGCCCGGCCTGATGTCGATCCGCGAGGAGTTCGCCGCGAGCCAGCCGCTCAAGGGCGCTCGCATCGCCGGATCGCTCCACATGACGGTCCAGACCGCCGTGCTCATCGAGACGCTCACCGCGCTCGGTGCCGAGGTCCGCTGGGCCTCCTGCAACATCTACTCGACCCAGGACGAGGCTGCTGCCGCCGTCGTCGTCGGCCCCCAGGGCTCGGCGGACGACCTCCAGGGCGTGCCCGTGTTCGCCTGGAAGGGCGAGACGCTGCCCGACTACTGGTGGTGCACGGACCAGATCCTCACCTGGCCCGCGGGCGCGGACGGCGAGGTCCGCGGACCGAACATGATCCTCGACGACGGTGGCGACGCGACGATGCTCGTCCACAAGGGTCGGGAGTGGGAGCAGGCCGGCCAGGTGCCGCCGACCACCGAGGAGGACACCGAGGAGTTCGGCGTCTTCAAGGATCTCGTCCGCTCGGGTCTCGGCGCGCAGCCCCAGAAGTGGACGACGGTCGCCGCTGGCATCAAGGGTGTCACCGAGGAGACCACGACCGGGGTCCACCGCCTCTACCAGCTCGCCGAGGCGGGCGAGCTGCTCTTCCCCGCGATCAACGTCAACGACGCGGTGACCAAGAGCAAGTTCGACAACACCTACGGCACCCGCCACTCGCTGCTCGACGGTCTCAACCGCGCCACCGACGTGCTCATCGGCGGCAAGGTCACCGTCGTCGCCGGCTTCGGCGACGTGGGCAAGGGCTGCGCCGAGGCGCTGCGCGGCCAGGGCGCCCGCGTCATCGTCACCGAGATCGACCCGATCTGTGCGCTCCAGGCAGCGATGGAGGGCTACCAGGTCGCGACGATGGACGACGTCGTCGAGACGGCCGACATCTTCGTCACGACGACCGGGTGCTACGACGTCATCACCGCGGAGCACATGGCCCGGATGAAGAACAAGGCGATCGTCGCCAACATCGGCCACTTCGACAACGAGATCGACATGGCCGGCCTCGCCCGGATCCCCGGCATCACGAAGACCGAGATCAAGCCGCAGGTCCACGAGTGGACGTTCGACTCGGGCAGCAGCATCATCGTGCTCTCCGAGGGCCGGCTGATGAACCTCGGCAACGCGACCGGTCACCCGAGCTTCGTCATGAGCAACAGCTTCTCGAACCAGACGATCGCCCAGATCGAGCTGTTCACGAAGACCGGCGACTACGACACGCAGGTCTACACCCTGCCGAAGCACCTCGACGAGAAGGTGGCCCGCCTGCACCTCGACGCCCTCGGTGTCCGGCTCACCGAGCTGACCAAGAGCCAGGCCGAGTACCTCGGCGTCGACGTCGCCGGACCCTACAAGCCGGAGCACTACCGCTACTGAGGCACCGCGGGTTCGCCGCGCACGCGACCGGGCGCGACCCCTGAGGTATGCCGCTCTCCCCAGGTCGGGAGGGCGGCATACCTGCGTCCGGGGCCGGTGTGGGGACCCGAGTCACCTCGGATCATTCGGGCATATTCGTGCAATCGCGGACGGGTTGGGGCACCCCGGCGTTCCAGGGTGCTCGTGCGAGGATGAAGGACCCGGGGGCGCGGTCCGTCACGCCCGTGGACGACCGTGGGCCCCGACGATGCAAGGACATGATGAAGAGGTTTCCGGCCGGCGCCCTCGCGCTCGCGGTGACGCTCGGCCTCGCCGCCTGCGGGTCCTCGGGGTCCTCGCCCGAGGCGCCCGCACCGAGTGCATCCACGTCGCCCGGCGCGGGTGGCGCCGCCACCGCCACCGTTGCGCCCACCGAGGCCGTGACCGAGCCCTCGACAGGCGGCTCGACAGGCGGCTCGACAGGCGGCCCGACAGCCCCGGGGGTCACGCCGCCCGCAGTCGACCAGTCGACACCGGAGGCCGCGATGACGTCGTGGCTGCGGGCGATGGTGGCGGGGGACGCTGCAAGCGTCTGCGCCGTGATGGCCGCGGGAGGCAAGGCGATCACGAGCATCCCCGGCGCGGCGGACGCGTGCGGGTCGACGATCGCGTCCCGGCTCGAGCAGCTCAGCACCCTCAGTGCGGCCTTCGAGGGGCTGACGATCAAGGGCGCGACGGTGAGCGGGGACACGGCGACGTTCCACAACGTCACGACGGAGCCGGCCCTCGCCGCCGACGTGGTGTCGAACTTCACGGCGGTCAAGGTCGACGGCAAGTGGTACGTCACGCAGAGCTGACCCCCGCTGCGTGTGTGATGATCTGGGGCAGGACGGTGGATCCGCCGAGGGCGCGGGTCGGACGAGGAGTGAGCTGTGAAGGGTCGGGTTCTGGTCGTCGATGACGATCTCGCACTCGCCGAGATGCTGGGGATCGTGCTGCGCAACGAGGGCCTCGAGGTGTCCCACGTCGCGGACGGAGCGGAGGCGGTCGGGGCGTTCCGCGAGAGTCGGCCCGACCTCGTGCTCCTCGACGTGATGCTCCCGGGGCTCGACGGCATGGAGGTGTGTCGACGGATCCGTGCCGAGAGCGGGGTGCCCATCGTCATGCTCACCGCGCGGACCGACACCGTCGACATCGTCGTCGGCCTCGAGTCGGGCGCCGACGACTACGTCGTCAAGCCGTTCAAGCCGCAGGAGCTCATCGCCCGCGTCCGCGCACGGCTGCGGCGCGGCGACGAGCCGGCCCCCGAGAAGCTGACGATCGGCGACCTCGACATCGACGTCGCCGGCCACTCGGTCAAGCGGGCCGAGGAGCCGCTCTCGCTCACACCGCTCGAGTTCGACCTGCTCGTCGCGCTGGCCCGCAAGCCGTGGCAGGTGTTCACCCGCGAGGTCCTGCTCGAGCAGGTCTGGGGCTACCGGCACGCCGGGGACACGCGTCTCGTCAACGTCCACGTCCAGCGGCTCCGGTCGAAGATCGAGCACGACCCGGAGCACCCGGAGATCGTCGTCACCGTCCGCGGGGTCGGCTACAAGGCTGGTCCAACCTGAGATGAGCGCCGCCAGCGACGACACCGGGTCCGGCCCGCGGGCCCTGTCGGCCCTGCGGTCGCTGGGGCGCCGCACGACGCACCTGTGGCGCTCGTCCCTGAGCTTCCGGGTCGTCGTGATCACGATGCTGCTCGGCATCCTCGTGCTGAGCACGGTCGGCACCTACCTCTACGGTTCGATCGCGCAGGGACTCGTCGACGGCCGTCAGCGGATCGCCGCCGACGACAGCCTCCGCGACGCGACGGACGCGCAGAAGCAGTTCGACTCGACGGACCAGACGGCCTCGGTGGCCGAGCTGACCCAGACGGCCACCGACCTCGTCAACAAGTACCGCCGCGACTCCGGCAACGAGGTGCGCTACGTCGTGCTCACGCGACTCGACACCAACGACCTACCGACGATCATCGGCCCCATCGAGAGCGGTGGGGTGGGGGTCCGCTTCATCCCCGACGAGCTGCGGTCGCAGGTGTCCGCAGCACCGGACGTCCAGCACCTCCAGGTCGCCACGATCGAGGAGGGCGCGGGGGCGATCTCCGCCGTCATCGTCGGCCAGAAGATCGCCCTGCCGGTGGCCGGGGACTACGGCCTCTACTTCATCTACCCGATGCACCGTGAGCGCGAGATCATCAGCCTCATCGGTCGGACCTTCCTCCTCGGTGGGGCGGCCCTGATCCTGCTCGTCGGCGCGATCGCCTTCGTCGTCACCCGCATCGTCGCGGACCCGCTGCGCCGGGCCGCGATCGTCGCCGAGCGGTTCGCCGACGGCAACCTCAACGAGCGGATGCGGTCCAAGGGTGAGGACGACATCGCCCGACTGGGCAACTCGTTCAACGCGATGGCGGCCTCCATCCAGCAGCAGATCGCCCAGCTCGAGAACCTCTCGCGGGTCCAGCAGCGCTTCGTCTCCGACGTCTCCCACGAGCTGCGCACCCCGCTGACGACGATCCGGATGGCCGGTGACCTGATCCACGACTCGCGCTCGAACTTCGAGCCGACCGTCGCCCGGTCTGCGGAGCTGCTGCGCGGTGAGCTCGACCGATTCGAGTCCCTGCTGACGGACCTGCTCGAGATCTCCCGCTTCGACGCCGGCGCGGCGGTGCTCGACATCGAGGCGACGGACCTGCGGGCCTGCGTCGAGCGGGCCGTCGACGCGCACCGGACCCTCGCCGCCCGCAAGGGCACCCGACTGGTCGTCGACGAGCCCGACGAGCCGGTCATCGCCGAGATGGACTCGCGACGCATCGAACGGATCCTGCGCAACCTGCTGTCCAACGCCATCGAGCACGGCGAGGGGCGGCCGATCGAGATCACCCTCGGCGCCAACGACTCCGCCGTCGCCGTCACAGTCCGAGACCATGGGGTCGGTCTGCGCCCCGGCGAGGCGGCGCTCGTCTTCACCCGCTTCTGGCGGGCCGACCCGGCCCGGGCCCGGACGACCGGGGGGACCGGGCTGGGACTCGCGATCTCGCTCGAGGACGCCCGCCTGCACGCCGGACGGCTCGAGGCCTGGGGGGCGCTCGGAGAAGGATCGTGCTTCCGCCTGATCCTGCCCCGGCAGGCGGATGCGACGATCGCCGGCTCACCGCTGCCCCTCAGCCCCCTCCTGGCGGGGGTAGAACGCGCGGGGATAGAACGTGTCGGAGGGGAAGGTGCCGGGCCGGGGCCCGCGGCCCCGGGCACGGCACGCGCGCTTCCCGGCCCGACCGGCGCCGCGCGCACCGAGGACGCCGCGACGGTGCGCAGGACGAGCTCGTGAGGCGCCGCACCGTCCTCGGGGCGGCAGCGGCGGCCGTCCTGTCGCTCGCGGCCTGCGGCGGCCTCCCCGAGACGGGCCCGGTCACCGACGGCCGGCGGCTCGGTGACAACGTGGGCGACCCGGTGCGGGTCTTCGCCCAGGGTCCGGTCGACGGGTCCAGCCAGGAGGCCATCGTCCGCGGCTTCATCCGGGCGGGTGACGACAGCGACGAGACGAGAGCGACAGGCAAGTCCTACCTCGCTCCCCAGTCGATCGACCTGTGGCGGCCGACGAGCACGGACCTCGTCGTCTACGACAGCGTCGCCGACATCGAGGTGAAGCAGGTCGGAGAGGAGACCGTCGAGGTCACGACCGACGCCGTCGCGAGAGTCACCACCGACGGGCGCTACGAGGAGCTGCCCACCGGCACGGCGGTGAAGGCGACCTTCGGACTGACGAAGGTCGGGGGTGAGTGGCGTATCGTGCTGCCCTCGACCGGCTTCGGTCTCTGGCTCGACTCGAACGCCTTCGACCGGCTCTTCACCAACCGCGTCGTCTTCTACGTCACGCCCGCGGGTCGGCGGCTCGTGCCCGACTCCCGGTGGTTTCCCAGCGGTTCGCGGATGTCGACGACGTTGTCGCGGGCCCAGCTGAGCGCCGTGCCCGACTACCTCAGAGGGGCGCTCGCCACCGGGGTGCCGACGGGCACCAAGCTCGCCGTCAACGCCGTGCCCGTCGAGAACGGCGTCGCCCAGGTCAACCTCAGCGCCCAGGCCCTCGAGGCGGATCCCGACGACCGCACCGCGATGTGGGCGCAGCTGACGGCCACGCTGGGTCAGGTGCCCGGGGTGGCGGCCGTCGCGCTCTCCGCGGAGGGCGCTCCGCTCGACCTGCCGGGAGGGGGCAACGCCGTGGCGGCCGCGAGCGACCTCGGCTTCGACATCGTCGTGCCCACGTCCTTCGACACGGCCCTGCTCCGCCAGAAGGACAAGCTGTCGGTCATCGATCCGCGCTACATCCCCGACGACGCCCCCGGCAAGCGGCCGCCGACCGCGACGCAGAGCCCCTTCACGGCAGCCATCCCCGAAGGGTGGACCCGGCTCGCCCTCTCGGCGGACAGCCGTGAGGTCGCCGCGGTCGGGGGAGACCTCAAGGACCTGTCCCGCTGGCGGGCGACGCAGGCGCCGATCCTCGTGCCTGCCTTCGCGGAGGCGCTGACCCGACCAACCTACGACGCCGCCGGTTTCCTGTGGGTCGGCGGGAACGACCCGGCCGGCAACGCCCGCGTGTTCGTCCTCGACTCGGACTCGGCGGACAGCAGCGCGGTGCCGGCCGCGATATCCGTCCCGTGGCTCCGCGGTCGCCGTGTCGTCAGCCTCACGGTCGCGACCGATGGGGCACGCCTGCTCATCGTGACGACGGACACCTCGGGCAAGGACACGCAGCTGGCCGTCGCCGGCATCGTCCGGGCAGCCAACGGCGCCCCGACGGCGCTCGCGGCCCCGTGGGTGCAGGCCCAGCCCCTCACCCTCATCCGCGACGTCGTCTGGCTCGACAGTACGTCGTATGCCGTCCTCGGGCGGACCTCCGACACGGAGCCGGTCCGCGCCTGGCTGGGCTCGATCGGGGCCGGTGTCGACGGGATCCGTCGCCGCGGGAACGCCGATCCCAAGGACAGCCGCCTCGCTGCGGTGCCCCGGGGCACGAGCATCACCACCGTGGGCGGCCCTCGCGGCCTGATCATCATCACCGACGAGGGGAGTGTGCTCGCGCGGGCGGGCGCCACCTGGCGCAAGATCGACGAGGGCACCGACCTGCTCGTGCCCGGTCGCTGAGCCCGTTGCGGGTCCCCACCTCCCCGGCCGTCCTGTCCTCGTCCACCGACGCGCGCCGCGGGACGGCACGGATCGCCGCCGACGTGGTCTCGTGGTCGGGTGGACCCGTCCCGGGATGCTGAGCGGCGTGGAGCAGCGGCCCTGCTCGACCTCGTCCTGCCGGTGGAGTGCCTCGGGTGCCGGCGTCCGGGCCGGGCGTGGTGTCGACGGTGTGCCCGGGCACTGGCCCGGTTGGCGGTGGGCGGCCCCCGCCGGGTTCGCCCGGAGCCTGCCCCGGTGGGGCTGCCGCCCGTGCACGCGTCGTGCGACTACGCGGAGCCGGTGCGCGCCGTCATCAGCCGATGGAAGGACCACGGTCGTCACGATGCGACGCCGCTGCTCGCGCCGCTGCTCGCGGCATCCGTGCGCGCTGCGGTCGCGGAGCGGGGGTGGGAGGGACTTCCCGCCCTCGTCGTGCCGGCGCCGTCCTCCCCGCGGTCGAGGCGGGCCCGGGGCGGGGTGCCCCTGGAGTCGTTGGCCCGGCGCGTGCAGCGGGAGTCACTGCACACCCTTCGGGTCGCACCGGCCCTGGCGCACGGCAGGAGGGTGGCCGACCAGGCGGGTCTCGGCACGGGGGACCGGCGCCGCAACCTCGACGGCGCGTTGATCCTGGCGCCGCGCTGGCACGAGGTCGTCGTCGGCCGCCGGGTCGTGCTCGTCGACGACGTGGTGACGACGGGGAGCACCCTCGCCGAGGCGGCCCGGGTGCTGAGCGACGCGGGGGCGTCCGGCGTCGTCGCCGCCGTCGTCGCAGCCACCCGCCTGATCCGGTCCACGGATCCGGTCGCAGGCGTGTGAGATCAGTCCGTTTCGCGGTGTTCGCCTTCCCAGTCAGGTCACCCCGAAGTAGGGTCGGGACATGGAAGCCCCACCGGGGCGACGGACCGTTCGCGGCCCTCGTTTCCCGGGCTGATCGAGCGAGAGGGGATGGTGCCGAGGCGACACGCGGGTCTTTCCCGGGCCCGGTCTGTTACCAGGATCAACCGTTCGATCAAGGAGGATAACGTGGAGATCGTCGTCACTGGGCGTCACGTCCAGATCCCCGACCGATTCCGAGAGCAGCTGGGCGAGCGCCTGGCCAAGGTCCCCTCACTGGCACCCAAGGTGCACCGCATCGACGTCGTCGTCACCCACGAGCGCGTCGCGCGCGGGTCGGACCGGGTCGAGATCACCTGCCATGCCAAGGGACCCGTCATCCGCGCCGAGGCCTGCCTCGATGACAAGTTCGCCGCGCTCGACGCGGCCGCGGACAAGCTCATGGAACGACTTCGCCGCGTGCACGACAAGCGGCAGGTCAGCCGAGGACGACGCCTCCCCGAGTCCGTCGCGCAGGCAACCGCGCGCGCCGAGGGCGCCGGCGCCGCCAGTGCGGCTGAGCCCGATGAGCCCGCTGACGCCGACCTCGATCGCTTCGGCGCCGTCGGCAACTCGCCGATCGAGGTCCGGGAGAAGATCCACACGGCCGCACCGATGTCACTCGAGGACGCGGTCAACCAGATGGAGCTCGTGGGGCACGACTTCTTCCTCTTTCACGACGCCGAGACCGATCGCCCGAGCGTCGTCTACCGCCGCCGTGGCTGGAGCTACGGCGTCCTGCACCTGGAGACCGACAACGACGTGGCCGCATCGGCCTGACCGGAGCCGCAGGCACCCGGCCACCCGCCCCGCCCGGGGCGGGTGGTCGGCATGTGGCGCGAAGGGGTGGAGGGCCGGGGTGGCGGTGAGAATGCCGCGAGTCGAGGGGCACCCGGCACGGCCGGTCTTTGCGAGGATGGCCTCGTGACCCCGACCCAGACCTCCACCCAGACGTCCGCCCCGCACCCGGCCGGAAGTGCGAGCCCGCACGACCGCATCCGCGTGCTCATCGTCGATGACCACGCCCTCTACCGGCGCGGACTGCAGACCGTCCTCGCCACCGAGGAGGGGTTCGACGTCGTGGGCGAGGCCGCCGACGGGGTCGAGGCGGTGGAGCAGGCTGAGGAGACCCTCCCGGACGTGATCGTCATGGACGTCGGGATGCCCAAGCGTGGCGGCATCGAGGCGTGCCGGGTCATCCGGCAACGGGTCCCGTCGGCGCGGATCCTCATGCTCACGAGCTCCGACGACGAGGCGAACCTGTTCGAGGCGGTGCGCGCGGGCGCCAACGGCTACCTGCTCAAGGACGTGCCGCCGGAGGAGGTGGCGGCCGGCATCATCGCGCTGCACCACGGTCATTCGCTCATCTCCCCGCTGATGGCCTCGAAACTGCTCACCGAGTTCGCGCAGATCAGCCAGCGGGCCACGGTGGCCGCGACCGTGCCCAGCCCCGCCCTCGAGCTGCCGCGGCTCACCGAACGCGAGCTGGAGATCCTGCGCCTCGTCGCCCGTGGCCGCCTCAACCGCGAGATCGCCGCCGAGCTCTACATCGCCGAGAACACCGTCCGCAACCACATCCGCAACATCCTCGACAAGCTGCAGATGCACTCGCGCATGGAGGCGGCCATGTACGCCGTCCGGCAGCGCCTCATCGAACCGGGCGAATGACCGACGCGCCCGGCCCGGCGACGCGGACGGTCACCCGCGGCCAGGCGCGGCGGATCGCGATCGCTGCCCAGGGGTTCCTCGACCCGCGTCCCGCGCCGTTCGCGGCGACGATGCGTCACGTCCAGCGGGTCGTCGACCGGGTCGGTGTCGTGCAGATCGACAGCGTCAACGTCCTCGCGCGCAGCCAGTACCTTCCCTTCTTCTCCCGGCTCGGTCCCTATGACACCGCCCTGCTCGACCGGGCGAGGGACCAGCACCCCCGGCGGCTCGTCGAGTACTGGGCCCACGAGGCCAGCCTCATCCCACCCTCGACGTGGCCGTTGCTCGAGCCGCGGATGCGCGAGGCGGCCCAGCAGGCGTGGGGGTCAATGCGCCGCATCCTCACCGAGCGTCCCGACTACGTCGACACGGTGCAGGCGGAGGTCGAGGCGCGCGGGCCGATGACCTCGCGGGAGATGGAGCGGGCGCTGGCCCACGACCGTCCCCGCCCGACGGAGCACTGGGGCTGGAACTGGTCGGAGGTCAAGCAGGCGCTCGAGTACCTCTTCTGGGCCGGCCGGATCAGCTCGGCGGGACGCACCAGCTCGTTCGAGCGACGGTATGCCGCTCTCGAGGCCACCGCGCCACGCGACCTTCGTGAGGCCTGGCGTCATCGGGCTGGTCCCGAGCACGATCCGGATCGCTACGTCGAGCTGGTCCGGATCGCGGCCCGCGCGCACGGGATCGGCACCGAGCGGTGCCTCGCCGACTACTTCCGGATCTCGCGGGCCCGGGCCCGGCCGGCAGTCGCCGCGCTGGTCGACTCCGGGGAGCTGGTCCCCGTCACGGTGCCCGGCTGGCAGCCGGCCTGGCTGCACGCCGAGGCGCGCGTCCCGCGCCGGGTGCAGGCGCAGGCCCTGCTCAGTCCCTTCGACTCCCTCATCTGGCAGCGGGAGCGGGTCGAGGCACTGTGGGGCTTCCGCTACCGGATCGAGATCTACACCCCGGCGGACCGGCGGGTGCACGGCTACTACGTGCTGCCCTTCCTGCACGGCGAGGACCTCGTGGCGCGCTGCGACCTCAAGGCCGACCGGGCGGCGGGGCTGCTCCGCTGCCACCGGATCAGCTGGGAGGCGCACGCACCGGAGGCCGCCCGTCCCGCTCTCGTCGCCCACCTCGAGTCGATGGCGCACTGGCTCGGGCTCGCCGGGGGGATCAGCCTGCCGGCCACCTGACCGGGGCCGCCCCGCCGGGAACTGCGGACCACCGCCGGGGCGTTGGTCGGGGAGCCGGGGCAGCGACTAGCCTAGGCAGGTCCCGTGACCCCTCACGGGCGACGACGCCCAGGACGGGCGCTCCGACGTTCTTCGGGAGTGAGATCACAGATGGTCATCGACAAGCTGCTGCGCGCCGGCGAGGGCCGGACCCTGAAGAGGCTTCAGGGCATCGCCAAGCAGGTCGCCGCGCTCGAGGCCGACTTCGAGAAGCTCACCGACGAGGAGCTGCGCGAGGAGACGCCCAACTTCCGCAAGCGTCTCGAGGCGGGGGAGAGCCTCGACGCCCTCCTGCCGGAGGCCTTCGCCGCCGTCCGTGAGGCGAGCAAGCGCACCATCGGCAAGCGCCACTTCGACGTGCAGGTGATGGGCGGCGCCGCGCTCCACCAGGGCAACGTCGCGGAGATGAAGACGGGTGAGGGCAAGACGCTCGTGGCCACGCTCCCGTCCTACCTCAACGCACTCTCCGGCAAGGGCGTCCACGTCATCACCGTCAACGACTTCCTCGCCGAGTACCAGTCGGAGCTGATGGGCCGCGTCCACCGCGCCCTCGGGATGGAGACCGGCTGCATCCTCTCGTCGATGACCCCGACCCAGCGCCGCGCCGAGTACGCGAAGGACGTCACCTACGGCACGAACAACGAGTTCGGCTTCGACTACCTGCGCGACAACATGGCCTGGGACCCCACCGAGCTCGTCCAGCGCGGTCACAACTTCTGCATCGTCGACGAGGTCGACTCGATCCTCATCGACGAGGCCCGCACGCCGCTGATCATCTCGGGCCCGGCGGACATCGCCACGAAGTGGTACGTCGAGTTCGCCCGGATCACGGCACGCCTGAACCGGGGCGAGGACGGTCGCGGTGACTACGAGGTGGACGAGAAGAAGCGCACCGTCGGGGTGCTCGAGTCCGGCATCGCCCGGGTCGAGGACCTGCTCGGCATCGACAACCTCTACGACACCGTCAACACCCCGCTCATCGGCTACCTCAACAACTCCATCAAGGCCAAGGAGCTGTTCAAGAAGGACAAGGACTACGTCGTCATCGACGGCGAGATCCTCATCGTCGACGAGCACACCGGCCGGATGCTCGCAGGACGCCGCTACAACGAGGGCATGCACCAGGCCATCGAGGCGAAGGAGGGTGTCGAGATCAAGAACGAGAACCAGACGCTCGCCACGATCACCCTGCAGAACTACTTCCGCATGTACGACAAGCTCTCGGGCATGACCGGGACGGCCATGACCGAGGCTGCGGAGCTCAACTCCATCTACAAGCTCGGCGTCATCCCGATCCCGACGAACCGCCCGATGGTGCGTGCCGACCAGGCTGATCTCGTCTACCGCACCGAGGTGGCGAAGTTCGAGGCGGTCGTCGACGACATCGCTGAGCGGCACGAGAAGGGCCAGCCCGTCCTCGTCGGAACCGTCTCGGTCGAGAAGAGCGAGTACCTGTCTCAGCAGCTGAAGAAGCGTGGGATCAGGCACGAGGTCCTCAACGCGAAGCAGCACGAGCGGGAGGCGGTCATCGTCGCCGATGCAGGTCGCAAGGGCGCGGTCACCGTGGCGACGAACATGGCCGGTCGCGGCACCGACATCATGCTCGGGGGCAACTCGGAGTTCCGCGCGGTCGCCGAGCTGCGGCAGCGCGGCCTCGACCCCCACGAGACGCCCGAGGAGTACGAGTCGGCCTGGGACGAGGCGCTGGCCGCGTCGGAGGCTGACGTCGCGACCGAGCACGAGGAGGTCACCGAGCTCGGCGGTCTCTACGTGCTCGGCACCGAGCGGCACGAGTCCCGACGCATCGACAACCAGCTGCGCGGTCGCTCGGGCCGGCAGGGCGACCCCGGTGAGTCGCGCTTCTACCTCTCGCTCCACGACGACCTCATGCGGCTGTTCAACTCCGGTCTCGTGGACCGCTTCATGCAGTCCGCGGGGATGGAGGACGACCAGCCGATCGAGAGCAAGATGGTCACCAACTCCATCCAGAAGGCCCAGGGCGCGGTCGAGGCGCAGAACTACGAGATCCGCAAGAACGTCCTCAAGTACGACGACGTGATGAACCGCCAGCGTCAGGTCATCTACGACGAGCGCCGAGCTGTCCTCAAGGGCGAGGACCTGCACGAGCAGCTGCGGCTGTTCGTCAACGACGTCGTGGGGTCCTACGTCGACGCGGCGACCGCGCAGGGTTTCGCGGCCGACTGGGACCTCGAGCAGCTGTGGGACGCGCTGCGCCAGGTCTTCCCCGTCTCGCTCGGGATCGACGAGGTCGAGCAGATGGCCGGAGGTCGGCAGGTGATCACCGCCGAGCTGCTCCGGGAGCAGCTGATGTCGGATGCCCACACCGCCTACGACCGTCGCGAGGAGAGCCTCGGTGAGGAGACGATGCGCGAGGTCGAACGCCGCGTCGTGCTCTCCGTGCTCGACCGCAAGTGGCGCGAGCACCTCTACGAGATGGACTACCTGCAGGAGGGCATCGGTCTGCGCGCGATGGCCCAGCGTGACCCCCTCATCGAGTACCAGCGCGAGGGCTACCAGCTGTTCGAGGCGATGATGGAGGGGATCAAGGAGGAGTCGGTCTCGCACCTGTTCTCCGTCCAGGTCGACGTCACCCCGGCCGACCCTTCGGCCGTGGTCGGTGGTGCGCCGCGGGCCGTCTCCGACATGTTCGGGGGCCTCAACGGCTCCGGCGGCACCGTCCCGGACGACGTGGCGCCCGAGCGCGCGGTGCCCGACGACGTGGTGCCCGACGACGTGGTGCCCGACTCCGGAGCCTCCGCGGAGGTGACGGTGAGCGGTGTCGACCTCGGCGACGGCGCCCAGCGATCGAGCGCACTGCGGTACACCGCCCCCGGCGAGGACGGGCGGGCCGTGGAGACGGGCGGTCAGCAGGCAGCCCCGCGCAAGGCCGACCGTCGCGGCAAGAAGGTCAAGCGCAAGCGCCACTGAGCGCTCGGGTCATCGGCCGTCCGCTCTCACCCGATGGTGAGAGCGGTGACGAGCCAGCGACCGTCGAGGCCCTCCAGCCGGATGGCGAGGGCGCGGACCCGTCCGTGGGACACGACCACGGCGCACGCCTCCACGATCCCGTCGGCGGGTTCACACACGCGCACCCGGCGGACCACGGCGGGCCGGCGGGGCTCGGCCTGACGGCGCCGCGCCGAGACCATGGCCCGTCGGGCCACCACCGCGTACACCGTCGGCGAGGTGTGCCTGATCAGCTGCGGCGCGGGGCGCTGGCCGGAGACGACCTCGACGATGGCCTGCGAGAGCTTGGCGACGAAGGGGTGCGCAGCCGGAAGCTGGCTGCTGCGCGTCTGTTGTCGGCCGAAGTCCTCGTCGTCGCAGAGCCGGAAGTCGAGGGAGAGCGTCTCCTGAGGTGGTGCCGGTTGCTCGCCGTAGGCCTCGTCGGCGCTGATGATCCGCGGCGCCGTCCGGGGGATGCGCCGAACCCCGAACGCCCTCCCCGCCTCGACGGCGGTCGGCCGTGCGGCGACGCGGCGGGTCCCCGGGCGCGTCGGCGTCACGACGACGACCGGTCCGGTGGGGGGCGCAGCTGCGTCCCGGGCCGGATGAGGTCGGGGTCCTCGCCGATGACCGCGCGGTTGACGGCATACCACCGGGGCCACTCGTGGGCGATCGCACCGACGGACGCGGAGGGTCCGAGGTGGTCGGCTGCGATCCCCCACAGGGTGTCGCCGCGACGGACCGTGACCGTGTCGAGGACGGCCTCTCGGTGGCGAGGCGGCGGGGCGAGGACTGACCCGGTCGCCGCGTCGTGGGACGGTGTCGGGCGGGCAGGTCGCCACCCGGGGGAGGGATCACCCTCGTGGGAGGGGTCGGGGGCCTGCCGAGTCGTCGGGACCGATCCGGCGTGCGTCGGGTGGTAGCCGGGGTCGAGCTGCGCGGCGGCGGCCGCCCGAGACCCCGTGGCCGCCGTCGCGCACGAGGGCAGGGACAGCGCCCCGAGCCCGGCGCCGATCCCCACCACGAGGAGCTGTCTCACGAGGGCCGGGGTGACCCGCGGCGCCATCGCGGTGCCCAGCCGGCCCAGTGCTCCCGGCGCCAGGGAGAGCGTCGTGACCAACGCCCCGGCGGCGAGCCACGCCGTCAGCGCGGCGCCGGTCCAGAGCAGGATCGCCTCGAGGGTCGCGTCGGCGCTCGCGGGCCCGGACCGGCCCGGTGGGCTGCCGGTCGCGAAGGGCCAGCCGTCGGCCGCGATGAGCACGAAGGCTCTCAGGGCGGCGAGGGAGAGCGCGGCGGTCGCCAGCGAACGGGCCACCCCCCGCCCTCGCTGGAGGCGTGCGCTCGTCCGGTCGACCCCTGAGCCAATCATAGCGTTCATTCAATGCCGTTTACCTGCGTTTGGTCAACGGTGCCTGTGACTGCTGTGGATGACGGCCTCCGTGAGCCCTGCGGCGCTCGCTACGCTGGCGACGTGCGGTGGGACCGGTTGTTCGACGATCTGGCGGCGCAGGTCGCCTCGGACGAGGCTCGCGACCTGCACTGGGAGATCGCGGACCGGACCCGGCGCGAAAGGGCCCTCATCGACCTCCATGCGCGACTGCTCGCGAACGTCGGCTCACCGCTGACGGTGCGACTCCCGGGTGGGCCCCTGCACGGCATCCTGCTCGACGTGGGGCCGGACTGGGTGCTGCTCGAGGTG